>JAMCWK010000079.1:0-47135 GCA_023481105.1 Acidobacteriota bacterium | reverse complement strand
TATTTTCAATCACGCAGATGAGCGAAGCGCGTTGCGACGCCGCGAGGCCCATGCCTTCGTGAAATGCGCCGGTGGAGCTGCCGCCGTCGCCAATCCACGTCAGTGCCACGATGTTTTGCCCCAGATAGCGGCCGGCCATCGCGACGCCAGTCATCACGGGAATTAAGTCCCCCAGCATAGAGATCGGTGAAACGACGTGGAGATTCTTCAATTCCCCGAAATGGCTGGTGCCGTCCTTGCCCTTGGTCGGAGAGGTATACCGCGCCATGTGCTGCGTGAAAATATCGCGCGGACGGAAGCCCTTCACCAGCAGCGCGCCAATGTTGCGGATCATGGGCGCCAGCCAATCGCGCTTTTCCAGCGCGTACGCAGTGCCCACGGAAGTTGCTTCCTGGCCCATGCTGGAGTACAGCCCGCCGACAATTTTGTTTTGCCGGAAGAGCTTTACCATTTGCTCCTCGAGCTGCCGGTTCAGCTTCATGTAGTAGTACAGCTCGAGTTGCTGTTCACGCGTGAGCGGAAACTTCATTCAGGGCTCCAAAAGACTGTTCCAACTGTTCGCGCGTTGCAGTGCGCATGGCAAATCCAAAAGCATCCCCAAAATGACGCACCAGTTGCGCGGCCACATCTTCGCGGGGCAATGCGCGGCCCAGCAGCTTTTCGAGCGACGTGGCTCGCGTGCCGGTGAGACCGCACGGGACGATGAGGTCGAAGTAGCGCAGGTCCGTGGAGACGTTGTACGCGAAGCCGTGCGACGTCACCCAGCGGCTCAAGTGCACGCCGATAGCGCCCAGTTTTTCTTCGCCTGCATCTGCGGCTTGCACCCAGATTCCGGTCTTGCCCGCTATGCGCGAAGCGGTCAGACCGAAACTGGCCGTAGTGCGAATCATTGTTTCTTCCAGTTGGCGCACGTACCAGGCGACATCGCGGCGGATTTCGCTGAGCTTCACGATCGGGTAGCCGACGACCTGGCCCGGACCGTGGTAAGTGATGTCGCCGCCGCGATCGGTCTCGCAAAACCCCACGCCCATTTGCCGCAGAAGATGGTCCGAGGCCAGCAAGTGCTCGCGCTTGCCGTTGCGGCCGAGCGTAATCACGTGCGGGTGCTCGCACAGCAGGAGCACGTTGGGAATGGAATCCGCTTTTCGCGCAGCGACGAGCGCCCGCTGCAACGCGCACGCTTCCGCATACCCGATGTGTCCCAGCTCGACGACGAGACATTCTTTCATAGAAACTTTTTTGCGCGCCAAACGCTACGCGTTGATGGACATTCCGCGCACGGACGCGAACGCGTCGCCCAGCGCTTCCCACACCGTTGGGTGCGCGTGGGACATGAACATCATGTCGTCCACGGTGGCTTCGAGTTGCAACGCTGTCGTAGCCTCCGCAAGAATTTCTGTTGCGAAGGGTCCGATGATGTGCACGCCGAGCACTTCGCCGTATTTTTCTTCCGCAACAATTTTGATGAAGCCTTCATGCGCGCCGAGGATGGTGGCCTTGCTGTTCCCCGCAAACGGGAACTTGCCCACTTTCACTTTGTGCCCGGCGTCGCGTGCCGCTTTTTCCGACAGGCCGATGGAGCCGATTTGCGGCTCGCAATACGTGGCGTTGGGAATGCGGTTGCGGTCCAGTGCCGGCGCTGGCTTGCCGGCCATTTTCGTGACGGCAACAATTCCCTCCATGGAAGCGGCGTGCGCAAGTTGCGGCATGCCGGCGACAATGTCGCCAATCACGTACAACCGCGGCTCGGCGGTCTCCATGTACGGCCCGGCGTGCACAAACCCGCGCTCGACTTTTGCTTTCGTTTTCTCCAGGTTCAACCCTTCGGTCATCGGCCGGCGCCCGACAGCGATCAGCACCTTTTCCGCTGCCAGCGTCTGCGACTTGCCGTCTTTGTCTTTGAAAGTGACGCTTGCACCCTTGGCGTCTTTTTTCACGGACTCGACCAGCGCGCCAGTGTGGATGGTGATGCCTTTTTTGCGAAACGCTTTGTCGAGTTCGGCGGAGATTTCTTCGTCTTCCAGCGGCACCACGCGCGGCAGCATCTCGAGGAGGGTCACTTCGCTGCCGAATTCTTTGTAGATGGAGGCGAACTCCACGCCGACTGCGCCGGCGCCGACTACGATCAGCGACTTCGGCAATTCTTTCAGCGAAAGGATTTCGCGGTTGGAGAGCACCACTTTCCCGTCAATCTCCACGCCGGGCAGCGAGCGCGCTTCCGAGCCGGTGGCGAGCAGGATGTTGGTCGTTTCGATTTCCGTGGTCTTGCCGTCCTTCTCGACGCTCACCTTGCCGGGTCCGGCGACGCGGCCCCAGCCCTGTATGCTTTCCACTTTGTGCTTGCGGAAGAGAAACTCGATGCCCTTGGAATGCTTTTTGACGATTTTGTCTTTGCGTGCCAGCACGGCGGCCCAGTCCACTTTCACGTCTTTCACTTCGAAGCCGTATTCCGCGGCGTTTTTGAGCTGGTGATAAATCTCGGCATGATGCAGCAGGACTTTGGTGGGGATGCAGCCGACGTGCAGGCAGGTGCCGCCGAGGAAGCCGTCTTTTTCCACCACCGCCGTCTTCAGCCCGAGCTGTGCGGCGCGGATGGCGGCCACGTAGCCGCCCGGACCGCTTCCGATAATCACAAGATCGTATTTGGCCAAGGACGTCCTCCCGCACGGGCATCACTTGCCCGCCGTTCCTGCGGAAACCAGGCAAGACACACGACAACACGCACAACTGCGCGCGCTCGAATCACTGGCACAGACGCACGATTCTATCAGCCGCTCCGCACCCTCGCAACTCTGCTCCGCCGACTCCGTCTTGACAATCGCCGCACCGCTCTGTATATTCGCTGTTTTGCATGGTGCCCTTGACGGGCCTCTGTAGCGTGCCGGTATGGATAAAAAGAGACTCGACTACTACAAAAAGAAGCTGGATGCCAAGCGCGAGGAATTGCTGAAGATTATCGCGCGCACCGAAGAAGAAGGCCGCGCCGCCGACGAAGACCCCACGGTGGATCTGGCTGACAAGGCCGCCAACTCCTACACCAAGGAATTTCTCTTCGGGCAGACCAACCATGACCGCTTCCTGCTGCAACTAGTCGAAGAAGCGCTGGGGCGCATGAAGAACGGCTCCTTCGGCGACTGCGTCCACTGCCACGAAGAAATCCAGCAGAAGCGGCTGGAAGCCGTGCCGTGGGCCCGCCACTGCATCGGCTGCCAGGAAAAACAGGAACAAGGCCAGTTGTAGCCGGCGCCGTCACTGTTACGCATTTTGCGTAACAACTTACGCAAAATGCGTAAGGCCTCACCCAACAGCGGATTTCTTACTTTCCAGTAATCTCCCTTTTCATTGCGCACCAAAAGCGGTAGCTTTCTGCGCCGTGGCAGGCTTGGGAGATATCATGGCGGGTGTGCGCGGGGCGCTGGGTGAGGCGCTGGATGTGCTGGCCTCGCTGGTGTTTCCCGCGCCGTGCCGTATTTGCGAGCAGACGCTGCTGACGGCGAGCCGCATCCCCATTTGCGTCGCGTGTCTCGATTCCTTCGCGCCACTGGCGGGCCCGGCGTGCCAAAAGTGCGGGCGACCGTTCGTTTCCGCGGTGGCGATGGCCACGGCGCAGCCACTGTGCCATCTGTGCCGGCGCGAAGTGTACCGCTTCGACCTGGCGCGGAGCTTTGCCGCGTACAACGACGCGATGGTGCGCGCGATTGTGCTGTTGAAATATCACGAGGTGACGCCGCTGGGAGCGTGGTTCGCGGCGCGGCTGGCGGAGATGGTGGCGCGCGACCCGCAAGCGTTTGCCGCGGACGTGGTGGTGCCGGTGCCGCTGCACGCGACGCGCCTGCGCGAGCGCGGTTACAACCAGGCGGAGCTGATTGCCCGGCCGCTGGCGAAGCGCCTGGGGCTGCCGCTGCGGACGGTGCTGCTGGTGCGCACGAAGCCGCGGCCCAGCAAACTGAAGCTCACGCGCAAAGAGCGCTGGCAGACGGTGCGTGGCGCTTATGCCATGCGCGGAGACACGAAGATTGACAAGCTGCGGGTATTACTGGTAGATGATGTATTCACCACCGGAGCGACCCTGGATGCCTGCGCGCAGGTCCTGCGGAAGGCAGGAGCGAGCCGGGTGGTGGGGTTGACGGTGGCGCGCGTGGCGCCGGAGTGGCTGGCGGTTCCGGCAGAAGCGGTCGCAGAACCCGCCGGGCACGAATAGCATCTAAAGAATGGACATGAGCCTGATCCCCAAAGACGGATTGCGGCCTCGGCCGAAACTTCCCGCCGACTACTCGGCGCCGGAAAAGCTGCCGACGAATGTGAAGCCGGTGACGCGGCGGCCGTCCGTGCTGCAAGAGCCGGTGCTGGTGCTGAACGCCACGTTCGAGCCCATCAACGTGACCGCGGTGCGCCGCGCGCTGATCCTGATGCTCAAGGGCGTGGCGCAGGCGGAAGAGCACAACCACAAGGAAGTGCACTCGGCGACCACGGCGATGAAGATTCCGTCAGTGATTCGTCTGCTGGCCTACCGGCACATCCCGCAACAGACGCGGGCGCTTTCGCGGAAAAATATTTTGCTGCGCGACCGCAACACCTGCCAATTCTGCGGACGGATTTTTCCGGCGGGCGAGCTGACGCTGGACCACGTAATGCCGCGCTCGCGCGGCGGGCATTCGACGTGGGAAAACTTGGTGGCCTGCTGCTACGCATGCAACAACCGCAAGGGCGATCGCACGCCCGAAGAGGCCGGCCTGCGCCTGCAACGCCGCCCGCGGCCCTTCACCCTCCATACTTCGCGCCAACTGATGCGGCTCATCGGCCGCCAGGATGAAAAATGGCGGAAGTATCTGTTCTATTGATCCCTCGTCCCGCCGCCCTCAGTCGCTAAGTTGTCGGTTGTGGACCGAATGCACTGGCTTTGTCGGAAAGTTCTTTTTTCTGCTGCCTGCGGCCATACATAAAGACAGCCACTAGTGACACTAAACTGCTGATGATCGCGGACAAACCGATCGCGTCCTTGCCATTCCAAATCAAGGCAAATCCTCCGCAAATAACCACAAGTGCAAGAATAAATCCGAGGATTTGACCCCGCTTTTGGGCGTTGCAGCTCTCGGACACCACTGCAGCTTCGAGTTTTTGCCTGTGCTCGCTTTGGCGCTCGGCCATCGCCACAATGCGCTCTGCCGCTCCTGGAAATGCGTTGTTGTATTTCTCGAGGACTTCTGGGGGCGGTAGCGGACCGGAGGAAATCCGTGTAGTTGTTACGGCTGTGGCTGAGTGCATTCCTGGCTGTTGGTGCTGCTTCAACTTATCACGTCGACTCACGGCTTTGGCGTTTCGTCGAATTCATTCTCTAATGCATCCACAGCTGAATTTAGGTCGCGTCCCACCATAACCCAATCCGACAAAGTTGCTCGGCAGTCTGCTTCAACACGTGATTTGCTGATATTGAAAAGTGAAAATACGGCAAAGAGGTCCAACAGTCGAGCAGACCCATAAAGCCGGGATGGACGAGCGCACAGAAATTCTGTGCTCATTCGGTGGAAGTCAATTTGATACACCGGAATTTGACCTTCGCCCATTCAGCTTCCTCGTTTCTGGCAGAAGAGACACCTGCACCTTATCCCAAAGTTCCCGAAAAGTCCAAGCGAGTCAGCCCTACATTGAAATTGTACCCTAAGGTCAAGTTTAGTGCATGCTTCTTAATTCTTGAACCTGCTTTCGAAGCACGTTACCACTTGTACGGTGGCCGAACTGAATTCCTGAATTCCGGTGCCCAAAGGCCTCAGGAATTCAGGAATTCGGGCAGTGCCGGGCACTGGTACCCGTATTCCTGAAACCCTAACCCCTATAGGGGTAGGGCTTCAGGAATTCAGTTCACCGAATCTGTTGCTTCCTCAAACGGCAAACCCATGGAATCGTCACCAGGCTCGCGGCCTAAAGGGTAATACTTGAGCGCGCGGCCGTTGCCTCGTTCGGTGTGCCAGAGTTTGCCTTCATTCGCTTTCAGCAGGCGAATCGTGCGATCGCGGGCCAGCCCACTTTGCTCGACGAGCTCGCTCTGCGTCAGGCCGGGCTGCGCCTCGATGAGCTTCTGCAACTTTGCGAGCTCTCCATTTCTTTCGCTGGCGGCCGGGGTTTCCACCACCGCGAAATCGCCGTTGGATTCAATTTCCGGGCGGAGGGTAAGGGCGAACTCGGGGGCGAGGCGGTTCTTGAAGCATTTGAAGTTGATGAGGCCGGCGTCGGCGTCCTGCGAGACGGCGTAGGCCACGTCCACGCCGGCGCGAATGTCGGAGCTGCCGCGGTAGTGCGAGCCGTCGCCCTTGGGCTTGTGGTGCAGGATGACGACGCTGGCCCCGGCATTGGCCAGCGCACGCGCCGCGCCCATGACGAGAGCCATGGCGTTGGCGGAATTTTCGTCCATCTCGTGAAAGCGGATGAAGGAGTCGAACACGATGAGCGGCTTGTGCTCGGCGGCATACTCCAGCAGGCGCGGATCGCCGAGCAGCGGCGGAGGGTCGTCGAGCCACGCGCCCCAGATTTTCAGGTCGTCGCTGGCCGGCAGATGCAGCAGTGCGGCGCGCTCGCGGACCAGCGCGGGCGGATTTTCGCGGTCGAGATAGAGCACCTTGCGCGCGACGCATTTGCGTCCGAGAAACGCGCTGCCTTCGGCCACGCCGCGGGCCAGGCAGTGCGCGAGAAACGTCTTGTACGTGCCGCTTTCTCCGGCCATCAGCGTGACCGCACCCGCCGGAATCAGCCCTTCGACAATCCATTCCACGCGGCCCTCGGGCAGCGCGCTGAGCGAGGGGATTTGCTCCCACGCAAGAATCTTCTTCGGCGGCGGCGAGGCGGAAATTTTTTCGATTTCGCGCATCAAGTCGTCGTGGTCGAAGGTGTTCACTGGGGTTCCCTTTGGCGGCGCAGCCAGCGGCGCCAGGCGCGGAAGACATCTACGATGGTGGAATCGCGCTCGAGCCAGCGGCTGTCCACGGCGCAAGTAAGAAAATCAATCGCGCAGTTCAGCCGGGCGACGTCGTCGTAATAACGCTTGAGCGCTTCCCAACCCTGCTCTTCACATTCGGGAATCCGCTGCATCCAATCGTTACAGCGCATGATGGCCCGGGTGCGCGCACGGTCTTCGTCGTAGAGACGCTGAATCTGCTGCTGCCGCCAGAGCTCGAATTCGCGGAGAAGCGCTTCGCGGCGCAGACGGGCGAGATCGGCGGGTTGAGATGCCGCCCTGAAGGGCGGCCCTACAGGTCGCGGCCGGTTGGACGTGCCGTTTGTGGGGCCGGGCTTCAGCCCGGCATCTGTGCCGGGAAATGCGCGCCCGGTCGGGACCCCTACCTGGCGCGCCAGCGTGACGGCGTTGGCGGTCCAGTGGCAGCGGTGGCAGTAGGCCACTTCGCCGGTGAACGACACGGTGCCGCGGGAATGGCCGGGACAATGCGCGCAATCCGCGCGTTTCGTGCCGCGCAGGCGGAAGCCGGCGCGCTCGAGGAGCTCAGGCATGGTCATGGAAGCCTCGCTGAAGACAAAAAAAGGCAGGCTGGAGAGCCTGCCAAAACGAAAAAAGGCCCGGCAGAAACCGGGCCTTTCTCTTTCACTCTATATATTCAGTATAGCATATTGCGGGGGGTCATTATTCGCTTCGCGAAAATTTATTTCTCCTGTGTTTTCACAGGCTTAAGCAAAAATGTAACGTTTTTGCCTCTTGACAGGAATTATCAGCCGCAAGGCAAAAGGCCTTTTATGATTTACGGCAGCGCGGCGAGGAGCGCGGAGACGGGGGCGTTGTCGCCGAAGGTTTCGCTGAGGTGAGCGAAGCGGTCCACGTTGCCCGGGCCGAAGACAAAGCTGCCGCCGAGTTGGAAGGGATTCTTGCCCATCCCGTACTGGCGAAAGCCGGCGAAGTTGGCGCGTTTGCGCGCGGCCTTGTTATCGCTGCGCAGGATGTGCAGCAGATTGCCGGAGCGAAGTTCCGCGACGCGATAGGCTTGGCGCTGCTCGTCCACCAGCAAAGGGAACGTAATGCCGGTTTCTTCGCGAAAGATGCGGGCGTAATGCTGGTCGCCGAGGCCGATAACGGCCAGCCGCGCGCCTTTTTCTTGAAAGGACTGCTCGTGTTCGCGCAACTGCGCGACGTGCTCGCGGCAGAACACTCAACCGTAGTGCCGCAGAAACACCAGGACGGCGGGGCCATTGGCCCATAACGTGCCGAGGCGTAATTCGCGGCCGTCGGCGTCCGGCAGGACGATTCCCGCAAGCTTCTCGCTGAGCGGTGAGTTCATGTGTGCCCATTTTCAGCTGGCTGTACACGGACGTCAAGCCGGAGAAATGACGCCGTTCGAGCGGCGCTGCATTTCCGAACTACTTCAGCTTCAGGGTGAGGCCTTCTTTGGCGGCGAGGGCGGAGCGAAAGCGCCGGCGGGAGGCGCGGAGGATGGCGTCCACGGCCTTGTCGTCGTGGTCGGGGTCGTGGTGGAAGAGCACCAGCTTTTTCACTTCCGCTTCGCGGGCGATGCTGACGGCTTCCTCCCACGTGGAATGGCCCCAATTTTTCTTGGTGGTTTTGTATTCGTGCGGGGTGTACTGCGAATCGTAGATGAAGACGTCGGCGCCTTGCGCCAGCGCGCGGACGTTCTGGTCACCAACGGGATTGCCCGGTTCGTTGTCCGTGGCGTACACAATCACTTTTCCGTTGCATTCGATGCGAAAGCCCATGCAGCCCTGCGGATGGTTCAGGCGCTTGCTGGTAATCACGACGCCGTCGTAGTTGTGCTTCTCTTCCCCGATTTCGTGGAAGTGCCGCCGCGCCAGCATGGCGCGCATATCCACCGGAAAATAGGGATTGATCATCTGGTCTTCGAGCGCCTGGCGCACATTGGTCTCAGTGGACTTGAAGGAATGAAAATCAAAATGGTTTTGCTGGCCATACAGCGGGGTGAAAAAGGGAATCCCTTGAATGTGGTCCCAGTGGTAGTGGCTGACAAAGACGCGCGCTTTGATGGGGAGCTTGCCGAATTCCTTGCGCAAGCTGTGACCCAGCAGGCGCAAGCCGGTACCGCAATCGAATACAAAGATGCCGTCGCGGGTACGCAGCTCCACACAGGACGTATTGCCTCCATAGCGCAGGTTTCCTCGCTGCGGAGTCGGCGTGGATCCTCTTACACCCCAGAAGCGCAAGTACATAGCAGACAGTCTTTCGGAAGCTTTACCAGCACCCCGTTTGACCGTGCCGAAATCATGACACAAAACGCAGACCCATGCCAGAGTCGGATGCTGCGGCCTGTGCAACCTTTTCCCGCCCCGGGCATCTATTAGGGTAAGACCACTTCAAGGACACACCCCGGGAAGCAGCCGAGGCTATGCCAGAGCTGCTTCTTTTCTTTTTGTAGCTTGTTGACAATCAAAGATTTGTTGCTGGCCAGCCAAAACGGGCAACTCTTTCCGCCGTTTTGCATCGAACCTCTCAAGACCACTAAGAAACACCCCGGGAAGCAGCGGAGGCTACGCCGAGGCTGCTTCCTTAATTTTTGGGGGAATATTGAAAAACGGCTATTGCCGGAAGACTACTTTCGGTCCCCTTCGCCAGTCTTCGTTCAATCCCACGCGCACGCATTCCACTTCGGGCAAAAGGTAGCGCAGCAGCGTGTCGGTGGCCGAATGAAACCGGAAGCCCGGCGCGACGAGATACAACAGCGGCGGCTTCGCTTGCAGCTCGACGCCGCTGAAGTAGCCGTAGCGCAGAAAGTCGCCCTGCTGCAAATGCCAGCGCACGCGCAGCCAGTAATCAATGCCCTGCATCGCCAGGTGCATGTCTTCCGACGCTTTCAACTCGATCACCGCCAGGCGGCCTTCGCGCGTGACGCCCAGCAGGTCCATAACGCCGCGCCCCGCGCCGGCTGACTCCGGCCCCGAGCCGGTCAGCGCCGGCACTTGCGGATAGACGTGCCGCGGATCGAGCCGTGCGTCAATCGTGGAAACGTCCGCCATGGCCAGCGATTCCAGCCAGCGCTCCGCTGCGGCGCGATAGAGCGGATGGTTTTTGTCGGCTGCGAGCGGATGGCGAAATGTGTTCAGAGTTTTGAGCAGCGACTCGAGCGTGGCACGGCGCTTGGTTCGCTTTGTGCGCCACTCGTCGCCGAGGACCAAGCGCAGTTCTCCACTGCGCCAGCGGGCAAACTCCAGCCCGCGGAAGCGCAGCGCCACCTCGCGCGTTCCCGGCGGCACGATGGCATCCACCGCGCCCGGCGCCAGCGCCCTGGCGCGCTCGACGGCATCCTGCGCCGCCGCACGCGTTTCTTCCGCTTCTCGCCGCGGCGTCAGCCACGTCAGCAAGTTGCCGACATCACGCGGGTCCATGCGCTTCAACCGCCACGTCGCTTCATGCAATTCGTGCAGCTCGACGTTGGCGGACGCAACAATGGCCTGCAGCCGGTGCGCCGCAACTCGCGCGCCGCCTTGCGGAAGAATCAGTCGCAGGCCTTCCACTACGCGGCGCTGCGCGTGAGTTCGCGTCCAGTCCAGCCACAACAGTCCGAACGTCAGCGCGGCATCAATCGTCGCCGCACTCTCCGCGCTGGACACGCCCAGCACCGCCCACGCGCGCTGACCCTGCCGCGTGACCCCGCGCGTGTACGAGCCGGAAAAAGAATGCTCCAAATCCGGCGCCGAGGTCAGCGAATCAATCTGCTCGTCAGGGAATTGTGTGAGGAGCAGCCGGCGGAAACGCGCGCGAAATTTTTCCCGCGATACGCGACTCTCCGGCCGCTCCGCGCCGCTCGAAAATTCCAGCCGTCCCGGCTTGCTCTTTCCGAAGCGTTGCACCTCGAGCACCAGCCTGCCGGCGGCTTCTTCCGCTACGCACAGCACGCGCCGCACCAGGTTGCGCTCCTCCGACCACAGGTGCACAAATATCGCGTTGCCCTGCCGGCGCACTTCGAACTGAAACGGCACCAGATCCGCCAGGCGCTCTCCGTCTTCGCAGACTTCCACGTCCCCTGCGGACAGCAGCGCGGCCAGGGCCCGCGTCAATTCGTCCGTTGGCTCCGAGGCGTCGCTCATCGCGGTGATTATAGAGCGGTAATCACGTTTTGCGGCAGAACCCTTTGCTGCGAAAGATAAATGCTGTGGGATTATCGCGCAAGAGAACTGCCCGGCTTAGTCCAGCACAAGACCGCTCACGCGGATGGTCGGATGCTGCCGGTTCCAATCCTGGGGCACGTGCTCGAAGGTAAGTTGGAATCCGCGGCGTTGGCCGGCCGGAAGCGGCTCGCCCGCTTTGTTGACGGTGCCGAAGGGACGCTGGATTTCGCGCAGAACTACCTGGTTGAACTGGTCGCGGAATTCCGTGATGAGCTCGATGTCGCGGATCACTCGCGTGCCGTCGTTCGCCAGCACGCCGTTGATGTAGGTGAACTCCTGCTGCACCAGGTTTGTCGCGCGGCTCATCCGCAGGTCGCTGACCTGAATGCGCTCAGCGTACTGCTTCTCCGCTTCCCCTAGCGACAGGTGCTTCACCACCGGGCCGGAGGCGTCCTGTGGTCCCGGCTTCGTCAGGAAGTAGAGCGCCAGCACCAGCAGGCCGACCACTGCCATTCCCGCCAGCAGGGCTGCGGGAATTCGACTTTGTTTTTCTTCGGTCATGGAATGATTCGAAGACCAGCGCTAAATCTTTTAGCAGGAGATGCCGGCGCAAATTCTGCCACTTTGAAACTTTGTCACTCTGCAACTCTCGTTTTTATCGCCCGTACGACAGCCGCATCACCAGCGGTTCCGGCAGCCCGGCCTCCGTCATGCGCAACTGCACGGCCTCAATGTCGTACGGCACGCGCCAGAACTCCACCACGCCGTGTTCCAGGTCCGCTACAGCAAACCCGGCGCGCGGATCGCCATCCCGCGGCTGCCCGATGGATCCCGGGTTCAGCAGGTAGCGCGTCTTGGGATTGATTTGCAGCGCTGTATGGTCGCTTCCCGGCGCCGGGCGCAGCGAGATGACCTCCAGCGTATTGTCCACAAACGAAAACCCACCTTGAAAATGCGTGTGCCCGAAAAAACTCACCGCCGTCGGCGCGCCCAGTAGGCCATCCAGCGCCTGCGCGGGAGAGAAAACGTATTCGTCCTCGTCCTGCCAGGCACCGTGCATCAGGGAGATGCCGCCTACTTCAATCGGTCCTTGTGGCAGCTCCTGCAAGTAGGTCAGGTTTTCCGGGCGCAATTGCTCGCGCGTCCACATCGCCGCGCGCTTGGCCACCGGATTGAAGTCCTCCGCGCTGTCCAGCCCGCAGCTTGCTTTGTCGTGGTTGCCGCGGATGCACGCCGCCACCAGTCCGCGCACTTTGTCGATCACTTCGTTGGGGTCCGGCCCGTAGCCGACCACATCACCGAGACACACGGCTTTGTCCCAGCGGCCTTGAATGGCCGCCAGGGCCACTTCCAGCGCTGTCAGGTTGGCATGAATGTCGCTGAGGATCAGGTAGCGCATGCGCCGCTTTCTATACCGACTGCGCGGACCGGCACCGCGGCAGGGCCGCGATTATAGACGAACCCGCTGTGACTTGCATCATGCGTTGCGAGGGTGGGTATTTTGCCGTTGTGCGTTTCCATCCGCGTTTCCGCTTCAACGGATCAACATGCAATCCCCGTAGCTGTAGAAGCGATAGCCGTGCGCAACGGCATGTTCGTAGGCCCGCAAAATTCTCTCTCGCCCCGCAAACGCCGCCACCAGCACCAACAGGCTCGATTTCGGTAAATGGAAATTCGTCAGCAGTTGATCCACAACTCGAAAGGAGTGCCCCGGACGGATAAAAATCTCCGCCTCCGCTTTGCCCGGCCGGACCCCAAAATTTTCCGCTACGCCTTTCGCGGCAGCATCCTCCAACGCGCGCACGACTGTTGTGCCCACGGCCAGCACGGGCCGCTTTGCGCTGCGCGCCCTCGCAATCTGCTCGGCAGCTTGCGCGGAAATTTCGTACGCTTCGCTGTGCATCTTGTGCTGCTCCACGTTTTCCTCGTGGATCGGTTGGAAAGTGCCCAAGCCGACATGCAGCGTGATCTCGCACAGCTCCGCGCCGCGCGCTTTCATCGCCGCAAGAACCGTGGGGGTGAAATGCAGCGACGCCGTCGGCGCGGCCACCGCGCCGCTTTCTCGCGCAAAAATCGTTTGGTAGTCCGTGCGGTCGGCTACGTCGTCCTCTCGGGTGATGTAGGGCGGCAGCGGCGTATGCCCCAGTTGCTCGATCGCTTGCTTGATCCCGCTTTTCGCCGAGAATCGCAGCCGCCGCAGTCCCAACTCGCCGCGCCCAATAACTTCCGCCTCTAACTCGCCGCTGCCGAACACGACTTGCTCGCCCACGCGCATCTTTCTGCCCGGACGCACCAGCGCTTCCCACAAGTCGGGTTGCAATTGGCGCGTCAGCAGGACTTCAATCTCCGCCGAAAGAAAGTCTCTGCTGTGTTTGCCCGCTGGCTCGGCGCGAAAGCCACGCCGCCGCCCGAACAGCCGCGCCGGAAGCACCCGCGTGTTATTCACAACGACCAATTCATCGCCGCGCAAAATCGCGGGAAGCTCGTCGAAGACGCAGTCTGCAAGCTCTTCACCCGCGCGTTCCATCAAAAGCATTCGCGCACGGGCCCGGTCAGTCAACGGCCGCTGGGCAATTCGATTTGCCGGCAGTGCGTAATCGAAATCAGAAAGTTTCATCGGTGTTCAGCGGCATGACCATTCGTCGCGGTTTCATGCTCGTCGCTGGCATCTTCTTCTGAAGTGTGCTATCAGAAGGCCTTAACCGTATGGTTTTGGGGCCGCCTGAGGCCCGCAGGGTGCGTTTGGGCGCCCCACGTGGACAACATCTTTACTCTAACAAACCACACGGCCCGTCTGCACAAAGGAAACTCCCGTGGCGGAAGCGCAGGTCGTCATTACACAACGCGGCGCTGAACGCCTCTTTGCCGGCCACCTCTGGGTCTACCGCAGCGATATCCGCAGCGCGGAGGCCAGCCCGGGCGACGCCGTTCGCGTTTGCGATGAGCGCAGCCGCTTTCTCGGACGCGCGTTCTACAGCGACAGCTCGCAAATCGCTATCCGCCTCATCACGCGCGAGGATGTTCCCATTGACCGAGATTTTCTCGCTGCGCGCATCCGCGCAGCAGCTGCCTTCCGCAATCGCGTCGTCGAAAACACGCAAGTTTGCCGCCTCGTGTATGGAGAGGCCGATCAGCTTCCCTCCCTCATTGTGGACCGCTACGCCGACTGTCTGGCCATCCAAACTCTCAGCCAAGCCACGGAGCGTCGCAAAATTGAAATCGCGGAAATCCTGCAGGAGATTTTCTCGCCGCGCGGCATCGTCGAACGCAACGACCCCAAGGTGCGGCTGCTCGAAGGCCTGACGCAGAAAGTATCCCTGCTGGCGGGAGAGGTGCCGCCGGAAGTCATCGCGGAAGAAAATGGCGTCCGTTTCCATTTCGATCTTTTCAAGGGCCAGAAAACCGGCGGCTTCCTGGACCAGCGGGAAAACCGCCGTGCCGCTGCGACCTACGCTTCTGGGGAAGTTCTCGATTGCTTCACCTACAACGGTGGCTTCGCGTTGACCATGGCCTCCCGCTGCCAGCAAGTGGAAGCGATTGATCTTTCCCCTGCCGCCGTCGAAGCCGGGCGACGTAATCAGGCCCTGAATCAAATCGCCAACGTGTCCTTCCGCGAAGCCAACGCCTTTGACGTGCTCAAGAACTATGACGAACAAGGGCGCCGCTTCGATATGGTTCTGCTCGATCCTCCAGCCTTCGCCAAGAACCGCGCCAGTGTTCCGGCGGCGCGTCGCGGATACAAAGAGATTAATCTCCGCGCTCTGAAACTCCTCCGTCCAGGCGGCTATCTGGTTACGTGCTCTTGCTCTCACCACATTCCCGAGCACCTGTTCCTTGAAATCCTCGCCGAAGCAGCCAACGACGCACGCAGGCAAAGCGTCGTTGTAGACCGCCGAACCCAAGCGCGAGATCACCCGATTCTGCTGACAGTTCCGGAAACACACTACCTTAAGTGCCTGATTGTGCGCGCATTATAGGTACATAATACGCTGAAATTACAGTCTTTACTGTGCCACAAGAAAATGCTTGACAATGATGCGCTCATATATTATGCTGTTATACGACTAAGCTGCTTTGCAGCGTAAACTTATCGAGGAGGATGCACCATGATTTCCATTGTTCGTCGCGATCCCCTGCGGACGCTGAATTCCTTGCAGGAGCATTTCAGCCGTATTTTCGACGACCCGTTCTTCCGGATCGCCGGCAACGATTCGGCGCTCACCGCCTGGTCTCCGGCCGTGGACATTTACGAGACGGAGCAGGAACTGGTGATGCGCGCGGACCTGCCGGATCTCTCCGAAAAGGACATCGATGTCCGCGTGGAAAACAACATGCTGACGATCCGCGGAGAGCGCAAGATCGAAAAGAACATCTCCGAGGACAATTACCTGCGCATGGAACGCGCCTACGGCTCGTTCAGCCGCAGCTTCTCGCTGCCGAACACGGTGAACACCGACCAAGTCAAAGCGGACTACCGCAACGGCGTGCTCACGGTGACTCTGCCCAAGCGGGAGGAGTCCAAGCCCAAGCAAGTGAAGGTCAGCGTTTCTTCCAACGGCAAGTAAATCATCGAAGGGGGCCGGAGTAGTCTCCGGCCCCCTTGGTATAACTCACACGACTCTTGAGGTGTGCCGATGCTGCGCTTCGACAAACTAACACTCAAAGCCCAGGAGGCTCTGCAAGCCGCACAGGAGGTGGCCTCCCTCCACGGCCAGCAGCAGATTGAGCCGCTGCACGTGCTCGCTGCGCTGCTCGCCCAACGGGAAGGTATTGTTGCGCCGCTTCTGGGCAAGCTCGGCGTCCACGCCGATTCCCTTGCCGCCGGAACAGAATCTGCTCTCGAGCGGCTTCCCAAAGTTTCCGGCGCGGGCCAGCATTTCCTCGGCGCTGGCACCAACGAACTCTTGCGCATTGCGTATGACGAGGCCGCTCAATTCAAAGACGAATACGTGTCCACTGAGCACCTGCTTCTCGCTCTGACGAATTTGTCCCGCGACCCAGTCGCTGAATTGCTTTCCCGTCATCACATCTCGCGTGATGCCATTCTGCAGGGGCTTGCCGCCGTGCGCGGCTCGCAGCGCGTTACTTCCCCGGTGCCCGAATCCACCTATCGCGCCCTCGAGCAATACGCACGCGACCTTACCGAGATGGCGCGCCGGGGCAAGCTGGATCCAGTGATCGGCCGCGACGTAGAAATCCGCCGCGTGATGCAGATCCTCGCCCGCCGCACCAAAAACAATCCGGTGCTCATCGGCGAACCCGGCGTGGGCAAAACCGCCGTGGTCGAAGGCCTCGCGCAGCGCATCGCCTCCGGCGACGTGCCCGAAGTCTTGCGCCCCAAGCGCATTGTGGCACTGGATCTCGCCGCGCTCGTCGCCGGCGCCAAGTACCGCGGCGAATTTGAAGACCGCCTAAAGGCCGTGCTCAAGGAAATCTCCGATGCGGGCGGTCAGATTATTCTCTTCATCGACGAATTGCACACGCTGGTCGGCGCCGGCGCTGCGGAAGGCTCCATGGATGCCTCCAATATGCTCAAGCCCGCGCTGGCGCGCGGCGAGCTTCGCGCCATCGGCGCCACCACGCTCAACGAGTATCGCAAGCACGTGGAAAAGGATCCGGCGCTCGAGCGACGCTTCCAACCTGTATTGATAGGCGAGCCGACGGTCGAGGACACCATCGCCATTCTGCGTGGATTGAAGGAACGCTACGAAGTTCACCACGGCGTGCGCATCAAGGACGCCGCCATCCTCGCGGCCGGTGCTCTCTCGCACCGCTACATCACGGACCGCTTTCTGCCGGACAAGGCCATTGACCTGGTGGATGAAGCCGCCGCCAGCCTGCGCATGGAGATTGACTCACTGCCCGTAGAGATTGATGAAGTGGAGCGCCGCATTCTGCAGCTGGAAATCGAACGCCAGGCTTTGCTGAAAGAATCCGATTCCCGTTCGCGCGAGCGCCGCAAGCAAATTGAAGAGGAACTCGCGCAACTTCGCGAGCAATCCGGCAGCCTGAAAGCGCACTGGCAGCTTGAGAAGGATGCGATTGCCGGTATCCGCAAATTCAAGGAACAGATCGATCAGCTCAAAACGGACGAGCAGCGCTTGGAGCGCTCCGGCGATCTCGCCAAAGTCGCCGAAATCCGTTACGGCAAGCTGGCCGCCGCCGAGCGAGAACTTGCGGACGCCCAGAAGCGCCTCGCTGCGCTCCAGAAAGACCGGCGCATGCTGAAGGAAGAAGTGGACGAAGAAGACATCGCGCGGATCGTAAGCAAGTGGACCGGCATTCCCGTCGGCCGCTTGCTCGAAGGCGAGATCCGCAAACTTGTCAGAATGGAGGAACGTTTGCGCGAGCGAGTGGTTGGCCAGGACGATGCCCTGGCCCGCGTGGCCAACGCCATCCGCCGCAGCCGTGCCGGCCTCGCCGACCCCAAGCGTCCCACCGGCTCGTTCATTTTTCTCGGTCCCACCGGCGTAGGCAAAACAGAGCTCGCCCGTGCGTTGGCGGAATTTCTCTTCGACGACGAGCACGCATTGGCTCGCCTCGACATGTCCGAGTATATGGAAAAGCACTCTGTCGCCCGCATGATCGGCGCCCCGCCGGGCTATGTCGGCTATGAAGAAGGCGGCCAGCTTACTGAACACGTCCGCCGCCGCCCATACACGGTCGTGCTGTTGGATGAGATTGAGAAAGCGCACCCGGACGTCTTCAACGTCCTGTTGCAGATCCTCGAGGACGGCCGGCTCACCGACAGCAGAGGCCGCACAGTGGACTTTCGCAACGCGGTTATCATCATGACCAGCAACGTCGGCTCGGCGGCCATCTTCGAGCTTGCGGAAAAGAATCCCGAGCGCGCACGCCAGCAGGCGCTGGAAGCCTTGCGCGCCACCTTCCGCCCGGAGTTTTTGAACCGCGTGGATGATATCGTGCTCTTCAACCCGCTCGGCCAGGTTCAACTGAAGCACATCGTTCGTTTGCAGCTCGCGCGTGTCGCCGCGATGCTCGAAGAACGCAAGATTACGTTCGAACTTACGCCCGCAGCGAATGAGTTGCTTTTCCGCGAAGGCTACGATGCCGCATACGGCGCTCGCCCACTAAAGCGCGCCATTCAGCGGCTGATACAAGATCCGCTGGCCCTGCGTATTCTGGAGGGGGAGGTTTTGCCCGGCGATCACGTCATCGTGGATGCCGGCTCCCGCACCGGCGAGATGACATTTAAAAGTGCAGCCGCACCGGAAGTTGTCGCATCGAATTAATTGCGGCAGGAATTTGACGGTTACGCAATAGCTCTCTAGACTGGAGTGTTGAGGTAAATCAGGAGACCGATGAATACTTTCAAGACTGCTCTCTTGCTCACCGCCCTTACGCTGATGCTGCTTTTCGGTGGGCAGTTAATTGGTGGACAGCGCGGCATGACCTTCGCCCTGGCCATCGCCGTGGCGATGAACGGCGTGGCCTATTTCTTTTCGGACAAGATTGCGCTGTCCATGAGCGGCGCCAAGCCCGTGACGCGTGAAGAAGCGCCGCGTCTCTACCAGATCATGGACCGCCTCTGCGGCCTGGCCAATCTGCCGATGCCGAAGCTGTACGTGATTCCTGAGGCTGCGCCCAATGCCTTTGCTACCGGCCGCAATCCGAGGAATGCTTCTGTTGCCGTGACGGCTGGCCTGCTGAACGTAATGACCGACGAGGAAATCGAGGGCGTCCTGGCGCACGAGCTTTCCCACGTGCGCAACTACGACATTCTGACCGCGTCCGTGGCGGCCACCATCGCCGGCGCGATTACGCACCTCGCCTTCATGGGCCGTTTCGCCATGATCTTTGGTGGTGGCCGCGACGACGACCGCGGCGGGGGAGGATTGAGCGCGCTGCTAATGCTGTTTCTCGCGCCGCTGGCGGCGACGTTCGTCCAGCTCGCGATTTCACGCCAGCGTGAATTTGCCGCCGACGCTTCCGCCGCGCAAATCGTCGGCCATCCCTTCGGCCTCATCCACGCACTGGAAAAGCTCGGCGCCTACAATAAGCGCATCCCGATGCAAACAGATCCGTCCACGGCGTCGCTTTATATCGTCGCGCCGCTCAGCGCCGGTTCTGTTTTCATGAATTTGTTCAGCACGCACCCAAAGCTGGAAGACCGCATCGCCGCGCTCAAGACGATGATCGTCACGCGCTAGATCTTCAGCCAGCAAAACTCGCGCGTTAGCGGCGTCTTGTTCATGATGACGCCTCGCTCCCGTTGTACATGCACACAGTTCGAGTGGTTGTAGCCGTAGCCCCCTTCGAGGTTGTAGAGTCCCGGCTCGTTGGAAAACGTCATGTTCTCCACCAGCACGGTGTCGTCGCCCAGCGACAAATACGGCGCCTGATGGCCTTCCATTCCCTGCCCGTGCGCCGGACGGTGATAGACGTATTTTCCCATGCCCGCCTTTTGCGCGATGGCTAGCGTGGCCGCGCCGATTTCTCCACATTTGGCGCCAGCCTTGCAAAACTCCGCTTGCTTCAACGTCATCTCGTTGTGCACATCCCACATTTTTTTCTGCAGGTCGTTCATCGGAGCGATGTGCATGGCGCGGTAGCCTTCGCCGCCATAGCCGCCAATTTTGATGACCGATGAAATCTGCACAGCTTGCCCGGGGGCCAGCCGCGCAAAGAAAAACTGGTTGGGATGCGGGTAGGCCGTGGCCACGCCTGCGCGGCACGTAAAACCAAGGCTGATTCCCACAGCGTGGTGCGCCTTGCCGTCCACTTCGTTTCCCATCGCCGCCATGAGCGTACGCGTGCCAAATTCTTCGGTGGCCTTGCGCACATCGAAGTCGGTCACTTTGGTTCCGTTTTCGAGAATGTATCCGCGCGCAAACGCCAGCATCGCGTCATGCAGATCCAGCGCTTTCTGCATGAGCGCCAGCTCTTCTCGCGTTTTCACTTCGCGCATGAAAAGCAATTCTCTCGCGATGTCGTTCAAGCTGGCTTCCGGCAGCGTTTCGCGGAAGCGCCTCTCCAGCGACGAGGTGGGCTCGCGGTCAATGCCCAGTTTCATGTTGCCAAAGCCGCGCTTGGCAAGCCCTCTCAGCATCCATTTGAAAAGGTCTTCCTGGGGTCCCGCTTTCCACACCACCTTGTTGTATTCGCCGGAATGCGGAAAGTCGAAGTACCATTCAAATTCCTTCACCCACCACGACGCCGCCATGTCGCGGTCGAGCCCCGGAATGAAGGCAATCGGATCGCCCGTTGCCGGCACGAAAAGAAAATTCGGTCGCTCTGTCTCGGTCAGAAAGCTGCCCGTCAGATAGTTGCGGTTCAGTTGATCCGCCACGATGGCGCCGCCCAACCCCATGGCGCCCAGGCGCGCCTGGAATCGTTTCACGGTGGCGCGGTACCACTCCACTGGCAGCCGAAAAGGTGGCTTGAGTGAAGCCACATTTCCCGCTTTGATGTGCGGACTTGTTTCGCTTGCTCCCACCATCGCGGCTGCCCCCGCAGCCACACCCAGCGCATTGAAAAACCGGCGACGTGTAATCATTGGCTTCTCCTTCGAATCCGAGCCAGGCCGTAGGCCCGCAAACCGCAGAAACTATAGGCATCGCGTAAAAAGTGCAAGGGCTAGTACAACCGTTCAGTACCCGCCTTCATTGTGGACATTGCCTAACCTCCGTGTCTCGTGGGGGATAGCGACACCTGCGGTTGCGGCTCATTTGGCCTGTTTCGTGCACTCTTTCTGTTCGCAAGGGAATTCTGAGAGGGAAAAAACATGAGTGAAGAACGCGAAACAATCGTTACCGAATCCAACGCCTCGCCGCGCTGGATTTCTGCCGCAGTGGCCATTTTGGCCATCGTGTCCGTCGTGGCCCTCGGCTTTGGGTACAGCGCATCCAACCGCGCCACCAACATCGAACAGGGACTGTCGGCGCAGATGCAGACGGAAGTGAAGTCCCTGCGCGATTCCGTGGACGTGCTCAGCAAGCGGCTGAAGCAGGCCGAGGAAGTCAATGCGCAGGCGCAAGGAGAGCTGAGTGTCGTCACCGACCGCTTGAAGCTCACCCAAGGCGAACTCGCCCGCGCCCGCAAGCAGGGCAAGCAGTTCCAGGAACAATATTCCAAGAACCTCGAGGAGATGGAGTCCTCCGTGCGCACCGAACTGGCGGCCAAGGCCAGCGTCGATGAAGTGAAGAACCTCAGCGGCGATGTGTCCGGCGTTCGCACCGACCTCGAATCCACCAAGCAGAGTCTGCAGATGACCAAGGGCGAATTTGGCACGTTGATCGCCCGCAACCATGAGGATATCGAACAGCTCCGGCGTCTCGGCCAGCGCGAGTACTTCGAGTTCACCCTCAATGGCAAGGGCGTGCGCGAGAAGCTGGGCAGCATCACGGTCGAGCTTCGCGGCACCAACAAGAAGCGGAACCAGTTCACGCTGGCTCTTTACGCCGACGACCTGCGCTTGGAGAAGAAGAACCGCTCGGTCAACGAGCCGATCTACTTCTACACGCGCGGCACGCGTGCTCCTCTGGAGCTCGTCGTCAACGAAGTGGGCAAGAACAAAGTCGTTGGCTACCTGAGCATCCCCAAGTCTGCTGCCGCAGCGCCTTCCGCCGGGAAGTAAGCTGCTGGCGAAACCTGTTCCATACAACGGGAGGATTCCGAAAGGCAATCCTCCCGTTCATTCTCTTTTGCATGCATCCCGAACCCGGTCCCGTGAATCTATTCAACCAGGGCATTCTGGACAATGGATTCAAAGTATGCCAAAGTCCGTGTTCTGCCCTGCTCAGGGTGATCAAATAGATTTTGAAAAAAGGGGGAAGGTGTTATGGCAAAGCGTTTGTTGATGTGTTCTCTGGCCCTAGTTCTGTTTGCGGGAATCACCGCGGCTTCACCGGAAGGTTCCTGGACGGGCTGGGTCACCGATACGATGTGCGGCGCCAAGGGCGCCTCCGCCAAGCACGCCGACTGCGCCAAAAAGTGCGTGGATGGCGGGCATGGCAAATACGCGCTCTACAATCCAGCGGACAAGAAAGTCTACACGCTGGATCCACAGGCCAACTTGGCCGACCATGCCGGCCATTTTGTGAAGGTGACGGGCTCGGTGGAGGGCGACACCATCAAGGTCAAGTCCATTGAGATGGCGCCAGAGCCCAAAGCCGAAGCTGCCAAGCCGAAAAGCTGAACGAGTTTTCGCCGCGTCCAGCGATCATGCAACGGGCAGGGCCTCGCGCCCTGCCCAATGTCTTTATGCCGCAGTGGCCGCTTGCCCGCGCCGCTTGCGGCGCAGGAATTCCTTGGCCAGCATCGGCAATTTCTCGTGAGCCAGTTTCCCCTGTTCGTAGAGCTTCACCTTCGCTTTGGCTGACTTGCGCCGCCGGTGGTGCCGCTTCCATGCCACAAACCGCTTGTCGTTCGCCATCCAGGTTCCTCCGGTTGAATTGAGACTTGGAATCTTATCGTTCTTTTGCCTTGCCTGCAAAGCCGGGTTATGACTTTCTGCGGGGCTTCAAGTACCATTTACCGCGCACATGTCCGTGACCGCCATTTTCGCCGGCCGCGTTCTGACGCCCCTCGAGGAAATTATTGACGGCGTCGTCTTGGTCGAAGACCGCCGCATTGCTGCGGTAGGACATCGCGACAACGTTCAAATCCCAGCGGGGACCCGGGAAATCCGAGCGCCAAGCATGACCATCGTCCCCGGCTTCGTGGACGTCCACATCCACGGCGCCGGCGGGCACGACGTCATGGAAGCCGATCCCGCTGCGCTCCGCACGGTTGCGCAAACCGCAGCGCGTTTCGGGACAACTTCTCTCGTCGCCACCACCGTCACCGCTGAACTGAACCGCACGTGTCGCTCGGTCGAACGCATCTCTCAGTTCATTCGCGCGCAGTCAACTCCAAGTGTTGCCGAAGCAGAAATCCTCGGCATCCACTTCGAAGGGCCATTTATTAGCTCCGCCCGCCGCGGCGTTCAGCCGCAGGAATGGATCGTTGCGTCTTCCACCGAGTCACTCCGGCGAATGCTGGATGCATCCGCAGGTTGCGGCAAGATTCTAACTCTTGCTCCTGAACTCCCAGGCGCTCTCGAACTCGTTGACGCCGCTCGTGCCAAAGGCCTCGTGGTCGCGCTGGGTCACACCGACGCGACTTTCGACGAATCGCAAGCAGCTATTCAACGCGGCGCTCGCCACGCTGTGCATGTCTTTAACGCCATGCGGCCCTTCTCTCATCGCGAAACCGGCATCCTTGGCGCCGTGCTCACTTCCCCCGATGTCACCACCGAGCTCATCGCCGACGGCGTTCACGTGGATCCGGCCGCCATGCGCCTGCTTTTTGCCGCAAAGGGAGCCGCTCGCGTCGTGCTCGTCAGCGACGCCACCGCCGCCGCGGCCATGCCGGACGGAACGTATTGCCTCGGCACGTTTGAGGTCAGCGTCGCGGGCGGTGTCTGCCGCAACGCAGAGGGTCGCCTCGCCGGCAGCACGCTGACGCTCGACCGCGCGCTGCGCAATGTGGTGGCCCTCGGCGTTCCCCTTGCCGACGCGCTCCGCATGCTTGCGCTGAATCCCGCCACTCTGCTCGGCATGGAACTCACCAAAGGCGTTCTCGCTCCGGGTGCCGACGCCGACCTTGTCCTGCTGAATTCAGACTTGCACGTGGCCGGCGTCATGACTCGCGGCACCGGGCTCCAGTAAATCTCGCGCAAAAAATTCTTACCGGTTCAATGGGATTTTCAATTCTTCCGAAAGTTGGTAGGGATCGAACGGACTGCAAGAAAAGTATCGTCCGTCCACCTCGAAGGTGGGAACTTTCCGCCGGCCCTCGTTTGCACGCAACACGACGTCTTCTGCTTCCGGCGACTCGTCAATATTGACTTCGCGAAACTCCACGCCGCGTTCCTTTAGGAACCGCTTTGCACGGGTGCAGTCTCCACACCAGGAGGTCGTGTACATGGTGATCTGCGGACTGCTCATGCTGATTGGATGCGCAGCCGTTCGGAGGGATTCTTACGGCGCGTGGTGGTGTTCGTCCGCGGCAGCCACAGCGCCGCCTTTGGTGGCCGTTTGCAGGCGGATGAGCGAGCGGCGAAGGGCGAGCGTGGCCGCATCCCAATCCACGTCCGGGTCGCCGGTCTTGCTCAGCAGATTCTCAGCACGCTCTCTCGCTGCACGCGCGCGGTCCACATCGATTTCTTCGGCACGTTCTGCCACTTCCGCCAGCACTGTCACTCGGTCGGCCAGCACTTCGGCATAGCCGCCCATCACCGTCAGGTGACGCAGTTCTTTGCCTTTCTGATAGGAGAGCTCGCCGTACCCGAGTTCCGTAATCAGCGGAGCGTGCCCCGGCAGGATGCCCAGGTACCCTTTCAGTCCCGGCAATTGCAGCGAGTCCACCGTCTCCTGGAGCAGTTGCCTCTCCGGTGTCACCACGTGCAGCGAAATGGAATTCGCCATCATCCGTTAGACCATCGCCGACATCTTCTCGGCCGCCTCCAGCACTTCCTCGATGGTGCCCTTCATGTAAAACGCTTGCTCCGGAATTTCGTCGTGCTTGCCTTCGACAATTTCTTTGAAGCCCTTGATGGTGTCTTCCACCTTCACGTAGCGGCCCTTGAATCCGGTGAATTGTTCCGCCACAAAGAACGGCTGCGAAAGGAATTTCTGAATTTTTCTCGCGCGGGATACGATCAGCTTGTCTTCATCGGAAAGCTCTTCAATTCCGAGAATTGCGATGATGTCCTGCAAATCCTTGTAGCGCTGCAGCACGGATTTCACTGCGCGCGCCACCGTGTAATGCTCCTGGCCGACAATGCGCGGGTCGAGAATGCGCGAGTAGCTGGCCAGCGGATCCACCGAAGGATAAATTCCCAGCGCCACGAGGTCGCGGCTGAGGTTCGTCGTCGCATCCAAGTGCGTAAACGTCGCTGCCGGCGCGGGGTCTGTGTAGTCGTCCGCGGGAACGTAAATCGCCTGTACAGACGTGATCGACCCGCGCTTTGTGGATGTAATGCGTTCCTGCAATTCGCCGATTTCCGTATTCAGGTTTGGCTGGTAGCCCACCGCCGATGGCATGCGTCCCAGCAGCGCCGAAACTTCCGAGCCCGCCTGCACAAACCGGAAAATGTTGTCGATGAAGAGCAGCACGTCCAGCCCTTCTTCGTCGCGGAAATATTCCGCCACGGTCAGGCCAGTCAGCCCCACGCGCAGTCGCGCACCGGGTGGCTCGGTCATCTGGCCGTAGATGAGCGCCGCGCGCGATTTTTCGGGGTTCTTCATGTCAATAACGCCGGACTCCTGGAATTCCAGCCACAGGTCGTTGCCTTCGCGCGTCCGCTCGCCCACGCCTGCGAACACGGAAACGCCGCCGTGTTTCATGGCCACGTTGTTGATGAGCTCCATGATGACCACGGTCTTGCCCACGCCCGCGCCGCCGAAGAGCCCGATCTTTCCGCCCTTCAAGTACGGCTCGATCAGGTCCAGCACCTTGATGCCGGTTTCGAACATTTCCAGCGTCGTGGATTGGTCATCCAGCGCCGGCGCCTGGCGGTGAATGGGGTACCGCTTCTCGCTCTTGACCGGCCCCATCTTGTCCACCGGTTCGCCCAGCACGTTCATCACGCGCCCCAATGTCGCTCGGCCCACCGGAACAGTGATCGGCCCGCCCAAATCAATCGCCTTCATCCCCCGCACCACGCCCTCGGTCGGTTTCATCGCCACGCAACGCACGCGGCCTTCCCCTAGGTGCTGCTGCACTTCGGTGACGATGTCCAGCGGCTCCGCCAGCTTGAAGCCCTCGCTGATAATCCGCACCGCGCTGTAAATCGCCGGCAGGCTGCCTTCCGCAAATTGCACGTCCACCACCGGCCCGATGACTTGCACAACTTGTCCGGTGTTGATCTTTTCCTGGGCCATGGCCCTCTCCTTGCTCCTCGTGACGTTCGGTGGCTCGCAGGCGCTGAATTTACGCCGTTGATGCCGCTCCGCTTACAATTTCGATAATTTCTCTGGTAATCGACGCCTGCCGCACTTTGTTCATGTGCAGCGTAATACTTTCGATCAACTCCGCCGCGTTGTTCGTCGCCGCGTCCATCGCGGTCATGCGCGCCGCGTGCTCCGCCGCCGCCGATTCCAGCAGCACGCGGAACACCTGCGCTTCCACGTGCCGCGGCAGCAACATCCCCAGCAGCTCTGCCTCGGGCTGTTCGTAGATGTAATCCACTAGCGTGGACGTCGCCGCACCTTGCAGCTCCGATTGCTCGATCGGCAGCAATTTTTCCAGGATAAGGCGCTGCGCCAGCACGCTTTTGAACTCGTTGTAGATGGCGTACACCGCGTCGGTCTCGCCCGCGCTGTACGCGGCAATCACTTTCCCGCTGATTTCCTTGGCCTTGGAAAATTCCACGCGCGTGGAAAAGTTCAAATATTCTGCCATCACGTTGAACTTGCGTTTGCGCAGCGCGTCCCGTCCCTTTTTCCCCGCGGCGATCACGTCCAGCGCCTGCCCGGAGTGTTCCCCTCTGAACTCGAGTCCCTTACGGATGACGTTGGTGTTGAACGCGCCGCACAAGCCTTTGTCTCCGCTCACCAGCAAGAGCAGGATGCGCTCCTCTGGCCGCCGCGCCAGCAGCGGATGTTGCGGATTTTCGATCCTCGAAATTGCCGATTGCAGCACTTGCCGGATTTCCCGCGCGTACGGCCGCGCCGCAAAAACGGATTCCTGCGCGCGCCGCAACTTGGCCGCCGCGACAAACTTCATCGCCCGCGTGATCTGTTGCGTGTTCTTCACGCTGCGAATGCGCCGCCGGAAATCTATGAGTGTCGGCATGGGACGTCAGCTCAGCTCGCGGAAAATCGCTCCTTAAATTCCTCCAGCGCCTTCGTGATTTTTCCGCGGATTCCGTCATCAAATTGTTTCTTCTCGCGGAGTTCTTTCATCAGGCTGCCGTGGTTGGTGTCCACAAAGCCGAACAGTTCCTGCTCGTATCGCCGGCACTCGGACACCGGCACGGGGTCGAGGTAGCCGTTCGTGCCTGCAAAAATGATCAGCACCTGTTTTTCGACGGGCAGCGGAACAAATTGATCCTGCTTCATCACTTCCGTCAGCCGCTCGCCGCGCGCCAATTGCGCCTGTGTCGCTTTGTCGAGTTCCGAGCCGAATTGCGCGAACGCCGCCAGCGCGCGGTACTGTGCCAATTCCAACCGGAGCGGCCCCGCCACTTGTCGCATCGCCTTGATTTGCGCGTTGCCTCCCACACGGCTCACGGAGATGCCCACGTTCATGCCCGGCCGGATACCCGCATTGAACAGGTCGGACTCCAGGTAAATTTGCCCGTCGGTAATGGAAATCACGTTGGTTGGAATGTATGCGGAGACGTCGCCCGCTTGCGTCTCGATGACCGGCAGCGCCGTCAGAGATCCGCCACCGTTAGCGTCATTCAGTTTTGCAGCCCGCTCCAGCAGCCGTGAGTGAAGGAAGAACACGTCGCCCGGAAACGCCTCGCGTCCCGGCGGCCGCCGTAACAGCAGCGAAATCTCGCGATAGGACTGTGCATGCTTGGAGAGGTCATCGTAAAAGCAAACCGCATGGCGCTTCGAATCGCGGAAATATTCGCCCATGGCGCATGCGGCATAGGGCGCGATGAACTGCATGGACGCCGACTCGCTGGCCGACGCCGCCACCACAATCGTGTAGTCCATGGCGCCGGCGTCCGTCAGGACTTTGATCACCTGCGCAATCGTCGAGCGCTTCTGCCCGATGGCGCAGTAGATGCAAATCATGTCCTGGCCCTTCTGATTAATGATCGCGTCCAGGATGATGGCCGTCTTGCCGGTCTGCCGGTCGCCGATGATCAGCTCGCGCTGTCCGCGGCCGATGGGGATCATCGAGTCGATAGCTTTCAATCCTGTTTGTAGAGGCTCGCGCACCGGCTGGCGTTCCACCACGCCCGGCGCCAACCGCTCCAGCGGATTGCGCTTTTCGGTGACGATAGGCCCTTTGTCGTCGAGCGGCTGTCCCATCGGGTTCAACACGCGCCCGATCAGCGCCTCGCCGACCGGCACCGACATAATCGTATTCGTCCGCTTCACTACATCGCCTTCTTCAATCT
The DNA here is from genome assembly GCA_023481105.1 of Acidobacteriota bacterium. GTDB lineage: Bacteria > Acidobacteriota > Terriglobia > Acidiferrales > UBA7541 > JACQDE01. Next base: position 18,976 of record JAMCWK010000079.1, on the reverse strand, counting down.
CCGAGTACTCGCCCAGCAGCACCGCGCCCACCTGGTCTTCTTCGAGGTTCAGCGCAATCCCCAGCACGTTGTGCGGAAAGACCAGCATCTCTCCGGCCATCACTTTTTCCAGGCCATGGATGCGCGCGATGCCGTCGCCCACGGAGATGACCGAGCCGACCTCATCCACCGTCACCGACTGCTCGTAGTTCTCGATCTGCTCGCGGATGATTTTTGTAATTTCGTCTGCCTTGATCGTTGCCATTCCTGCTCCTATTCCGCCGCCAGCCGGCTGCGCATACGGTTCAGTTGTTCCCGCACCGACCCGTCATACACCGTCGAGCCAATGCGCACCTGCGCCCCGGCTATCAGTTCCGGGTTCAACAAATAACTCGCTTCCACGCGCTTGCCGGTCAGCCGTTCAAGCGTCCGCACCAGTTCCGTCCGTTCCTCACCGCTCAAATCGCGCGCCGAGGTCACTTCCGCCTTGGCCACGCCCAGCCGCGCGCGTAGTTCCGCTTCGAATGCCTCGCTGATTTCGCTCAGCAGCGCCGCCCGCCGGTTGTCCACCAGAACCAACAGCAAGTTGCGAAGGGTCTTGCTCCCCTTCAGGCGCTCGATCAGTTTTTCCACGACGCCTTGCTTTTGCTGCCGCGGCACGGCCGGGTTGGCCAGAAAATTCCGCAGGTCCGCAGATTCGCTCACCATTTGCGCGAAGGCGGCCAGCTCCGCCTTCACGGCCTCCGCCGTGCCGTGTTCAAGCGCCACGTCCGCCAGCGCTCTGGCGTAGCGATGCGCGATGGCTTTCAATTCGCGCTCCTTCCCAAGTCGCCCACAAACGCGCGGAACAGCGCGGCTTCTGTGGCGGGCGTCATTTTCCCGCGCAATGCCCCTTCCGCTCGTTCCACGGCCAGTTGCGCTCCCAGCGCCTTTAGCTCCATTCGTGCCGCGCGCTCCGCCGCCTGGATTTCCATCTCCGCGGCGCGCTCGATTTTGGCTGCTTCCTCTCGAGTTGCGGCGCGGATGCGTTCGGCCTCCGCTGCGGCGTCGCGCTGCGCAGTCGCGCGCATTGCGGCTACTTCCTGTCCCAGCTGCGCCGTTTTCTCTTCCGCTTCGCGCAGCAGCCGCTCCGCTTCCTGCTTGGCGCGTGCCGCATCCGAAATCGAAGCCGCAATCCCCTCCGCGCGCGCATGGAAAGCTCCCGGCAGCTTTTTGGCGAACAGGTACCAGGCACCGTAAGCAATGATCAGAAAATTGAGAATGCGAAAAACCAGGCCCGTGGTTGAAAAAACGGGATTCGCTCCGCCTTCTTCGCTGGCCAAAACGGGTGCAGCCACCAAGCACACCAGCAGCCCCAGCGTGGACATCAAAAGCAGCCAGCGGCGGAAGCTCATTGCGCGCTCCTTACCGCCGGCGATGAGGGGGGACGTCGCTCCAGAATGGTCCGCACTATTTCCGCGCCGAGCGCCTGGCTCTCCTGTTCGAGTTGCCCGCGCGCGGTTGCAAATTCCTTGGCGATGACTTCCTTGGCCGCGCGGATTCTTGCATTGGCGGCGTCGCGCGTTTCGCGCACCAGTTTCGCTCGCTCCTCCAGCACCACGCGGCGCGCCGCTTCCTGTTCCGCATACACTTCCGCGCGCGCCTTCTTCTGCGCCTCCTGATAGCCGCGGATTTTTTCCTGGGCTGCCGCCTGGCTGGCTTCCGATTCCCGCCGCGCGCCTTCGATTTGCGCGCTGCGCTCCGCCATCACTTTGCTCAGCGGCTGGAACAGATTCGCCTTCAGAAACCAGTAAAAAAGGAAAACGAGGATAATCGTGGGAACGGACTGCAGGAAAAACTCGCCGAGTTGATTTAGAAGTTCCACTGTTCGTTTATGGGGTCTGCTTCGCCGTCAGCCGGAAGGCCGAATCCGTTGCGGCTTCGCTATTCGGCCACACTACTCGCTTCGCCGCGTGCAATACAAAGCTAAGATTTATAGCAAACGCGTCCGAATCCGTCAACGACTCTTGCTGGCCCTCCGCGCGCTTGCTAGAATGCTTTGCTTCGACGGTCCGCTGCGGCAGGCCTTCTGCGTGGCAGTACGCTTTGTAGCTGCCCGCGCCGGCCCATTCCAGCCGAGTTGCTCCCCGCACTGCGCGGGATCTCAGTAGATGCGCTTGTGAGAGAAGGAGTACCGATGCCTTCCTTTCCCGGTGTCGATTTCATGGAATTCGATTCCCTGCTCCACGACGAGGAAAAGCTCGCCCGGCAGACCGCCCGCCAATTCGTGGACGACGAAGTGCTCCCCATCATTGAGAAGCACAACCGCGAAGCCACCATGCCGACGCAATTGATTCCGACAATGGCGGACCTCGGCTTTTTCGGCGCCAACTTGAAGGGCTACGGCTGCGCAGAAATGTCCAACGTCGCCTACGGCCTCGTAATGCAGGAACTCGAGCGCGGCGATTCCGGCCTGCGCAGTTTTGTTTCTGTGCAAAGCGCGCTCGTCATGTATCCCATTTACACGTTTGGCAGCGACGCGCAAAAAAAGAAGTGGCTCCCGCTCTTGCAATCGGGCAAGGCCATCGGCTGCTTTGGCCTGACGGAGCCGCAGTTTGGCTCCAATCCCGGCGGCATGACCACGCGCGCCATTAAAAAGGGCAACCGTTACGTTCTCAACGGCGAAAAACTTTGGATCACCAACGGCACGCTGGCTGACGTTGCCGTCGTTTGGGCGAAGACGGAAGAGAACGATCGCGTTCGCGGGTTTCTCATTGAAAAAGGCACGCCCGGCTTCAAAGCCTACGACATTCACGGCAAGTGGTCCCTGCGCGCCTCGGTCACTTCCGGCCTTTCCATGACTGACTGCGAAATCCCCGCCGAAAATCTTTTGCCCGAATCCGGCGGACTCAAGTCGCCGCTGATGTGCCTCAACCAGGCGCGCTACGGTATCGGCTGGGGCGGCTTGGGCGCGGCCATGGCCTGCTATTCAACGGCGCTGCAATACGCCAAGACGCGCACGCAGTTTAACAACAAGCCCATCGCGTCCCACCAGCTCGTGCAGGAAAAACTTGCCTGGATGATCACGGAAATCACCAAGGGCCAGCTTCTTGCCCTGCAAGTTGGCCGCTTGAAAGATGCCGGCCGTGTCGCGCACTATCACATCTCCATGCTCAAGATGAATAACGTGTGGGTGGGCCTGGAAACCGCCCGCAAGGCCCGCGACATCCTCGGCGCCAACGGCATCGTGGACGACTACTGCATCATGCGGCACATGAACAATCTCGAATCCGTGTACACCTACGAAGGCACGCACGACATTCATAAGCTCATTATCGGAGAGTACATCACGGGCATCCCGGCGTACGCGTAGCACTGGCATCTGCCACTTCATTTGGTTTGTGTTTTTGCAAGCAAGGAGTATGGTAATCCGCTTGACTTTGTGATTGGATGTTTACGATTGCTGTTTCTGTAATCAATCGGCCGGTTCAGGAGCGATCATGGAAACTCAACTCAGCCTGGAATTCCTGCGCGTCGTCGAGCAGGCTGCCATCGCCGCTGCGCGCACCATGGGCCAGGGCGACCGTCATAAGGCCGACGATGTGGCTGTCGAGGCCATGCGCCAGGTCATGGACTCCGTGCCCATGGACGGCACCATCGTCATCGGCGAAGGCGAGCGCGACGAAGCCCCCATGCTCTTCATCGGCGAAAAAGTTGGCGCCGCGCGTGTCGGCAAAGACGGCAACCTCCCCTCGGTAGACATCGCCGTGGACCCGCTCGAAGGCACCAACCTCTGCGCCACCGGCGCGCCCAATGCCATCGCCGTTCTCGCCGCCAGCGAAAAAGGCGGTCTCCTTCACGCACCCGACTTGTACATGGAGAAAATGATTGTTGGGCCTTCTTGCAAGGGCGCCGTGGACCTGGACGCTCCTGTGATTGACAATCTGCGCGCCATCGCCAAGCGACTCGACCGCGACGTCGAAGACCTGGTCGTCATCGTGCTCGATCGGCCGCGTCATGAAAAGCTCATGAACGACATCCGCGCGGCCGGCGCCCGCATTCGCCTTATCGGCGACGGCGATCTCTCCGCTGGCATCTCCGCTGCTGTGGTTGGCACCGGCGTTCATGCCGTCATGGGCACTGGCGGAGCTCCGGAGGGCGTGCTCGCCGCCGCCGCGCTCCGTTGCCTCAACGGGCAGATCCTCGCTCGCCTCGTCGTCAGCAAACCCGAACACGCCGAGCGCCTTTCCAAGATGGGCATCAAGGACCACAAGCGCATCTACGACACGGACGACCTGGCACCCGGAAAGAAAATTATCTTTGCCTGTACCGGTGTCACGGATGGAAACCTGCTCCGCGGCGTGCGTTTTTTTGGCGAGGGCATTCGTACCCACTCGCTTGTGATGACCCTGGATCAGCGCCAGGTGCGCTTCATCGACACCGTGCATCTGGAAAAACGCCCCGACGTGAAGGTTCGCTTCTTCTAGCTGGAACCTGAAACTTTGCGACCCTTGAATGCGTAGCATGAAGTAGAGGAATTAAGGGGGAGCTATGTCCGCACCACCTAACTCCGTTCCGCCAGTGCCGGGCAACGTCCCACAGCAGAAGCGTGGCAGCAACATTTGGGCCTGGGTGTTGGGCCTGCTCGTCGTGGGTGCGCTGATTCTGGGCGGCGGCGCCTGGGTAGTCACCCACTATCTCGTGCGGAGTTTGCAAGTCAACCGCGCCGATTCAACCGTGGTCATTGACACGCCCGTTGGCACGCTCAAAGCAGCCAAGGACGAAAAAGTGGACCCCGGTTTGCCTGTCTATCCCGACGCAAAGATTGCCCAGGCCGGCGGCACCGTCGAGCTCAGCATGCCGGAGGAAGATTCCGTCCAACTCACCGCTGTGCACTATCGCACCATTGATCCCATCGAAAAAGTGGACGCTTGGTACCGCGAACAGCTAAATCAGGACTTCAAGCGCGAAGGCCCCGGCGTGATGGTGCGCAAGAAAAACATCAGCGGAATCATCGTTAAGTCCGGCGACATCGCTTATGTTTCGGAAAAGGACGATGTCGTTCGGGTCGTTGCCCTCCAGAAACGCTTCAACGGCGTGGAGATTGCTCTCCTCCGCGCCGGCAAACAGGAATCCCAGTAACCAGCTTCCTCCGCTCCCGCACAAACGCAACGCTCCATCCGGCGTGTCTGCGTGGCATCGCGCGGGCGGCGCGACTTTTGTCACGGCGCGCATTTGTCCCCTTCGTTGCGGCTGCCGGCAGTTCTCCCGTCGCAGGATCGGCCGTTCATTTCTCTCCATGGCGGTCTCTGACATTCCTGCGAAAACCATATTTTGTGACTTGACAAATGCATGGCCATAAGATACACTATGTATGTCATATGTTAGCGCGTAGATATAATGGGCAGGGCTGCAGGCGGCTGGTTTCAGGTCGAAACTTCCCCGGCTCCGCCCCGACCTTCTCCTGGGACGGTTCAAACCTGGCGCTTTGTGCACAAGCAAACCCCTTCGGCTTCAACAGTTTGCGCACTCTTTTGCATTTCTGCCCGCACAAAAATATGCCCATCTCTTGTTGTTTCAGCGGGATGCGCACTCTTTGCCAAAAACAGGGGGGAGGGGGGTGACGAAATGCGATTGCGCAGGCAATCAGTTTGAATGCAAGAACCGGATAGAATTACACTTCCTCTTCCCATAGTCTCGGTGCATGTTAAACATGAATCGTATTTCGGGAAAACACCGCAATGCCCAATACGGCCGCCTGAGTCCCGCGCTGGCTTGGCGCGCAGTGCTGGCTCACGACGCGCGCTCCGACGGCGCATTCGTGTACGCCGTTCGTTCCACTGGAATTTATTGCCGCCCGTCGTGTCCTTCGCGGCGCCCGCGCCGTAACTTGACTGTCTTCTTCTCCGGTCCCGATGCCGCCGAGCGTGCCGGCTTTCGCGCGTGTCGCCGCTGTCATCCGCGCGGGCTCGTTGCCGACCCGCTGGCCTCGCGCATTGAGCAACTTTGCCGTTTTATCGAAGCTCGCCTCGACGAGAAGTTCACTCTCGCGGATCTGAGCACGCGGGCCGGCCTCAGCCCTTTTCGTTTGCTGCGAGCATTTCAGCGCATCACGGGCATCACGCCGCGCCAGTATGCCGCCGCATGCCGCTTGCGCGCCGTGAAGTCCGGACTCAGAAAGGAAAACAACGTGACTTTCGCACTGTACGACGCCGGCTACAGTTCCAGCAGTCGCCTCTATGAACACGCCCCTGCCCATCTTGGCATGACACCCGCGACCTACCAGCGTGGTGGATCGGGCACGAGCATTCGCTACACGACGATGGAGTCTCCGCTCGGAAGATTGTTGGTCGCCGCAACGCCGCGCGGCATCTGCATGGTGAGCCTGGGCGATTCCGATTCGCGCCTCGAAGCCGCACTCAAGCACGAATTTCCGGTCGCCGAAATTCGGCGGGATTCGAACGGCTTGCAGCCCTGGCTTCGCGCGGTGCTTTCTCGAGTGGAAGGCAAAAGGCCCAGCGTACATTTGCCGCTGGATGTGCAAGCAACGTCCTTTCAGCGCCGCGTTTGGCAGGAGCTTTTCTCGATTCCTCGCGGCACGACCCGATCCTATTCCGAAGTCGCTCGGGCTGTTGGCCAGCCCCGCGCCGTTCGCGCCGTGGCTCGCGCATGCGCTACAAACCCAGCCGCGGTTGTAATCCCCTGCCATCGCGTCGTGCGCGCAGATAGCGCGCTTGGAGGCTATCGATGGGGACTGAAGCGCAAAGCGGCACTGCTTCGCGCGGAAAGGCCTCCTGAGCACGTCTAGCAGGCATCCAAAACTCGCGCTGATTGTGCGCCTCCATTCGTTCGGTACAATTGGGCGTCTGCCGAATTACCAACCAATTTGGCAGTAATTTTTAGAACATTCAACTTGACAGATGGATTCATGTAGAATATTGTTCTGAAATGCACACAATTGACAGAATAATCGACGAAACTGACCATCGGATTCTGGCGATTCTTCAGTCAGCAGCTCGTACTTCGAACGCCGAGATTGCCCGGCAAGTGAACATGGCTCCGTCGGCTGTTCTTGAACGCATTCGCAAGCTGGAAGAGAGCGGCGTCATCCGCGGCTACGAGACTCGCCTGGACCCTGCGGCTCTCGATTTGAGACTGCTTGCGTTTGTTTTCGTTCGCACCAATGACTCTGCCCACTCGCGTCGCACGGAGGAAGTCTTGGCGGCCATTCCCGAGGTGCAGGAGGTTCATCACATCGCCGGCGAAGACTGCTTTTTGGTGAAGGTTCGTACCTCGACGCCGCAGGCGCTGGGACGACTGTTGCGCGAAGTCTTCGGTCCCTTGGAGTCCGTTGTCTCCACGCGCACCACCATCGTGCTTGAAACGCAGAAAGAAAGCGGCCAACTGCCACTCAATCTTCCGATCGTGGAGGAGTCCCATGCCTGACAGGGACTTCTACGCGTCCGATTATCGCTGGCGCCTGGTTGCGGCTCTTGCTGCTGTCTACGTGATTTGGGGCTCGACGTATCTCGCGATTCGTTTTGCCGTGCAGACGTTGCCGCCCTTCTTGATGGCTGGCGCCCGCTTTGTGCTTTCGGGCGCTGTCCTCTATGCGTGGGCTCGCATGCGCGGCGCCGGCAAACCGGACTGGCTGCATTGGCGCTCGGCCCTGATCATCGGTACTTTGTTGCTCCTCGGCGGCAATGGCGGCGTCGTCTGGGCTGAGCAGTTCGTGCCCTCTGGCCTCACGGCATTGTTGGTGACCTCCGAGCCGTTCTGGGTCGTGCTCCTTGTCTGGCTGATGCCCGGCGGACATCGCCCCACCGGCGGCGTCGTTTTCGGGATGTTGCTTGGTTTGGTCGGAATCATCCTGCTCGTCGGCCCGGGAAATTTGCTGGACGGCAGCGGCGTTCATCTCGGCGGCGCCTTCGTCCTATTTTTGGCCTCGCTTTCCTGGGCGGCCGGCTCCCTTTACTCCAGCAAGGCTCGGCTGCCCGATTCAGCCGTATTGTCCACAGGAATGCAAATGCTGGCTGGCGGGATTGTCCTCACCATTTTCGGCACGCTGATGGGTGACTGGAGCAGGCTGGCCTGGCAGAGCGTTTCCGCGCGCTCATTGTTTTCTCTTGTCTATTTAATTGTCTTCGGCTCCATCATTGGATTCTCGTCCTACTATTGGTTGCTTCGAAACACGACTCCTACGCGCGCTTCCACGTACGCGTTCGTCAACCCAGTCGTCGCCGTATTCCTCGGTTGGGCCTTGGCTGGCGAAGCCATTACGCCGCGGACCCTGGCGGCCACCGTTATCATCGTTGTCGCAGTGATGCTGGTCATCCTGCGCCACGCACCTCCTCCCGGCGCTCTCCAACTCGAGCCGCTCGACGCCCCGGCAGTTTCACACGCCGAGGGGAAATCGAATGCCAACTCGGGTCCAAGTGCAGCGGAGTGGCAGGGAACTCCAGCGACATTGCGGGATTCCGAGGAATCGAGCGCTTCCGGAAGTCTCTGAGGAATGAAAAGCAAATGGAGGGCAAAGCGCTGAGCGCGCCATCAGCCTTGCGGTTTGATTTTCGTCACGCCTTTCGGCCAGAGCCGCTTGAAGCGCGAATCAGGAATTCGAGGATTGCGCATGATGTTCGTGTAGCTGATTTCTAGGTAGTCGCCGGACCCGGTCTCGAGAAACTTCTGCCGCACGGGCAGCCACGTCGCCTGGTCAATCCACAGTTGGATTTTGGAAAACTGCTCCCGCACTTTATCTGATTTGGGAGTCAGGTCCAGCAGGAACACTTTTTTCTTGTCCAGTGTTTGCTCGCCCTGCAAAGTCACGAGGTAGCCCTTTTTCAAATCGTTGCCTGAGCTTCCAAAGCCCAGCAGCAGAAACTGATCGACCAGCGCGCGGTTCTTGCCCAAATCATATTCGGTAACTTGCTTGGCCTTGGGGTTGTAAACGTACAGTTTTCCGCCGTCACGCAGGATGATGCGTCCGTCCGGCGGGTTCAGCTCGAGTAGCATCTTGTCGTCGCCACGAACCCAGATTTGTCCAGTCTCGGTCGAGCGGTCGTTCACTACTACGGTGACTTTGGTCCGCTCCACGTTGGCACTCAACGCATGAAATGACTTGGCTTCTGTATCCAATTGTTTGAGGAGATCTTCCAATGTCCAATTCGACTTGCTCTGCGCGGTCGCCCGCCCGGCGCCGAGCGACGCAAAGGTTCCCAGCAAAACGCAGATAAAAATAAACCGCGGTCCCAGAAATCTCAAAATTCTTCTCCCTGCCTCAATTCGGGGCATCCTACCACACCCACTTAGGATGCGGAAAAGCGGTTCGAGGATTTGCGGACATGAAAAAGCGGCGAAGGATGTTCCGGAAGGGATACCTTCTACTTTTTGACCACAATGTCGTAGTAAAGGATTGTGCCATCCTCGCCACGCACCGGGTCAATTCGTTCGATTTTGAAGCTTCGGCTCCGCAGCTCGTCCACATTTTTGCGAAGAACGTCGTGAGTCTCTTTTTCCAGCTCCGGCGTTCGTTTGGGTATCGAGAGCAGCTGCGCATTCACACGATAAGTTCGTGTCGGGCCGGTCGAATCTTCCGATAGCACTTGCACCTGTGCATGCTGCCCCGATGGGCCCAGTTGTGGCTGATCGTCGAACCATGCGCGCGGCGAGAGAAATACAAACAGCACGATGGCGCCGACCAACACATCGTAGGGCCAGGTGCCGCGCTCGTACGACCAGAAAATCGTCTTGGAAATTCCGCGCCACAGCGTGCGCATCTCAGTCCTCGGGAACGCCGTCCACGATCACACCGTCGCGCATGTGTACCACGCGCCCGGCGTACGCGGCGGCTTCGGGGTTGTGCGTAATCATAACGATAGTCTGTCCCAGATCCCGGTTGAGCTGCCGCAACATCCCCAGCACGATTTCCGAATTCTTGGTGTCCAGATTTCCGGTGGGTTCATCAGCAAGCAATATCTTCGGCTCATTGATAATGGCGCGGGCGATGGCCACGCGCTGCTGCTCGCCTCCGGAAAGCTCCGACGGCTTGTGGTGCAGCCGGTCGGTCAGCTTCAGCATGCTCGTCACTACCTCGAACCGGTGCGGGTCAAATCCGTTGCCATGGATATGTTGCGCGATGGCGATATTGCCGTAGGCGTCGAGCGTGGGCAGCAAGTTGAATCGCTGGAAGACGAAGCCCACTTTATGTCGCCGCAATTTTGTGCGCGCCGCGTCGCTCAAGGCCATCATGTCGTTTCCGTCCACCAGCACGTGGCCCCGCGTAGCCTGCGCCAGCCCGCCGATCACATACAGCAAGGACGACTTCCCGCACCCGGAAGGCCCCATCACCGCGACGAATTCCCCGGGCAGAACTTCAAAGTTCACTCCCCGCAGAGCGGATACTTCCAGCTTGCCGCTGCGGTAGACCTTCCACAAGTTATCCGTTTTCAGTATGAGGTCCACGTCCCATTCACCAGGGAGGAAGCCTTCAATTGCAGGCGCAAGTATTGTAGCCGCGTTTTGCATCTCTGCCTAGCCTGCTCGCCCTTCTTTATTCGTACGATAGCGCCTCGATGGGGTCCTTCCGGCTGGCCAACCAGGCCGGATAGCTGGCCCCCACCAGGCCTCCCACCACAGCAATGAGTGTCGCGCGCAAGACCCAGTCCACGGTGACCAGAATCGTCAGCGTCGGAAACACTCGTGTAAGCACCGCACGCATCCCGAACGTCATACCGATTCCCAGCACGATGCCAATCCCGCAGATCACCGCGGTTTCGCTCAACAGCGCGCGTACGATGAATCCCTTGGACGCACCGAGTGATTTCAACACTCCGATCTCCCGCGTCCTCTCGATGATGATGGTGTACATGGAAAGGAAGATCACCAGGAACCCGATGGACACCGCCAGGGCAATCATGGAGTTGATAAAGGTCTCCAGTCCCGGCAAGTTGGACGATGTCATGAGCGAGAGAAAATCCTTCAGGGGCCGGATTTCATATCGCGGGAACACTTTGCGCAGTTCGTCGGCCACGGCGGCGGTGTGCTCTGGCCTCGTCAGCTTGATGAAGAACACGCTGGCTTTGTCCCGCGCGCCGGAAAGTTCTTGCAGTGTTTGAATGGGCACAAACAGCCGCGCGCCTTTGCCATGCTCCACGATCCCGGCCACATGGAAATCGTTGTCCAGCATTCGCAGCGTCTGTCCCACTTTCACCTGTTTTGCCTTCGCGTACCAGTCGTCCACCAGGATGTCGTTCGGCGCCGAAAGTTCTCCGCCCTCATGGAACACAAAGCCACCGGAGACTGCTTTGAATGTTTCCTGCTCGATTCCGTACACGATGTCCAGCCCGCCGCTAGCGTTGAATTGCAGCAGGACAGGCGCCACGGCTCGCACGTATTTCATCTCTTCCAGTTTTTCCCGGATCTTGATGGGCATCGGCGCCCCGCTGAAGGCCATGAACACTGACGCCGACGGCGGTTGCAACATCAGGTCCGCACCCACTCCTTCCACGCGCTTGGCCGTTTCGTGCAGCAGCCCGCTCGTAAGCCCCACCACGAGGATCACCAGCATTACTTCGACGCCCACGGCAATTACGCTGATTGCCGTCCGCACCGGCCGGTGGAACACGTTGCGCAGGATCATTTCCCCGATCACGGTTTGGGCTCCTTGCTTTCTTCCCCCACGCGCACCAGTTCCGTCCCTGGAGGCTGCTCCAGGCGGAAGCGTTCGGCAGCAATGTCTTCGTTCAAGGTAAGTTTCGTAATGCGCACCTCGAGCTGATAGTCGTCGTGCGGCCGAGTCAGCCACACGTGGCGCGGATAGCGCACTTCCCCTGCGGGCTGCCAGTCCGCGTAACGGATATCCGCAAGCAGTCGTCCGCGCGCGCCATAGATTTGGACGCGCGCAATGTTCAAATCGGCTCGGTCAAACCAGACTTTTCTCGCAATTTCTCCGCCGTTTGCCTCGCGCACAAGCGTCAGGATGTAATACCGGAGCGGCGCCGCATCGAACTCCTCAATCAGCACCATCCTGCCAGCCGGCAGTTCCTTCCAGAACAGTGCGTCGAGCAAATGTTGCGGCCGCAAGTTTTCTATCGGTTTTGTCGAAGGCCGCTCCATTTCCGTCGGCCCTACTACGAACTTGTTCTTCGACGGGATGAAGATGCGAAATGTTTCGCCGTCGCTAACCATATCGAAAATATTCTTGGCCACCACCGGCGCCTGCCCGATCATGCGAATGCTGGCTGGCCGCTGCGCCAGGATAAAACCGCGCACGTCGTGATAGTCCTCAATCACTCCCGTGTACGTTGACCCTGCCACGGGGTTCAGCTCCACCCCGGCATTGAGGCTGCGCACCGCTCGCGCCTGCTGGTTGTACTGCTCCACAAGCTGGTCGGCCGTGGCTTCCAACGATGGCCGCACCTCCGCGGCAGGCACGCGTGTCGTCTTCTTGACCGCACCGCCGCACCCTGCCGCCAAAAGCGGCACCACTGTCAGCAGAACCATCCGAATTGGAGCGCCTGCTCTCAGTCTTTCCCCTCGCACATGGGCAAATATTGCAATTTAGCAGCCATTCACAGGCGCGTCAAACGAGCGCTATCCGCGGGTATCTCTTTTTCAGCGCGGAATCCGCACTTCTACTTCGAGGTCCGCCAGCACGGGTGTCACTCGCCGAATCACCTCGCTGGCCCACAGGCGCGTGGTGAGCAGCGTCAGAAATCCGTTTTCGAAGTCGCACACTGCGCAAAAAAAGTAGTTGGGATACGTTTGATGATATGCGTCCACTCCGCGTCGCGCCAGATCGCCTTCCAGCGCCCCGTCCCCAGCCAGCAGCGGCCCGCCCGACCGCACGCCAAACGTCTCCCCCGCGAACCGTTCCAGCAGGGCCGGCAACGCAGCCTCCTCCGGCGCTTCGATCACCATGCACTTCCCCGTCGTGCGGTACGCAATCCCGTGCCTCCCGCAGTAATCCTGCACGCGCTCCGGGTGACTGAAGAAATCGAAAGCCCACGGCTCCGTCGCGGACAGCGCCGGCAGCACGCGGCTCCACACTTGCGCCGCCTCTGCTCCTCGGACCGGCTCGCGGTTTTCCGGTTCGATGAGCTCGAGGCCGATCGCTTTCACGTCTTCGCCCAGATCGAGCGGCTCCACTTCCAGTAGATACATGCGTCATTTCCTCGCGCGCTTGCACAAAAACCGTAATCGTTCCTGCCGCTTTCGCTGCTTACCTGTGTTCAGCTGTGTTCACCTGTAATTCTAAATTCTCTTTGAAATTCCGCTGACTGTTTGCGCAGTTCCAGCCAGTCGAAGAACGCTTCCGGTGTTTCCAACCAGATCTGAAACCACTGCGAAATCTCGGCTTTTTCGGCGCGCTTGCGCGCTTCCACCTTCGAGTTGCGTGAGATCATCTGGGCGCGCCGCTGTCCCAGCCGCGCCACTTCCCGCACGCGTTCCGCGGCAGCTGGTTCCCCTGCTTCGCGAAACTTGTGCCACAGCTCGTCCAGGCGCATCAGGCACATTTCCGCTTCTTCGAGCGTCGAGAAGTGCAGCAAGTCGCGGAACTCTTCCTCGTAGCGGCCTTCCGTATCCGCCTGCGTGGACCACACCACGCGCAACCCCGCCTCCTCCAGCACGCCGGCGATGTGGTCGGCGGACGTTTTGCCTGCATGGCCCAGCTGCGCAATCATCTGCCGACGGATCTGCTCGAATTCCGCCGGTGTGAACTTCATCACCTTGAGTCCCTTCGCAATTTCCAGGATGAGGTCTTTCTTCGTCTGCGGATGGTCTTTCGTCATCGCGGATTCCGCTGCGGAGCGGCTTGCGCACCAGTCTTTGCCGCGTTATTTCGTCCATTCTGCGCCTGCAGCCGCCGGTACTGCGCCACGTTCCGGTTGTGTTCCGCGAGCGTGCGGCTGAACACGTGTCCTCCTTGTCCGTTGGACACAAAATAAAGATAATCCGCGCCTGCAGGGCGCAGCGCCGCCCGCAAGGAAGCTTCGCCGGGATTCGCGATCGGTCCGGGCGGCAATCCCGGGTTGCGATACGTGTTGTATGGCGATTTGAATTTCAGATCTTTCGTGGTGAGCGATCCGTCATATCGGTTTGCCAACTCCAGCGCATAGATCACTGTCGGGTCGCATTGCAGCGCCATGCGGCGTTTCAACCGGTTGCGGAAGACGCTCGCCACCAGCGGACGCTCCTCGGCCACTCTGGTTTCCTTCTCCACCAGCGACGCCAGGGTCACTGCGGCCGCGACAGATTCCCCGTTCGCCGCGCCCTGCTCCTTGCGCAGCTTCCCCCACACTTCCCGGAATTGTTTCACCATGGTTTCCACAATGCGCTCGGAGGTCACGCGGCGCGGAAACTGGTAGGTGGAAGGAAACAGAAAGCCTTCCAGATTCCGCGCCCTGGGCGCAAGGTCGCTCACCAAAGATACATTGCCGGCTGCCGCAAGAAATGCCGCGCGACTCGCGAGACCTTCGCGTTCCATCAGTTCCGCTATCTCATTCATCGTCTTGCCTTCCGGCACGGTCACCACATGGACGAACACGCGTCCTGCGGCCAGTTTCCGAAAAACCTCCGCCGGCGTGGCGGGTTGGTCAAAGAAATATTCACCGGCTTGCAGTGTGGCCGGAGATTTCCAACGGCATAGCACATCGAATGCCACGCGGCTTCGAACGACTCCGCTTTCTACCAACCGCCTCGCAATCGCGCTGTTGGACATGCCGCGCGGAATCTCCACAAACACTCCGCCCTGCGCAAAGCCCTGATAAGGCGTCCGCCATTCCGACACGAGCCAGACCACGCCGCCGGCAATGGCCGCCAACACCGCCAGCAGCAAGATGGCGGCCGCGCGTCCCGTGCTACTTCCTCGTTGGTTTCCGCGTCTGCTCATGATCCAGGAATTCCCTCAGGATGACTGCCGCCGCCACTGCATCCACGCCCGCGGATTGCTTGCTTCGTTTCGTCTTGGTCGTCGCAGTCTGTTGTGCCTCCCAGCTGCTCAGCCGCTCGTCCACCATCTCGACCGGCAGCTGCAATTCCTTGGCGATGCGAGCCGCAAAGCCCGCGGCTTCCGCGGCCATTTCTCCGGCGCTGCCATCCAAACGCACTGGATTCCCGACCACAATTCGCCCAACCTGGTGCGCACGGGCCAACTCGCGCAGCCTGCGCAAGTCGTCTCGCCGGTTCTTTCGCTCCAGAGTCACAAGAGGCCGCGCCGTCATGCCCAGTTCATCGCTGATGGCCACGCCCATCCGCTTGCGCCCGTAGTCAATGGCCATGACCCGGTCTTTGCCCGGTGGAGCGGTATTCTTCGCTGCGCGATTCATCTGCATCCAGTATAGCGCGCCTGCCCTCGAGCGGGAGGAACGCCTCCACGTTCGGGATATTGACGCATTAGGTCAATCGGGGGATTATCAAGGCTGCAAAATGCCACCGCGAGTGGATGTTTTGCATCTCACTTTCAGCGCCACATGACGAAAACCGCCGACGCCATTCGCTATTCCATCGTCGTGCCCGTCCTGGACGAGCAGGAAAACATCCCGCCGCTCTACGTTAAGCTCACGGAGGTCATGGATGCGCTCGGCGAGCCCTACGAAATTGTTTTTGTGGACGACGGCAGCCGCGACCAGAGCTTTCGCGTTCTCTCCGATATTTTTGAGTCCGACCGCCGCGTCAACGTCATCCGCTTCCGCCGCAATTTCGGGCAGACGCCCGCGCTGAAGGCTGGCTTCGACTTCGCTCGCGGCGAAATTATCATCACCCTCGACGCCGATCTCCAGAATGATCCCGAGGACATCCCGCTCCTTCTCGCCAAGCTCGCCGAGGGCTACGATATCGTCAGCGGCTGGCGCAAGGACCGCAAGGAGCCGTGGCTCACACGCCGGATCCCCAGCATCATTGCCAACGGCATCATGGCGCGGCTGTCCGGCGTCCCGCTGCACGACTTCGGCTGCACCCTGCGCGTATACCGCCGCGAAATCGTGCAGGACCTTCCGCTCTACGGCGACCTCCATCGGTTTATTCCCGCGCTGGCCAGTTGGTCCGGTGCGCGCATGACGGAGCTGGTTGTCCGCCACCATCCGCGCCATCGTGGCTCTTCCAAGTACGGCCTCGGGCGCATCAGCCGCGTCGTGCTCGATTTCTTCAGCGTGAAGTTCCTGCTTGACTATTCCACCAAGCCGCTTCAATTCTTCGGCCTCTTCGGCCTGCTCGGCACTGTCATTGGCGGCGCGCTGGGTTTTTACCTCCTTTACCTCAAGGTCATTCTCGGCGAATCCGTTTTCATCAAGCACGGGCCAATGCTCCTGCTTTCCATGGCGCTCATCGTCAGCGGCATCCAGTTCATTTCCATCGGTCTGCTCGGTGAAATGCTCGCGCGCACCTACTTTGAATCGCAGGGGAAGTCCGTTTACACCGTCCGCGAAGTCAAAAGCCGCCGCCAGGAAGCTCTATCTCGCGACCCCCACGATACCGGCCCTCACCGCTCCTGATTCTTCGACCTCGCGGTCACAACGGCGTCGGCAATCCGCGCTACCTGCGCCATTTCATTCACGTCATGCACGCGTACGATGTGTGCTCCGCCAAGAATGCTGGCAACTACCGTCGCTGCTGTTCCCCACAGCCGCTTCTCCGCCGGCCACGGCTTTTTCGCGCTGCCGAGAATCGCTCCGATGAATGCTTTGCGCGATGTCCCTACCAGCAGCGGATAGCCCAGCCTCGCCAGTTCCGGCAGCCGGGCCAGCAATTCGCGGGTCTGCGCGTAGCTTTTTCCGAAGCCGATTCCTGGATCCAGAATAATTTGTGATTTCGCAATTCCGGCCGTCCGCGTGCGCCCCACGGCAGCGCGCAGCCCGCGTTTCACGTCCTGCATAACGTTTCGCGCAAACGGCTGCTTCTGCATCGTCCGCGGCTCGCCGCGCATGTGCATCAGGATGACCGGCAGCCGGTGGCGTCGCGCGACGCACGCCATGTTGGCATCTGCTCGAAGCGCCGAAACATCATTGATCATTTCCGCGCCGGCTTTCACCGCTGCTTCCGCCACGGCCGCTTTCTGCGTATCAATGGAAATAGGAATTCTCAATTTTTTGCGCAGTCGCTGGATCACCGGCAGCACGCGGCGAATTTCTTCTTCTGCACTGATTGCGTCGCTCCCCGGCCGCGTAGATTCGCCGCCGATGTCCAGGATGTCCGCGCCGGCTTTTGCCATTTCTACGGCGCGCTTCACTGCTGCCTCGACAGAGAAGAACTTCCCGCCGTCCGAAAAGCTGTCCGGAGTCACGTTGAGAACGCCCATCACCAGCGCTCGCCCGCCGAGCACAAGCGTCCCGCGGGAAAGCTTCAGCCGGAATGTTTTCCTCGCAAACAACGGTGCGTCCTCCTCAGGGCGTGGCGGTCACGTAGTACGTCACGCGGTGCACTACGCGCACGTCCGCTCGCCCCGGCAATTCGACCTTCAGCATTCGCCAGCCGCTCTTTCCAGCTCCCGCTCGCGGGTAGTATCCCAGCGTGTACTGCGCCCGGAGATTTTCCGCAATCCGCTTGTAAATGGCGCTCAGAGTTTCAAGTTCCCGCAAGAAGTACATTCGTCCGCCCGCTCGCCGCACCAACTCTGCAAGATAGAGCGTGTAATGAGGAATCTCCATTTCGCGCGCCTTGGCCGTGATGAGCATTTCTTTTTGACGCGCCTCCAGCCATGCATCCGTCATTGCTTTCGGCCGCGGCTGCGTGGAAATCGCTTCCAGTTCCACGCCCGCCGACGCCAGCGACCGCGCCACGTCTTCAAACGTCAGCCGCCCGCTTGCGTCGCCCGCCCGCGGCCGCGTGCTTTCCGGCGACCAGCTCAATCCCAGCCCGCTATCCTGCCCATCGGTCAGCAGCACAACGGCTTTTCGTCCGCGCCGCCCGCGAAACAATTCCTGCGCCACAAGGTACACCGCCTCGTAAATATTCGAGCCGCGCTTCGACGTCGCCCCGCGCGCCACATTCACTCGCTCGATCGCTTTTTCCAGCGCCGCGCGGTCGCGCGAGAACGGCAGCAGTAGATACGCGTCCGCGTCAAAGGAAACCACCGCCACTTCGTCCTGCTCTTCTAACGCTTTGGCCAAGGTCCGCGCCGCCGCTTTCATCTCTCCGATGTCGCGCAACACGCTCGGGCTCGCGTCCAGCACAAGTGCGACGCTGGCCCCCTCGCTGGACGCATCGAAATGTTCCACGGTTTGCAGCACGCCGTCCTCGAAGAGGCGGAAATCTTCGCGGCGCAAGTTTCGCGCGGGCAAGCCGTCCGCTTGCACGACCATGCAGTTCACTTCCACCAGGTTGACGCCGACGCGCAGCATCGCCCGGCTATCGCCTGTTGGCGCCGCAGTCCCGTCGTTGCTTGCGACTGCCTTTCGACGGTACTCCAATTCCCCGCTGCGCAAGTCCCGCCGCAATTCCATGCCTGCGCCAAGCTTTTGCGCCTTTGACGTCTTGGGTCTTTCCTGCGCAAAGATTCCTGCCGCAGCTACGCCAGCAATCAAAAACAAAAGTGTCCGCCGTAGGGGCGCTGCATGCAGCGCCCGTCTGGCGAAACTTGACTCCTTCATTCTGGATTTGACTGTCGGCACAATTTGGAAGTATGCCAGAAGGCGGGCCAGACCGGTTCAATCGAGGTCGAAATCGCGGATGGGCTTTTCGATGGGCTTGTCCTTGGCTTTCTTCAAGCCTTCCTCGAACAGCCGCTCAAAGACGTCTTCCTTCTTTTTCTCGTACTCCACAGACTGTTTGTACTTCTCTTCCCGCCGCTCCTCCTGCTCTTTCAGAAGGCGCGCCGTGTCGGTAAGGTCAACGTCCGGCGCGGTCTTGGGCGGCGCTTCGTGCGAAAGCACCACGGCCAGCTCCGGGGCCACGACGAGCTTTGCCTGGCAGCACGGGCAGGTGACATCAATCGGTGGCGCAACTTTCTTCGCCATACCGCTATTCTACCCCCGAACTATCGCTGCGAAAAACACCGCTGCAAAAGCAAAAGGGCGACCCCCGC
>JAMCWK010000109.1 GCA_023481105.1 Acidobacteriota bacterium | reverse complement strand
CGGCAACGCCACAGCCATTCACACAGGATTTCCAGCGGCATTTGAAGGCGTCACGGCGCACGAGTTTTTTCATCTGTGGAATGTGAAGCGCATCCGGCCGCGCACGCTCGAGCCCGTGGATTACACGAAAGAAAATTGGACGCGCGCGCTGTGGTTTGCCGAAGGCGTCACCAGCACCTACGGCAGTTACACGCTGGTGCGCAGCGGGCTGTGGACGCGCGAACAGTTTTACAGCGACCTCGCCGGCCAGATCATGGAGCTGGAATCGCGGCCGGCGCACTCCTGGAAGAGCGCGGAGGAAGCCAGCCTGGATGCATGGCTCGAAAAATACAGCCAGTACCGGCGACCGGAGTACAGCATTTCCTATTACAACAAGGGACAGCTTCTCGGCGTGCTGCTGGACATTTTGATTCGCGATGCAAGCAATAACCGCGCCAGCCTCGACGACGTGCTGCGCGATCTGAATGAAAACTTCGCCAAGCGCGGACGCTTCTACGACGAGACAAAAGATTTGCGCGCCGCCGTGGAGCATGCGGCCGGAAAAAGCTTTGGAGATTTCTTTTCCAAATATGTTTCTGGCACAGAAGAGCTGCCCTGCAAAAATACTCTTGTGCTAGCGGGCCTGCGGCTGCAGTCGCTGGGACAGGTGCGCGCAGACCTCGGCTTTTCGGTGGGCCGCGGACCGGGCACAGTGCCGACGGTAGCGCAACTGGATCCGGGCAGTGCCGCCGAAAAAGCAGGGCTGCGTGAGGGCGACGTGGTGCTGGAATTGAACGGAGCGGCCATGCCGCGGGGCGTGACGAACTGGTTGCGCCAGCACCAGCCGGGCGAAACCGTGCGCGTGAAGGTGCGGCGCGGCGGCGCGGAAAGGGAATTGTCCTTCACGCTGGGACAGCGGCAAGAGTTGTTGTATCGCATTGAAGAAATCGAAGCCTCCACCGAAAAACAACAGCGCATCCGCGAGGGATTGCTGAAAGGAATTACGGACCGCTGAATCAATGCTGCGCAGCTCCATCGCCGTGATTTTTCTTGCGCTCTACATCTTATTGATGGGGCCGCCGCTCATCCTGCACTGCCTGCTCACCGGCTCGCCGGAAGTGATGTTCAAGTGCGCCGTGGCCGGCGCGCGCTTCGCCATGGTGATCTGCGGGATCAAAGTCAAAGCGGAGGGGTTGGAAAACATTCCGCCCGGGGTGTGTATTTTCGTGGCCAACCACACAAGCAACGCGGACCCTCCGGCCGTGGTGGGATCCATCCCGCGGCGCGTGGCAATGCTCGGGAAAAAGGAAGTGTTCCGCGTGCCGATCCTGGGAACCGTGCTGCGGTTGGCGGGATTCGTGGCCGTGGATCGCGCCAACCGCGAAGCGGCCATCGCCAGCGTGGACCAGGCAATCGAGCACTTGAAGGGCGGCGTGTCGTTTCTAATTTTTCCGGAGGGCACGCGGAGCCCCGACGGCCGATTGCGCCCCTTCAAGAAGGGCAGCTTCGTGATGGCTATACGCACGCAAGTGCCAGTGGTGCCGGTATCCGTAAGTGGCGCCCACAAGGTGATGTTGAAGGGCGAACAAGCTGTGCATCCTGGAATCGTGACCGTCAAGTTTCATCCTCCCGTCGAGGTGAATGGCTACATGCTGGAGCACCGCGATGAATTGATCGCCAAAGTGCAGGCGATTGTCGCGTCGGGACTGCCGGAAGACCAACAGCCTCTTGCGGCGACAACGAATGCAGATTCTTCGCTTCGCTCAGAATGACAGAGATATTCAACGCTGTAATTTTCCTAACTCCGATTTCAACTCGCGCACCGTTTTCACCAGCTCCGGCAGGTGATTGAAGGCGGCGACACATTTCAGCCACTGCTTGTTATCCATCGAGGGATAGCCGGAAAAAATCTTTCCGGCGGGAACATCAGCGGGCACGCCGCTTTGCGCCGTGAGGATGGCACCATCGCCGATTTCCAGATGGCCGGCGGCGCCGACTTGTCCCGCGAGAATGCAGCGATTGCCGACCACTGTGGAACCGGCCAGGCCGACCTGGCCGCACAGGAGAGAGTCCGCGCCGACCGTCGAGGCATGACCCACCTGCACGAGGTTGTCGAGCTTGGCGCCGCGGCGGACGCGGGTTTCGCCGATGGTGGCGCGGTCCACGCAACTCCCCGCCTGAATTTCCACATCGTCTTCAATCGTGGCAGTGCCCGATTGCTGCATTTTGTACCAGCGCCCGTCTGTTTGTTTCGCAAAACCAAAGCCATCGCTGCCAACAACCACACCGTTTTGCAAAATGACGCGATTGCCGACCTGGCAGTATTCGCGCACGGCGGAGTGCGAGTGAGCGAAGAAATCATCGCCGATGCGCGCGCCGCGATAGATGGCGACGAAACTGTGCAGCACAGCGTTGCGGCCGATTTGGACATCATCCTCGACAAAGCAGTACGGGCCGATGTGCGCGCCGTCGCCGATTTTCGCTTTGGGGGAAACGACCGCGGTCGGGTGGATACCGGGTGCGTACTTCGGCGGCTGATAGAAAAATTCGATGGCGCGGGCGAAATCGAGATATGGATTTCCCGAGCGCAGCGCGGCGAGCGGCACCGGAGCAGCGTCCTTGGCAATCACAATCGCCGAGGCGCGCGTGGTCTTCACCGCGGGCGCATATTTGCGGTTGGCGAGGAAGGTGAGCTGCCCGGCCTGCGCTTCGTTGATTCCGGCCACACCGGTGATTTCCAGATCGCCATTGCCATCGAGCTGGCAGCCGAGCCGCCGAGCGATTTCAGAGAGTTTCATGATTCCCCCTTGGCCTCAGTCCGCCGCGGCAGACGAAGCGTCGCGCGGGGGAATAGTAACAGAGGCCGAGCCAGTGGCGAGTGGTGAGTGGCGGGTGGCGAGCCCCCCACCCCCGGTGTTTTTGCATGTGTGGCAGCAGTTAAACTTAGGTGTCCCAAGTCTGTATGTGTGGCAGGGCAGGGAATTAGCCAAGAATGTTGAATGTTGAATGGTGAGGCGCTGTCATACAGCTCGGTATTCAATCCCTGAGCCCCGCTGCCGAGGGCATAGGGTTTTATGTCCATGATGTCCAAGCGGCTGAGGAGACGAGACTTAGTGAAACGATTATGAATTCGCCAACAGGCAAGCGGTTGAAGGGACGGGGCTTGCGGGATGGGTCGAATCCGACGACGCGCTTGCTGGGCTGCGGTACTCATCTTATAGTTTACAATCGTAGCTTCAATATACCGTATAGTCAATAGCGTGTCAAGGGGAAAGTGTTTCTTCTGATCCGCGGCTGCAGGACCGGCAAAAACGCCGGCGCGAAAGGTGCACAGGCCATCCCGGGGGATCGGGAGCCAGTGACATGCGGCTAGACGGCCAAAGGCAAAGCGGCGTCAAGCTCCGGTGTCAGGAGTCCGGTGGACTCCACCGGACTCCAAAAACCGGACCGCTGCACTCCACGATGGCCGCAGCAAGCAGCGCCCCTACAACTGCGCACAGGCTGATAGCCTGTGCTACTCCCCGAAGAGGCGGGGCTGGCGGGCGGCGACTTCGGCGGGGAGGCGTTTGGGTTCGCGGCGCGCGACGCCGACGACGCCGAGAACGGTGAGCTCCGTAAGCGCGGTGCGCGGAATGAAGATGTGCATGGTGTCGCCGTGCAAATCGGGCGGAGTGATTTGCACGCCGCGGTCGAGCAGCTCGAGGAGGTTATTGGCGACGATGCCTTCGATGGTGTCCGTGTCGCGAAAGGTGAGCCGCACCCACAGTCCTTCCAGCTTCGGACGGCTGAAAAACGCTTTGCGTTCCGGCTCGAAGTCGTCGGTGAACTCGCGCACGAAATAAATGCACTTGACGTCCTTCAACTCGATGGCTTCGTGCGCGCCGTCGGGTGTGAGTAAATCGATTGCATCGGCGCGGCCCAACTGCGCGGCGTTGAGGTAGCCGCGGCTGCTGGAGCGGTCCAATCGCTGCACGACGACCTTCTTGAGCGTAGAGGCTGGGGTGCGACTTTTCACAAAGTGAAGGCCCTCAGGCCAACTATTGCAATCGTACCGGAGGTATGGTAAAGTAGTCGGACAAGAGTCGTCAAGTGCTTAATTTTGAGGGGCTTAGGCTGGGGGCCTCCGCGGTTGACCGAAAAGAAACAAATCCTGAAGTCCGCATCAATCATTACCCTCGTAACGATAGCCAGCAGAATCTTCGGTTACCTGCGCGATCAGCGCATTACGCTGCTGTTGGGCACCACGCTCGCCGCCGACTCCTTCGTCCTCGCCTACCGGATTCCCAATTTGCTGCGGCGGCTGGTCGGCGAAGGCTCGATGACGGCGTCGTTCATCCCCGTTTTCACGGGCTACTTGAAGGACAAGCCCAAGGAAGAAGTGTGGGACTTCGCCAACCGGCTGTTTTGGACGCTGGCTGTCGTCGTGGCGGCGCTGACCATCCTCGGCATGCTGTACTCACCGACCGTCGTCAAGATGTTCACTTTCTTCGAGCACGACCCGACGCACTGGGACCAGGCGGTCGCGCTCAACCGCATCATCTTCCCCTACATTTTTTTCATCGCGCTGGCCGCGCTGGCGATGGCCATTCTGAATTGCTTTCAGATTTTTGGACTGCCGGCCTCCACGCCCATCCTGCTCAACATTTCCATTATCGTGTTTTCCATTGGAATTGTATGGAAGCAATTCGACGATCCAGCGATCGCGCTTTCCGTAGGTGTGCTGGTCGGGGGAGCGTTGCAATTCTTGGTGCAAGTGCCCGCGCTTGTGAAGCAGGGAATGCGCTTCAAGTTTGGGCTCTCTTTCAAACATCCGGGGATACGCGCCGTGGGGCGGCTGATGGTGCCCGGTTTTTTCGGCATCGGCGTATACCAGGTGAATTTGTTTGTGGACTCGATATTTGCCACGGCGCCGAAGATGCCCGAGGGCAGCGTCATCGCGCTTTACGTGGCGGATCGCGTGATGGAGCTGGTGCTGGGCGGCTATGCGATTGCCGTGGCGACGGCGATCCTGCCGATGATGTCCATGCAGGCGGCGTCGCACGATTTCGACAACTTAAAAAAAACGTTCGCCTTCGCGCTGCGCATCGTGTCGTACATCACCATTCCGGCGATGGTCGGGCTAATCGTGCTGCGCGAGCCCATCATCCGCGTGCTGTTCGAGCACGGGCGCTTCGGGGCGGAATCCACCACACTCACGGCGCGCGCGTTGCTCTACTATGCGATGGGGTTGCCGGCGTTTGCGGCCATCAAGCTGATTGTGCCGGCGTTCTATTCCACGCAGGATACGCGTACGCCGGTGCGCGTGGCGGTGTACGCGCTGGGCTTGAACGTTTTGCTGAACACCGTTTTTATGAAATCGTTTTTCCAGACGTTTTACAACGGCGGGCCGGCGCTGGCCACATCGCTGGCGGCTTACTTCAATTTTTTCATGCTGTTCGTGATTTTCCGGCAGCGCTTCGGACGGCTGGGGACATTTCAAATCCTCGCGTCCATTTCGAAAATTGCGGTGTGTTCCGGGGTGATGGGCGTGCTGTGCTACGCGATGCTGAAGCTGTCGCGCTTCGAAACGTACACGCATTTTCTGCCGCAGTTGGTGGTCTTGGTATTGATTCTGGTGGCGGCGACGGCGGCGTTTATCGCGCTTTCGTGGGTGATGCGCTGCACGGAAGTGGAAGAGGTGTACGGCATCGCTACGCGCAAAGACGAGCGCGTTGCGCCGCCGCGGGATCCGAATGTGACGGGGTCATAGCGGTGCAAAACGACATTCGCGCATATCTGAATTACGTGCGCGTGGAAAAAGGGCTGGCGGAGAATACGGTGGCGGCATACCGGCGCGACCTGGCGAAGCTGGCGAAATTTGCCGCGACACGGTCGCTGGCCACGCGCACGATGCGGCGGGACGACGTGGTGGAGTTTCTAGGCAGCCTCTACAAGCAGGGACTGGACAGCCGCAGCGTGGCGCGCCATCTGGTGACGCTGCGCAATTTCTATCGCTTTGCGCTGACCGAAGGTTGGATGAAAACAGACCCCACGCTGAACCTGGAATCGCCGAAGATTTGGAAATCGCTGCCCGGCTGCTTGACCATGGAGGAAGTGGATCGTTTGCTGGCGCAGCCGGATACGGCAACGCGGCTGGGAGTTCGCGACAAAGCCCTGCTCGAGTTGCTGTACAGCACCGGCCTGCGCGTTTCCGAATTGCTGGGCCTGCGCATGGGCGACGTGGACATACAGTCAGGCTGCTTGCGGTGCATCGGCAAGGGCAACAAAGAGCGTCTGGTGCCAGTAGGGAAGCAGGCCATCAGCGCGATTGCCGCTTATGTGCGTGACGCGCGACCGCAGCTTGTCGGGCGACGCGCGCCGGCTCCGTACCTGTTCCTGAACGTGCGCGGCGGAAAGCTGAGCCGCGTTGGCTTCTGGAAGATTCTAAAGCAGTACGGAAAGCTGACCGGGTTGCACCGGAAACTTTCGCCGCACAAGCTGCGTCACAGCTTTGCCACGCACTTGCTGGAGCGCGGAGCGGATTTGCGCTCGGTGCAACTCATGCTCGGCCATGCAGACATTTCGACGACGCAGATTTACACGCACGTCATTCAAGAGCGGTTGAAGCAGGTTTATAAAGCGCATCACCCGCGCGCCTAGCGTGGGACACATCAGGGGCCCGCCACGGCGGGCGCACGAAGGAAGAGGGGACGTATGCCAGACTACATGTACTTGCTGGAAAGCCGGCTTTCACCGGAGCAGCACGCCGCATTGAAATCCATCGCGGAAATTGCGCTCGCCGAGTCGCTGAACATCTACCTTTCCGGCGGCGCGGTACGCGATTTGATTTGCGGCGCGATGATCCGTGACCTGGACATCACCGTGGAGGGCAATCCCGCGCGCATGGTCCGCGAGTTGGAAAAACGCGACGCACAAATACTGGAAGAGGACGAGCGCTTGCGGCACTACGAAATGCTGCTGCCGGGAGGCGTGGAATGCAGTTTTGCGGCGGCACGAGAAGAAGTGTACGAGCGCCCGGGCGCCAAGCCGGAGTTGCGCTGGTCCACCATCCTCGACGATTTGCGGCGACGGGATTTTTCGCTGAATGCCATCGCCATCTCGCTCAACCTCGCTTCCCGCGGACTCCTCCTCGACCCCACCAACGGCCTGGCGGACCTGGAAAAGCATGAAGTCCGCGCGCTGACCATGCACAGCTTCACCAACAAGCCCGTGCGCCTGCTCCGCGCCTTGCGTTTTGCGGTGCGCATGAATTTCAAGCTGGAATCGCGCACCGCGGAATGGTTCGCGCTGGCCAAAGAACGCAAGCTGGATGACACCCTCGAGGGCGAAGAGGTCGGAAGCGAACTTATGCAACTTGGGCGCGAAGAAAATCCCATCGCCATCCTGAAGGAATGGGGCAAGAACGAACTGCTGAAGGCCTTCCACCCGCGCCTGCAAAAACGCCTGCCGGATTACGCCAGTTTGGGGCGTCTGCTGAAAGTGCGCGACGCCATGGCCGCTGCGGGATACCGAACTTCTCTGTGGGCCCCCGTCATCCACTACGTCCTCGGCAGGCTGAAGAGCCGCGAGACTTCCGCCGCCCTGCACCGCATGGAATTCCGCACGAAGGCCATCGAGCGCATTACCGGCTTGGAAGCAGAGGCCACAAAAATAATCAAGATGCTGAAGGGACGCAAAACCGGCACGCCGCGCGAAACCTACGCTTACCTGCAAAGCGTGCCCATGGAAATGATGGCGTTTATCCAGACGGAGTTTTCGCAGCCGAAGGCTCTCGGCAAAATCAAGAATTTTCTCTACAAATGGAAGCCCCTGCGGCAAACCCTTCCGGTGGCTGAATTGGAGATGCTGGGCATGGCGCGCGGCCCGCAGTTCGACAAAGTCATCGAGGCATTCTTCCAGTTGCAGTTGCAAGGCCGCGCGCGCAATCCGCAGGATCGCATACCGACGTTGCGCAAGCTGGCGGGAATCAAGGAGCCCAAGAAACCCAAGCCCGTGAAGGAAGAGCCACCCGCGAAAGGAAAAGCAGGGAAGAAAGAAAAGGAAAAAATCAAAGAAGCAGCAGGTCCCGCCGCCGCGGAGCAAACACGAGGGGAGAGAATCCGTGGGGCGGGGAAGAGCAAGGCTTCTGCTGCCACCCCAGCGCCGCCCGCGGCACCTGCCAAGCCGGGCAAAGCGGCGACCACAAGACAGCCGGAGAAGGCCGCGGCCTCTGCCGCGAAGAAATCACCAGCTCCGACCCATAAGAAGAAGCCTGTCGCCAAAAAGAAGTCTGCGCCGCGGAAAAAGGCAGCGCCGAAGAAAAGGAAACGCCGCTGAGCGCACGAAAGTTTTCTTTGCGATCAATTCACGGATTGGATTCACGTTTTTCCACCGCCGCTGAGCCGGTGGTGTCCGCCGAGTTCTGCTAGAATGATGCGGACATGGCGGACCCGGGCTTCGTACATCTCCATCTGCACACTGACTTCAGCCTTCTCGACGGCGCCTGCGACATCACTTCGCTGGTGGAGGAAGCGGCGCGGCGAAAGATGCCCGCGGTGGCCGTGACCGACCATGGGAACCTTTTTGCCGCGGCAAATTTCTTCCATCAAGCCACCACGCACGGCGTAAAGCCCATCATTGGGTGCGAAGTATATGTTGCGCCGGGGAGCCGCCACGACAGGGGCACGGCCGACCCCGATTCTCCGCAAGCCGGCAGCGGGCGCAGCAATCACCTCGTACTGCTGTGCGAGAACAACGAAGGCTACCGCAACCTGCTGAAGCTGGTCAGCGCAGGATTCCTCGAAGGCTTCTACTACAAGCCGCGCATTGATTACGAATTGCTGGCGCAGCACAGCAGCGGACTGATCGCGCTTTCGGCATGCCTGCGCGGGGCTGTTTCCGACGCGCTGCTCGCCGAGGAGTACGCGCGCGCCCGCGAAAATGCCCACCGCCTGCAGGACATTTTCGGCAAGAACAATTTCTTCCTGGAATTGCAGGATCAGGGCATTGACGTGGAGAAGCGCGTGAACCGCGAGATGGTGAAGCTCTCGCGGGAGTCCGGTATTCCACTGGTGGTGACCAACGACTGCCATTACCTGACCCGCGAGGACGCGCGCGCGCAGGAAGTTCTGCTGTGCATTCAGACGGGCAAGACCATGTCCGATGGCAACCGCATGAAATTTGCCACCGACCAGTTCTACTTCAAGACCGCAGCGGAAATGGCCAAAGTGTTCGCCGATGCGCCGGATGCGCTGGAGCGCACGGTGACCATCGCCGAGCGCTGCAAAATGAAGATCGAGCGCATGGCCAATCCATTCCCGGAATTCAAAGTGCCGGAAGGATGGACTACGGACACCTACTTCGCAAAAATGGCGCGCGAAGGGTTCGCCGCGCGCGTGCCGGTTCTCGAGCAACAGAAGAAAGCGGGACGCTTGCGGCATCCGCTGGCGGAATACGAAACGCGTCTCCAATTCGAAATTGAAATGATTCAGAAGATGCGCTTCGCGGGCTATTTCCTGATTGTCTCCGACTTCATCCATTACGCGCGCGCGCAGGGCGTGCCGGTGGGCCCGGGACGCGGGTCGGCGGCCGGCAGCCTGGTGAGCTATGCGCTGCGCATCACCGACGTGGACCCGCTGCAGTACGACCTGCTTTTCGAGCGCTTCCTGAATCCGGAGCGCATTTCGCTGCCGGACATTGACATTGACTTCTGCATGCGGCGGCGCGGCGAAGTGATTGAGTACGTCACGCAAAAGTACGGCCGGGAAAACGTGGCGCAGATCATCACCTTCGGAACGATGGCGGCCAAAGCGGCGATCAAGGACGTGGGCCGCGCCATGGACCTGCCGTTCGGGGAAGTGGACCGGCTGGCGAAGATGGTACCGGCAGAAATCAACATCGAGCTGGAAGATGCGCTGAAAAAAGCGCCGCAGCTTCGGAGCGCAATCGAAAAAGATGAACGGTTCAAGGAACTGATGGATGTTGCGCGGCGGCTGGAAGGCTTTGCGCGGCATGCCTCCACGCACGCCGCGGGGGTGGTCATCTCTCCGCAGCCGCTGACGGAAATCGTGCCGCTGTACCGCACGAACCGCGAGGAAATCACCACGCAGTACGACATGAATGCGCTGGAGCGCATCGGCCTGCTGAAGATGGATTTCCTGGGGCTGACGACGCTCACGGTGCTGCACGACACAGTCAAACTGGTGGAGCAAAACCGAGGGCAGAAAATCACGCTGGAGGACTTGCCGCTCGACGACGCCAAGACGTTCCAGCTTTTCGGACGCGGGGAAACCAGCGGGATTTTTCAGTTTGAGTCGCACGGCATGCGCGACATTCTGCGCCGCTACCAGCCCTCGCGCCTCGAGGACTTGACGGCGCTGAACGCGCTGTACCGACCGGGGCCCATTCAGGGCGGGATGATCGACGACTTCATCAAGCGCAAGCAAGGGGAGCGGCGCGTCGCCTATGAATTGCCCCAGTTGAAAGACGTCCTCGAGGAAACATACGGCGTCATCCTTTACCAAGAACAAGTGATGCAGATTGCCAATCGCCTGGCGGGCTACTCGCTGGGCGAAGCGGACATCCTGCGCCGGGCAATGGGCAAGAAAAAGAAAGAAGAGATGGCCAAGCAGCGGGACAAATTCATGGCCGGCTGCCGCGCCAACAAGATCCCCGACAAGAAAGCGGAAAAGATATTCGATCTCATGGAAGAGTTCGCGGGATACGGTTTCAATAAGTCGCACTCCTGCGCCTACGCTCTGCTGGCGTACCAGGCAGCGTATTTGAAGACGCATTACCCGGTGGAATTTGTAGCGGCCATGCTCACATCCGAAACGGGGAACATGGACAAGGTGGTGAAGTACATCCATGAGGCGCGGGGAATGGGAATTACGGTGCTGCCGCCGGACGTCAACACCAGCGACCTGAATTTCACGCCCACCAGCGAACAAATCCGCTTCGGGCTGAGCGCGATCAAGAATGTGGGGGAAAACACGGTCAAAGGGATTCTGGATGCCCGCGTGCGGCTGGGTCGCTTCACTTCGCTGTTCCAGTTCTGCGAGGAGATTGATTCGCGGCTGGTGAACCGTCGCGTGCTGGAAAGCCTGATCAAATCGGGGGCGATGGATTCGCTGGGCGCGCGACGCGCGCAATTAAGCGCAGTCATTGACCGTGCCATGGAGCGCGGGCAGCGCATGCAACGTCAGGCAACCAGCGGCCAGCACGGGCTTTTCGGCAACGGCTCTGCGCCGGCGCAGCCTTTTTCCGAAACGTTGCCAGATGTGGAGGAGTGGCCCGAAGACGAGTTGCTCGCGGCGGAGTACGCCACGCTTGGCTTTTATATTTCGGGCCATCCGCTGGCGAAACACGCGGGCCGATTGAAAGAGTTGAACGCGACGGAATTGGGCGCGTTGGAAACGAAGGCCAACAATTCCGACGTGGTGGTGGCGGGAATCGTCGTGAGTGTGCGGCCGATGCGCTCGAAAAAAGGCGCGCGATGGGCCATCCTGTCGCTGCAGGACATAACGGGCAACGCGGAAGTGCTGGCGTTTCCGGAAGCTTTCGGCCGTCTGGAGAATCTACTGAAGTCCCATGCGCGGCTGCTGGTCAAGGGGCGTATTAGCGTGGAAGACGTGGGCACGCGGGTGATTCTTTCCGATGCGCGGCCGTTAGAAGATGTTACCGAGCCGGCGGCCAAGCTGTTGCGCGTGCGCGTGGACCTGACCAGTTTCGACGAGAGCATCCTCGACCGGCTGGAAGAAATCTTTGACCGCAAGCCCGGGCCGTGCCGCGTGGCCTTCGAGCTGACACAGCCGGATGGCGCGGTGGCGGAGTTGGAAACCGAGCGGCGCGTACGGCCGGACAAGGACTTGCTTTTGGAAATTCAGGAACTTTGTGGCGCTGACGCCGTGGAAGTCCTGCGGTAAAATTGACCCTGCAATGGATCCCCTTCGCAAAAAACGGGAGATTGATCGCCTCGAGCAGGACGTCGCGGACCTGCGCCGTCTGGCCACCAAAGGCTCCGAAGAGGAACTCGAGCGGCTGCACCGCGAAGTCGAGGAACTCAAGCGCGAGTTTTATCAGCACCTCGGTGCATGGCAGCGGACGCACCTCGCGCGCCACGGGCACCGGCCGTACACGCTGGACTACATCAACATGTTGTTTGAGGAGTGGAGCGAGATTCACGGCGACCGCAGCTTCGCCGACGATCCAGCCATCGTAGCGGGGCTGGCGCGATTTCACGGGCAACCGTGCGCGGTGGTCGGGCACCAGAAGGGCCGCGACACCAAGCAAAAAGTACTGCGCAACTTCGGCATGCCCAAGCCGGAGGGCTATCGCAAGGCTCTGCGCGTCATGCAGCTTGCTGCGAAATTTAAGCGACCCATCTTCACATTTGTGGACACTCCCGGCGCGTACCCCGGCATGGATGCGGAAGAGCGCGGGCAGGCTGAAGCCATCGCGCGCAACTTGCGTGAGATGGCGCGGCTGCCGGTCCCGATCATCGTCACCATAACCGGCGAGGGGGGCTCCGGCGGCGCGCTGGCCATCGCGGTGGGCGACCGCGTCAACATGCTGGAGAACTCGATTTACTCCGTGATTTCCCCTGAAGGTTGCGC
This sequence comes from Acidobacteriota bacterium, assembly GCA_023481105.1. Classification (GTDB taxonomy): domain Bacteria; phylum Acidobacteriota; class Terriglobia; order Acidiferrales; family UBA7541; genus JACQDE01. The sequence continues at coordinate 356 of JAMCWK010000109.1, read as the reverse complement.
CTCCATCATGTGGCGAGACGCGGCGCGCGCGGAAGACGCGGCCAACGCGCTGCGCATCACGGCGCACGATTTGCTGAACATGGGAATCGTGGATGAGATTGTCGCGGAACCCGAAGGCGGTGCGCACCACGACCCGGAAGGAGCCGCGCGCTTGCTGGAACCCGTGCTGCAGCGAACGCTGGACTCGCTACTTCCGGTGCCGGCAGAAAAATTGTTGCGGGCGCGCTACGAAAAATTCCGTCGCATGGGAAACCTTTCCATCTCCTGACGCCTACTAGCGAAACAAATCAGACCGCATATTCGTATCCTCCAGCAGTGGTGCAAGTTTGGGGTGGAGGTCCTATGTATTGCGAAAG
>JAMCWK010000087.1 GCA_023481105.1 Acidobacteriota bacterium | reverse complement strand
ATGCGCAGCACGATCCCGCGGAATATGTTCCACAAGAAATGGTCGAATACTGGAAAGCCCGCGACCCCATCGCCCGCTACGAGGAGTATCTGACCGCCAACAAATTGTGGAACGAAAAAGTAAAAGCGGGAATTCTCGCGCGCATCGAAAAAGAAATCCTTGAAGACCAGGAGTTTGCGGAAAATTCTCCTTTCCCGCCGCCGGAGTTTGCCGAAGAGGGCGTGTACTGCGAAGGGCCGCTGCCGAACGAAGCGGTGTGGAAGCGGCCAATTGAAGAGGTGATGCCGCCGAAGGCCAGCGTCAAGCCGGCGTGGAAAGTAAGTGATTTCGGCGGGCTGGAACACCCGACTCCGAATGCAGCTCCTGCAAGCGTTTCTGGCGACGGCACGGGCGCAGCCGCACGAAAAGCTGCGAAGAAGACGACGGCCGCGAAATCCTTGCGGGCGAAGGCCACCGGCCTGAAAGGGAGGAAGTGACCGTGGCCCCCGTGACTTTTCTCGAAGCCATCCGGCAAGCGCTGTTCGAAGAAATGGAGCGCGATCCCACGGTGGTTTGCCTCGGCGAAGATATCGGCGTTTACGGCGGCGCGTTCAAAGTGACGCAGGGATTGCTCGAACGCTTCGGCGGGGAGCGCGTGATCGAAACGCCCATCGCCGAAACCGGCATTATCGGCGCGGCGTGCGGAATGAGCTTCCTGGGCCTGCGGCCCGTGGCGGAAATGCAGTTCATTGATTTCATCGCGTGCTGCTTCAACCAGATTACGAATTACGCGGCGAAGTCGTACTACCGCTGGGGTGCGCCGGTGCCCATCGTGGTGCGCGGGCCCTCGGGCGGAGGCGTGCACGGCGGACCGTTCCATTCCGCGAATCCGGAAATGTATTTCGTGCACACGCCCGGACTGAAAGTGGTTTATCCCTCGACGCCGTCCGACGCGAAAGGGCTGCTGAAGTCCGCGATTCGCGACAACAACCCGGTGCTTTTCTTCGAGCACAAATTTCTTTACCGCCGGATCAAGGAAGAAATCCCCGAAGGCGATTACACCGTGCCGCTGGGGAAAGCGGCGGTGCGGCGCGAAGGCAAGGACCTGACCATCCTTTCTTACGGCGCGATGATGCACACGTCACTTGAAGCCGTTGAGTTGCTGGCCAAAGAAGGAATTGACGCGGAGCTGATTGATTTGCGCACGCTGCTGCCGCTGGACCGTGAAGCGATTTTGCAGTCGGTGAAAAAGACGAACAAGTTGATGGTTGTGCACGAGGACACAAAGACGGGCGGAATTGCAGGCGATATCGCCGCTTTTGTGTGCGAAGGCGCATTCGAAGAATTGGACGGGCCAATCCGGCGCGTCACCAGCCTGGACACGCCGGTGCCGTATGCTCCGTCGCTGGAAGAACGATTCTTGCCGAACGTAAACGACGTGGTGCGCACGGCCCGCGAACTGGCGAACTATTGATTGTGTGAGGAGAGAAGCATGCCGATTGATGTGATCATGCCGCAGATGGGCGAAAGCATTTTCGAGGGCACCATCACCAAATGGCTGAAGAAGCCGGGCGACCGCGTGGAGCGCGACGAGCCGCTCTTCGAGATTTCCACGGACAAAGTGGATGCCGAAATTCCCTCGCCGCAGAGCGGAGTGCTGAAGGAAATCAAAGTGGGTGAAGGGCAGACGGTGCCGATTCAAACTGTTGTGGCCGTGATTGATGCCGCCGGCGCGGCGACTGCACCCGCGCCAGCGAAGGCAGCCACTCCCGCAGCGCCTGCCCTAGCAGCGACGAAACCAGCAGCGCCGCCCCCACCAGCGAAGGCAGCAACTCCCGCTCCGGCTGCGGCGCCACCCGTTCCACCTTCCGCTCCGGTTCGTCCTGCAGGAGAAAAGGTGCGCAGCTCACCGCTGGTGCGGCGCCTGGCGAAGGAGCACAACATTGATCTGGCCGCGGTGCCGGGCACGGGCGCCGGCGGCCGCATCAGCAAGAAAGATATTTTGGCGGCCATCGAAGGCGGCGGCACGCGTCCTGCCGGTGTGCCGGCTGCTCCGTCAGCGCCGGGCGCGATGGCGCATGGACCGCTGGAAAACGCGGTGCCGCGCGAAAAGATTTATTTCGGGCGATATGAAGTGCAGCCGATGAGCGTGATGCGGCAGCGCATCGCCGAACACATGGTGGTTTCAAAGCGCGTCTCGCCGCACGTGTATTCCGTCGAGGAAGTGGACATGACGCGCATCGCGGCGCTGCGCGAGAAAACCAAAGGCGAGTTTGAAAGCCGCTACAGTACGAAACTCACGTTCATGCCGTTTTTTGTCCGCGCTTGCGTGGAAGGTCTGCGGGCGTTTCCCACGGTCAACGCGTCCGTGGACGGAACGAACATCGTCCTGCACAAAGAAATCAACATGGGATTTGCCGTGGCGCTGGACTGGGGCCTGATCGTGCCGGTCATCAAGGGCGCGGAGGAGAAGAATTTTCTAGGCTTGCAGCGCGCCATCAACGATCTGGCGGAACGCGCGCGGACAAAGAAGCTCAAGCCGGAAGAAGTGCAGGAAGGAACGTTTGCGATTACCAATCCGGGCGTTTTCGGCGGATTGATGGGCTTGCCGGTGATCAACCAACCCAACGTGGCCATCCTCGGGCTGGGGGCGATTCAGAAGCGACCGGTGGTGATTGACGACGCGATTGCCATTCGCTCCATGGTGTACGTTACCATGAGCTACGACCATCGCGTGGTGGACGGCGCCGTCTCCCACCAGTTCCTGGCGAAGTTGAAGCACATGCTGGAGAACTGGAGCGAGAGCATCCTTTAATCTCTCTCGCGCAGCCGCCGCGGAAGTCCTGCCGCATCACATCGGCGTCAAAGCATATCCGATGGACATGCTGATGGAGGGGGAGGCGACGGAAGCGTTGTTGACGAACTTGATGGAGATTTCGTCGCCGGCGGCAAAGGTAAAACTGTTGGTGGTATCAGTGAAGGTTCCCGCGGCCGAGCCAGCTGCGATGGTAATGGTGACTGCCTGGTCCACTCCGTTCTTGCGTAGCGTCGCCACCAGCGAGCCGCTGGCGGGCTGACTACCGAGAATTCTCACATAGAAGCCTTTGCAGGTGCCCGCCCAGGGCATGGCAATCAGCCGGTTGCTCTCCGTGGTGTTGAAGCCACCGCCGCCGGTGAAATTGCTGTAAGTAGTCACGCCCGCGCCCACAGTCCCAACGGAAGCGCCGCCGGTTGCAAAAAAGATTGTTGGCAGGTTTGCGTTCGGCACGACGGATGAAGCGTTCAGCGGGGCGTAGCCATTCGGCGTATTTTTGTTGGCGGATTTTTCAACGGAGGAATCCACATCCGAGGACGTCACCGTAGCGCAGGTGGGCGCGGCATTGTCCACGGTGGCGCGGACGAATTGATTCGTGCAGCTTCCCGCGCCGGCCGCGGGCACGCCGGAGGTGACAAAACTCGTGCCGTCGGCGCGCAAATAACGGCCGCTGGTGGCGAAATTGTTCGCGCCCGTGCCGCCGTTGGCAGGCGGAAGATTTCCGGCCACTTCGCTGGCCAAATCCACAGTGCTTCCGAGTAGCGAAACGTTGGCTGAAAGCCAGCCGTCGGCAATTTTTCCTGCGCCATCGGCCAGCGGAATCTTTGACGCGCCCGGAGCGGTTTGCGCGGCGGCCGGATCCTGCACGACTTTGGAAGTCGCATTGAGCGCAGCGTATCCGCTGGCCGCGCCCTTGTTGGTATTTACCTCGCAGGTTGGGCAAGCGACGGTGCGGTCGGCCGAAAGATCGCCGCCGCCCGTGAGGGGAGACGTCGTGTTGATGGCACGCGCTTGTGTAACTGCCGTGCCGCTGACGCGGTTGGGCGAAAGCGCCGCGGCTGCAATGTTGCTGTCGCCGATTCCGGAGAGCTGCGCAGTGGATGGGTTGCTGACCGCCAGTTTCGAAGCGGTTACCCCGCCGTCGGCGAGCGATGCCTGCACGTTGCCGGCGGACGGATTTGTGAAAGCGACAGATGAAGAATTCTGAAAATTGACGGGATTGTTGGACGCAAGATTGGCTCCGCTCACTTGATGCTGCGAGCCCGAGCCCCCCACGGGATCCACGCAATTCACTTGTGGCGGAGTGCTGGAGCCGTTGGACTCGAGAATTTTTCCCTGCGCACACGGAGCAGGCAACTCAACTTTCTTCGCGAGGTCGGTGATCAGGTTGACGACTTGCGATTCGCCAAACATCACCGTTGGGACGGGTACGGAAGGTGCGCGCACGGTGGCGAGCGAAACCGATGTAGCGCTGGCGGGCACGACCCAGTATTCCGTGGAGACGCGGCCGGACTTCAGCGCAAAAGTCACGCGATAACTGGTGCCGGCGGGCACAGCGGTGGTGTTCGGATAAAGCTGCACTGTGAACGCGCCATTTGCGACGCTAACTGTAGTCTGGCCGCCGATCACCTGGCACGTGCCGATGAGAAAGGTCGGCCAAGCAATCGTGACGCGGCCGGACGCGAGTGATCCGTCCGCGTTGTACAGCGTGTCCATGATCGTAGTTTTCGCGGGACATTGCGCCAGCGCGGGCGTGGCCAGCGCACAACTCCACGCGGCCACGCATAGCGCGAGCCGAAACATTCGAATTTTTGCGGACATCAATTCCTCCGGAAATCTGGGGCAACGGAAAGAGGAGCAAAGGCGCAGTGCGAAGCCGAAGCTACTCGCCTGCGTACGCTGCGTCGATCGCATCCCGCAGCTTCATCAGAGCAGCCTTGAGCCGCGCCTTTTTTGCAGGATTCTTCACCACGGCGCGAATGACGGTCAGCGCCAAAGTAAGAATGGTGGACTCCATAGCGACATCACCTCCCTTCAACCGAGAAATCGCTGCAGAAGCCAGCCGACTACGGCGCCAGCGCCGGTTAACAGCCAGAACAGGCGGTCGTGCGAGCGGACCTTGTCTTCCAGTTGCTGGATGCGGCCGGGCCGGCCGTTGCCGGCGAGGTCGGCCATCATCGTTTCCAGCAGCGTCAGCTTTTGAATCACCAGCAGCCGGAAATCCTGGCTGCGAAGCGGGACAACCGTCGTGGATGGTTTCAGCATGGACAAGACCAAATATCAAGGTGCGGGATGACGCGGCCCATTCCAGGCCGGAAGCTCTTTTTGCAGCATGGGGATTTTGCTGACCAGCCAGTCGAGCACCGAGTCCGCAAAGTAGCCGAAGATCAGCGCGGTGCCGGGATTCACAGTAATATCCGCAGTCACCCCGGAGCCCAGCGAGGCCAAGAGCTTTGTCAGGCCACTTGGGTCGGCCAATAGCGCCGCGAAGAGGCCTGCGCATAGCAACACGCGAACGAGCAAAGCGTCCCAAAAGAACACGACAAATTCCCACCGCGAACGGATGGAGTTGCTTTTCGAGCGCACCGCCATGCCCGCGCGTTTCAAGACATGGAGAATCTGTCCGAGCAAGTAGAGTGCCCAGATGACGAGTGTGGCATGCAAGTGCACAGCGCAAAACCAGATGAAATCAAAACTTCATAACGGTGGCGCGGAAGACTCCGCTTGCGGGGTCTCTGGCCGCGCCGTCTGAGCAGAAGCGCACCGTCACGGTGTTTGCTGCATTCACCCACGCAAAGAAACTGCCGCCGGGCGGCACAGAACCGTTGGGAACTCCAAGGAAGACGGCGTCGCCAGCGGCTGCTCCGGTGAGTGTCATCGTCAAGTCAGAACACGTCGAAGCGGTCGTGCTCGGAAAGTCGAGCGTGGCCGTGGCGCTCAAATTTCCCTTGATTGGGGCGCAGTTCGTCGCCGTGGAAAGGCACACACCAGCGGCATCGCCAACGATTGCTTGGTCGCTCGTGTTGCCGGAAATCAGGCGAATATCGGCACTGTTGGCCGCGTTGCGCATATACATGCTGCCGGAGTTCACCAGCGAAATGCTGCCGCCGGAAGCAATGGAGGCCGTAGGACCAATCGACATGCGCGCTGCATTTCCGGCGGCGGCTTGAATCTGCAAATTCCCGCGCATGGTCACGTTGCTGTCGCTCGCGCCACTCAGGGCCGCAGCTATCGAAATCTTTGCCGTCGTATCATCCGAACCGCGCAGTTCCATCGCTCCGCCACTATTTACGTACCAAGAAGCGCGCGCGGACCGATTGCTCCCGTTATTCGTCGCTGGGGTAATCACGATGCGGTCTGGAAACTCATTCCAGCCATACACGCTGATGCTTTGATTGGGAAACATCGGGGACATGGCGCTAAAAATCTGTGCCGTGGCAGGAAGGTTAATCAGCTTGCCGATGTTCGCGCCGGAGGCTGACGGATTGGGGTCCACATTAGATGAGTAAAGCCACAGCGTTAGGGGTAGGTTGTTTGCATCTAGCGCGATGAATGAACCGGTGGACTTTCCAGCACCAAGACTCGAGCGTATCACCGTGATGGATGGGACGCTGCCGGCGGAGATAAACGTGCCGACGCGCACATTGGTGCTGCTGGCCAGATCGCTGTCTTCAATCCACCACGCGAGCGGCGCCGCCCCCACGCAGAAGGAGTCGCATCCCATCTTTATGATGGAATCGGTGCTGGGTAGGAGTGCCGTGTCGGCCATTTGAACGTGGTCGAGTCGGACTCCCATGTTCACCGCGTCGAGAAGGATGCCGGTACCCTGCTCAATGAGCATGTTTTGGAGGCGGATTGGGCCGGCAGCGTTGCCGAAACCGGCATCATTCGTTCCGTTGTCCGGGTCGGTCCAGCCGGTGATGTTTTGAATTGCTGAACTACCTCCGAGGTCCCAGCGAACATCCTTGAACGTCCACTCGCCGCCCGCCAGGTTCTGGGCTTGTACGGCGGCCTTCCCGCCGCGCAAATAGACATTTTCATGGTGAATGTTGTAGTGGACACCGATAATTTTCAGGGCCGCATAAGTATTTGTAGAATCGGACGTGCGGAAGGCGCTGTTTTTGGCGATTTCGGCCTCGGCCTGGTACCCGACACCCGACAGGTACATGACGCCGTGGCCCGGGCCAAAAACCGTGACGTTCTCGATGGAGTGGAAACCACCGAAAGTCATGACCACAGCGAGCTTCGGATCGGTCCAGGCCCCGTAAATGCGGCTCTCACCCGCATCGTTTTTGCCCACGCCATAGTGGGAAATGCCAACGAGATGCGCGTAGCGCGGAACGACGAGCGGGGTGGTCAGCGTGTGTGCGGAAATTGCCCCTCCCGAAAACGCCACAGGAACGATGAGAGCGCCTTGCGAGGCTGTGAAATCCGTTTGCCGCATCGTCTTGTTGAGCGCCACTTGCAGCGGGTCAATGGCGGCTGTGTTGGTTGACGGAGGCGCAGCACCAGAAAACGTCAAAGAATTGAATCGAGCTCCAAAACTACCCAGTGCGTTGTAGTGTCCTGTCTTACCAGATGGCGCTCCACCAACAGCGTTGGTCAGCTCGAAATCGCCTGACACGCCGGAGGGTGTCTGTGCATAAAAATTTACGTTGTCGTTCGACGCATAGACAATGTAGCCGTAGCAACCGGAAAGCCACAGCTTGTCTCCCGGCCCAATATGGATGCGGTTCGTGGTGCCGCTTGACACCGTAAGTGTTGCTGTTGGACTGGCTGTGGTTTCTCCATTTTTGTTGAAGTAGGTGACCTTGAAATAGTACGTACCAGGGCCAATCGTTCCCCCACTGCTTTGAACGGAGCCGCCCGGAATCGCCGTCGGCGGCAACGCGGTGCCGCCGCTGCTGCCGACGGAAAACAAGGAATTCCAGCGCTGCGCGTAGAGTTCCTGCCAGGGCGCGGAGGAATTACCCAGGTCATAGAGATCCGCGGCGCCCGGATTCAGGTTGCCGTTGAGTGTAAGGCTGAACGCCGTAAGCGGCGAAGAAAATGTCACCGGCCCCTGCACGGCCTGGCCACTGGCGACATTTTTGATGAGCGGGTCCGGGTACACCACTCCGGTGGTGGTAGGCGTCAACGTTCCCAGGTCCAGGCTCACACCGCTGATGGACCACTTCTGCTCGAACAGCAAGTTGTTGTTGGAATCCACCAAGCGGACAAGATAGTACGTGCCGCTGGGGACGAGCACATCGTTGCCATAAATAAATGCGCCGCTTTCCAGCGCGCCGTTGCTCACCGAGAAGATTTTCACCATGGGCACAATTTGCGCCGACTGGTCATTCAGCCGCGCCGGCTGGCTCAGCAGGAAAATTATCTTGCCGTTGACCATCGAGCCGTCGGGGTTCTTGAAAGTTCCCGTGAGAGTGGTGGCGGCAACCGAAGCACAAAAGCTCACAAGTAGAATGAGCAGTGCGCCGATGCGCTTTCCGGTACGAATTTGGGAAGAGCAAATCACAAGAAGCTCCTTTGCAGCGAGGCGAAGTTTTGCCGTTCAAGCAGTCGCGCGATAAAAACGGTCCGTGAAATTCGGGTCCAAGTCTTCCGTTCCGGTTCCGGCCAAAAGGCCGGCATTGCCGGGGTTCGAGCTGCGCGGCGTCGGCGCGACGACTGTAGCCGGCAGATCGTATGCGCCCGCCGACGCGTTCCATGCGAGCGCGACCACGTCCCACGGCGCCAGGCTGAACGCCGCGGGACGATGCCCGCGGTTCACGATTACTTTGTCACAAAAAAGAGAGGAGGCAAGCGACTGCCCAACCGCAACTACAACGGAGAGTTCCACTGCGAGGTCACCCGGCGCGGCCTGGCTGGCCGGAAGCGTGAGCGTCACGCTGTACCACTGGTAGGTTCCGGAAATCGTGCCCGCCGGAATATCCATGGATTGATCGTAGGCCGGCGTGGATGCAGATCGCATCGCAAAGCGAACCGCCAAACCAAAGTTGCCCGTTCCGTTGTGGCGTAGGGCCGCAGAGAGTGTCAGCGGCTCGCCGGGATTGAGCAGCTTTCCGAAGTTGCTGTAGAGGGAACGAAAACCCGGATTCGCCGCGCCAAAACTGACACCTGACTTCCACTGCATTTCATTGGTGGCCGCGGAAAGATCCACTTCCGAGCCATCCGCGGCCGCATTGACGAGCGCAAAGTAACGCGCGACGTGTGTGCCTTCCTGGCCGGAAATGCCCGTCAGGAAAAAATCGCTGTTGCCGAGAAGGTTCTGCGCGTTGACGGCGGCGCCGATGGACGGATCCAGCTCGCGCGCTTCGAAAAAATGGACGGCAAACACCAACGATTGAGCCGGGATCTGGCCTTGCGACTGGTTGGACCACGGAGACCATCCGATGGAATCGCGACGGCGCGCGCGAAACTCCCAGGCGCCGCTTTGGGACGCTACAAACGTGAATTTGCCCGGCTGGCCTGACAGGACGGTATCCTGCCAGGGCGACACAAAACTGCCACCGGGACCGACCACTTGAATTTCAGTTTCCAAAATCTCCACCGACAAGCGGTCCAGCAAGATTTCCAATACCTGGCCGACGGAATTTCCGCTCGTGAGAGTCGGCTTCAGCGGCTCCGGCGCCGACGCGCTGGCGGATTGCGCCGGGGAATATTCGCCGAGCACATTCTGCGTATAGGCATAAAGAGTTTTGTTGCGCAGCAAAGCGGCTGAGTTGTCCAGCGTGAGGTCGGCCTGCAGCATGCCTTCTGCTTGCTTGAACTGGCCAAAATCCCATTGCGCGAGGATCGTTGTGTTGTCGGCATCGCGCAGCTCGAGGCGATTTACATCCTGCACGTTGGAAGGATCCAGAGTAATGAGAGCAGAAATAATGGGCTTGCCCTCCGCGTTGACGCCGAATTGCACCGTGAGGGACTGCGGCGTCGCAGGCACGCGTGGATAATGGACGGCCAGCACGCTGGAATAGCGGCTGGTGTTTCCGTTGGCATCCACCGGGCGCAGATAGAAGACATGGTTTCGCGCGGTGCGCGCGAGCAAGAAAGTTTGCGACGTGAATGTGCCCAGCAAATTCTGCGCGGTGCCGGGAGCGGAAGCTGTGCTCCAGCCCTGATCGCTGCGGCGCACTTCATAGCTGCCGCCGGCAGGCGGCGGAGCCCCGGCATCCACGGAAAAATATGTAGGGCTCGTGGCCGTGAGAGTCAGGGCCGGCAAGTCGGCCAGATAGGCTGCGCTGATCTGCGTCGAGTCCAACGGCGTGAGCGGCAAGGACTCGCGGCTTTCAAGAATGTCCTCCTCCGGCGCGAAGCGGCGCAGCAAATCTTCAAAGCGCGAAGGCTGGCCGAATTCCAGCGTGTGCTGAATGCGTTCGGATTCCAGCTCGCGCAACTCGCTCGAGACGCTGCGGACCATCGCAGAAAACGCGGGATAGCGCGACTCGTTGCAAATTTCTAGGACACTGCCGCTGCGCGGAAAGGAATCGGCAAATTCTCCCCACGTGACGTAGCGCCCTTCGTAGCGCGGCAGGACGTGATCGGCAAGATAAGCCTGCGCGGCGAGCTCGGCTTCGGCCGAAGTCCTCGGCATAGGATTGAAGTCATCCAGGATCGCGACGCGAATGCCGTCATCGCCGGCCAGCGCGGCTTCTGAAACGATGCTGGCCGCGTCGCGAACCCGCGCGCGCGCGCGCCCGGCGGCACGGTAGCGCAGCGAAATCTTTTCTCCCCGCGACGGAATGGTATCGTCGTAAAACTCCAGCGCCCATTGATTCTGGTTCGGGTCGGACGTGATCGTCGCGTCCTGGCCGGCCACGCCAAAGCCCAACGAGCGCACGCGGGGCGAGCCGCCCAACGCTTGCGTGACGAGGCTGGCCTGAATTGGCTGCGTCACCTGAAGGAAATTTGCGACCACGTGAAGGTCCGCGGAATTCACCGGAGCGTAGAAGGCGAATGCGGGAAGCGTTGTCAACGTGCCTTCATACAGCACGGTGTCCACCGGCTGCGCCGGGTCGGCCAGGTCGAGATCGCGAACCAGCAAAGTTACCTGAATATTGGCCGGCAGTGACGCGCCGCCAAAGGAAGTGGCGAGGCTCGAAAAAATCTGTTCGGTGCGATGCACACGATCGGCGCTCAGGCGCGTCAGCAAAATGTAATGATGATTTGCCTGAGCAAGAACTTCGGCGGACTGCACCACGCCGTCAATCAACGGACGAATGCGCGATGTGCCGCTGATGGCGGAAACGTCGAAGCCCAGCAGGCAATTCGCCGGCACCAGTGAAGCGCTCGCATACAGGCCGCCGAGAATTCCGGTGGACGCGGCGATGAATTCAAATTCACCGTGCAGCAGCTCCAATTCGCCGCCGAGCTCAGTGGCCTGCTGCGCCAAGAGCGCGGTTTCGCCGAACGCGCCGGTGCCACCCGTGACGTTCAGCCGACCCTCGAAAATCTGAATGTGGCTGGCTGGGTCGAGTTCCTGCCAACGATTGGTATCAATGGAAGGCGCGGTGAAATCGTCGGCGAGGAGCAACGATGATTCCGCGCGATACACGGGCGCGGCAAGAACAAACCGAGATGTAAAGCCATCGCCGACGAAATGTTCAGTAACAACATTTTGAGGCTCGGCGCCACCTAGAATCGTGACGTCGTTCTGTATCGGATTGCCGAGCGGTTTCACTTCGAGCGATTCCGGTCGGAAGCGGCGGTCGCGCTCGTCCAACACAATGCTGGCAGGCTGCGCGGTGATCGCTTCAAAATAAATCTTTCCGTCCAGCACGCGATACACGAAGCCGGAGCGGTCCGCGAGCTCGCGCGCGATGTCGCTCCAACTGGCGGCCGGCGCGGGGGCGTAGAAGGGAACGATGGCGCCGTCGGAAATTCCTGAAGTATCGAAGCGGCCGGGCTGGAGCTGCTCAGCAAGCAAGCGAAGAATCTGCCCGGCGGTTTGATTTAGAAAAGGCGGCACGATGCCGAGGCGCTTAATGTTCAGCAGATATTCTTCGCTAGTCGCCTGATAACGGTAGCCGTACACCGGCCCACCGCTGCGCGCGCCGAGAAATTCAATGGCCGGCTCGTTGGTGATGTAACCGGTAAACAGCGGGCCGGGGACGCGCGGGCCACCGGGAGGCAGAGCGTCTGCTAGGCCGGTGACCCGCACGTAGGCGGAGCGCCGTGGGGGTATGAACTGCGCGTCCGCGGGAGCGAGAGAAAAATCGAAAAGCGACGGCAGGTTCATGCGATCGCGCAAGACAGCGGGCGATTGCTCCGGCGAGACGAGGTAACGCGTGTAATTCACGCGGCCCAGGTTGTCGCCGTTGTCGATTTCGATGCGAATGGCCATCAGGATTCCATGCCGTACCGTGCGCGTTCGCGGACCAGCTCGCGCAGCATTCCTTCGATCACTTGTTCGCCGGCGGCGCGGGCCTGCGCCGGCGTGGCGTTTTCGCCAACAAAAACCTGCACGCTGCCGAGATTGAGGATTTGCCGCAAGGACGGCGTCAGCGTGAACAGCCCGCCCGCACCAGGAACAATGCCGGCCACAATATCTTTCAGGGCAGCGAGCTGCGCGACTTCGCGATCGAATTCGCGGGCTTTCACATCAAGCAGGCGCATCTCCAGCGCCACGCGGTCTTGCGCCAGCGTGAAAACGCGGGACTCTGCATCCACCTTGAGCTGAAGCACGCGGATGCTCTGGTCCAAATCAGCAAGGCGCTCATCGCGACGGCGCCGCAGGGCTTCCAGCTCGACGGATTTATCCTGCGCAACAGTGCGCCGGCGCTCCAGCACGCCGCGCGTGAGGATGCGGCGCTCGTCCTCCGCGGAGGAGGCGAGCAACGCCTCGCGCTCGCGCAAGAGATTGTTCAGTTGCAGCGCATCTTCGATGGCCTGGGTTTCTGCGCCAGCAAGATCTTCGGCGGAGCGTGCGCGAAGCTGGTCCAGCGTCAGCGAAAGGAATTCATTGGCCTTGGCCAAATCGCCGCCGGCATCCACGTAGGCGCGGAATTGCCGGACTGCTTCGCGGACGTCGGCGGCCACGTCGCGAAAGGCTTCGCCGGTGCGGAGCAAATCCAGTTGCTCATCGAAACGCTCGAAAACTGCTTGCTGCTCGCTGCGAAGCGTGGCCAGGGCCTCGTCAAACTGCGGCAACAGCTTGTTCAGCTCCTTGCG
>JAMCWK010000059.1:1951-13353 GCA_023481105.1 Acidobacteriota bacterium | reverse complement strand
GTTTCCGGCGGCCCTACGCCAGCCTGGCGGAATTGATGCAGCGCGACCTCATGGAGCGCGGCGTGCCGGCGACCGCCATCCAAAAGCTGCCGAGCCGGGCCGGAAACACGCGCGAGGAAGCCATCTTGCTGCGGCGCCTCGCCGACCGGCAACATTGGCGCCGCGTGCTGGTGGTGACGTCGAACTATCACACCCGCCGCGCGCGGCATATTTACGTCCGCGTGTTTCGCAATTCAGCGGACGTGCGCATGATTGCGGCGCGCGACGCGACGTTTGTGCCCGCGCGCTGGTGGCGCTCGCGCAGCGGCTGGAAGATTTTTCTCCTCGAGTTTATCGCCTACCCGGTGGCCATCTGGGAAACGCGCAGCACCGAAGCCGCGCAACGCGGCCTGAACGCGCCGGAGACGCAACCGAATCCGCCACCTTCCGCCGCGACCGTTCCGCCTTCGGCCGCTGCCCCCGCGCCTGCATCCCGCTGAGCTTTATTGCCGACGCGAAATGATTCGCAGGACGCGCGCTTTGTAGTATATTTCCCGCCCCAGCCTCCCGGTCATGTCCCCGGGTTCACCCGAAGGGCGGCTCTGGAAAACTCCTCTGGAGGTTCTCATGTGGCGCAGAACCAGTGAAACGAAGCCACCGCTTCCTTCCCCGGAGCCGCCAGCTGCTCCGCCACCTGTCGCTTTCGAGCGCACTGCTCCTGTCGCACCGGCGGAACCCTTGACGGTGAAGACCATGTTGGGCCGCGGCGTGGCACTGAAGGGCGAACTGGAGGGCCGCGAGGACGTCTGCATTGATGGAGAATTCGAAGGGACGATTCGCGTGTTGGGCGCCGGCGTCACCATCGGCGCGAATGGGCGCGTCACCGCTGAGGTGGAGGCGGACGAGATTTTTGTCGAAGGGCACGTCGAGGGCAGCCTGCGCGCGCGCCAGCGCATGGTCATCCGCCGCACGGGTCACGTGACCGGAGACATCGAAGCGCCGCGGCTGGCGATTGAAGACGGCGCGGTCCTTTGCGGGCACGTGGAAATGGCGCAGCCGGGCGCGCGCGCCGCACAATCTTCGGCCGTGCCTCGAACGGAAAGAGAAGCGTATCGCCCCGTGCCGATGGTAGCTGGCGAGGCTGCACGCTAATTCATGAACTTGCTGAGCAAAGCCCGGAGCGGAAAAGAAGCTGCCGCAACAGCGCGGGCCACAGCGCCCTCCACGGCAGGCGCGCACCTGCGTCTCTCCAACGGGCTGAAGGATTTTCTCTGGCTGCTGAGCGACGTGGAGCGCGGCCACCTGCTGGACCTCGGCTCGGTTTCGCAAGCCACCGTCAGTTTCTTTACGGAAAAGGGCTTCAAGGTATATACGGAGGACGTGCTGCGCACATGGAAGGCGCACATGAGCTCGGAAGAAGAGCGCATGCGCCGCGCGCCGGCGGGCACCGCTGCGGAGTTGGATCCAACGTCGCTGGCACAGGCGTTTCTGGCCGCCAATCTGAACTATCCCGACGAGACTTTTCACGCCATCCTGGCGTGGGACGTGTTCGATTATCTCGAAGGCGAATTGCTACCTCGCGTGGTTTCGCGGCTCTACTCCATGCTGCGTCCGGGCGGCGTGATGCTGGCCGTGTTCCACAGCAAATTGCCTGAGCAATTCCATCGCTACTGTGTCGTGGACGAACAAACCCTGGAATTAACTCCGGCGTCCTCGCCTGTGAACCCCCAGCGCGCTCTACAGAACCGCGAATTGCTCAATCTCTTCAGCGCTTTTCGTTCGTCAAAAACTTTCGTGGGTCGCGACCAACTCCGCGAGGGACTATTCACGAAATGAATTACAGTTCGCCACTTTTTGAAGATAATTGAGGCTTATATGGCTGATGTGTTCTTTTTTGGCCTCTTTTTTGTAGTTTCTCTAACGTTCATTGCGCACGGTTTGCTGATGCTTTTATCGCCACCGGTGCACTCCAGATTCCTGAACTGGTGGGCACAGTCGGACAAGTGGCTGCGGCCAAAAGATGTGGCTCTGCAAAGTCAGGAGCGAGGAATTCAAATTGAGAAACGAATTGTCGGCTTCGTGCTACTCCTGATCGGCTTGTATGCTGTACGAGTGCCGATCAAGTGGTTCATGGGATTGTGACGGGCAATCGACGCCACTCCAGATTTCCCCTCCTGGTACTTTTGGCACTTGCATTTGAAATTTGACAGGCGTAAGAAGGAAGTAGCTAGTGCAACGGAGGGAGAATGACTCCACCGGGCCTAGATGTTTGCTGTGCTTGAACACACCGCTTTTGCGGTGCGAGCCGCCGCAGCGCTCTTAGCGACGCTGCCTCGGCCAAGCCAAATGGTGAATCGGGGAGCCGCCCGGCTCCCCGATTCGCTTTGTAGGACAGGCTTTCAGCCTGTCCGCCTTCAGTTGTGACGCGATTTCGCCGTTCCAAAGTCTTCAAAAACAAAAGGGGAGTCTTTCGACTCCCCTCATGCGTTGGGTGTGGGGGTAGAGACTATCGGCCGTCATCGGCTGGCGGCGGATTCTGCGCCGGAGGCGCTTTCGGCGGGCCCATGGGACGCGGGCCCATCATGCCTCCCGGTCCGGGGCCGCGCTGCATGCCGGGGCTGCGGAATTCCTCGCGAATTTTTTCCATTTCCTGGCGCTGTTCGGGCGTGAACATGTCGCGTACGCTGAGTTGGCCGTCAATGCGGGCCTTCTCCTGCGCAAACGTGGCGTCCTGCACCTCGCGCAGCTTCTTGTCGATTAACACGCGGTCCGGCTTGTCCGCGCGCATCAGTTCGGCCAGCTCCAAGCGCTTCACCTGAATATCCGCGCGGCTGCGGATCATCGTCTTGGCCATGGCGCTTTCGTGTGCCTGGAATTTTGCGAGTTGATCGGGCGTAATCTTGAGCCGCTCGCGCATCGCGGGATTCTGCATCAGGCCGTGCATGGCTATGCCCGGATGTTGGCGCAGGAAGCGCTGGCGCATTTGCATCCCGCGCTGCCCGCGCATTCCCATCCGCGGACCCATTTGTTGCCCCACTCTGGGGCCCATTCGCTGCTGCAAGCCCATGCCCGGACCCATGCCGGCACCGGGTGGTGGCGGGGCTTGCTGCGCAGCGACAAACATCGGCGTCGCCAGTGCGATCGCCGCAATCATCACTTTTGAAGAAAGTCTCATCAGTGCAATCCTCCGTAGAATCGTAGCCACTCGCTTTCGCTACACCTATGGAACACCGCATCGCGGGGAAAGTTGCGCATATGAAAAAACGCGGAGGAAAGGGATTTCTCGAAACGATCAGCCTCCAAGCAGTTCAAGCACAGCTTGGTTCCACCCGGCGGGACCGGGCGCGGAACCGCGAGTGACGCGCGGAAGTTTCGCGGTGACGGCTTCGTCAAAGGTGCCGTCGTGTTTTGGCAAGAGAATGGCGGCGTCGGCGGCCGCGAGCATGGGTAGATCGTTGGCGCTATCCCCGAAGGCGACAGCGCGCAGCTTCCTGCGCCACGCCGCGCGGTAGTGCTTCGTCAATTCGCGCACAGCGCGGCCCTTGTCGCTACCGGCATGGATGTGCCAGAAGCGGCTGCCGCGAACGACTTCCAGCTTGCGGTCGCGCGCCAGGCGGACGAAGGCCGCTTCTTTTTTCGGCGTGGCGCCGGCGAGGAAGAATGGTTCGTCGTAGTCGCGCTGCCGGGCAAGCTGTACTTGTTCTGCATCCAGCCCGGAATTCTCCGCGATTTCCTTGGCGCTCATCTGGTGAAAGCCCACGGCTTCCACGCCGGCCTCGGCGGCAATCTCATCCAGCGCATCGAGGATTTCGTCATAGGGGCGCGCCAGCGCGAGGCAGTGATAGGTCTTCACCGTGACTGCGCCTTCGATGCGCTGCGGAAAATAACCATGCGGAATGTAGATCCCGCCGCCGTTTTCGGTAATGAACGGATGCGCGTTGCCGATCTTGCGGCGCAGAAATTCCACTTCGGCGCGGGTTTTGCTGGTGCAAAAGACGAGCGGGATCTTGCGCCGCTCGATTTCGTGGAGCGCATCCTCCGCCGCTCGCCACGAAAAGGTGCGATGGTCGAGCAGCGTGCTGTCGAGGTCGGTGAACAGCCATGCCGGTAGCGACAAGGTTCTCGAGAAGCATGGGGGCAATTGTAGCAGCGAAACGGTCCGAAGCTGGGCTCCCGGTGTGGCTACTTTTCCTCGGCTTCCGCGGGAGGAAGCGGTGGCGCGGCGCTGGATTTTGCCCGCGCGCGCAGGAATTCGATGATGCCCGGCAGGATGGAGAGGAACACAACGACGATGATGATGATGTGGATGTACTTGTTCACGCGGTCGACGCCGATCAGCCGCCCCATGAAGTAGCCCAGCAACACGGTGCTGAACACCCACAAGATGCCGCCGAACACGTTGAAGCTGACAAACTTCCGGTAGTTCATTTCCGCTGCGCCGGCCACCGCGGGCGCAAATGTCCGCACGATGGGCACGAAGCGCGCAATGACAATCGTTTTTCCGCCGTATTTTTCGTAGAAGTCGTGAGCCTTTTGCAGGTGCTTCTTCTTGAAGAACATGGAATCATCGCGCTTGTAGAGCGCGTGTCCCGCGCTGCGCCCAATCAGGTAGCCGAACTGATCACCGACAACGGCGCAAATTGAAGCCAGTATCAGCAGCCACATCAAATCCAGATGTCCGGATGCAGCGAAAATACCCGCGCTCACCAGTAGCGAGTCGCCCGGCAGGAAGAAGCCGACGAAAAGTCCCGTCTCCACAAACACGATGACGCAAATCATGAGAATGCCGCCCCATTGGATGATGGCCTGCACGTCCATGAGTTTGCGGATCAGTTCAATGATGGAATCCAACCGTTAGCTCCTTGGCTCGCGTTTTGGACGAACCTGCTTCAGTGTCTGAAGAATCCGTTTCCCCGAATCGGAGGGAAGGGAATCCGCGCAAAACTCGCCGCGACTCAACTTCCATGTTACGGCGAGGCAGGTGTTTCCGTCCAGCGATTGCGCGAGGTGGTGTTCAGGGAATGCCGGCGCTCTCCGCGCAGCATGTCGCGCAGCCGCGGCATGGCGCGTCGCGCGGCGGCTTCACCGGCGCGGATAATCTCCTCCGCGCGATGGAAGGAGTCCCATTCGACCGAGTGCACATCCGGCTCGATCAGCAAATCGGCAAAGCGTTCCCAATCGCGCTCGTGGTGCTTCTGCGCGGCATTGATGGAGCGCGCCACCACCTGAAATACATTTTTCGGCACCGAGCCGTTCCAGTTGTTGAATCCTACATTCACGCCGACCACGAAGCTCGCGCCCATGGCCGACGCAGCCTGCGTGGGCACCGGCGCGACAAGCCCGCCATCCGCCAGGCAGCGGCCCTCGTACATCACCGGCTGAAACAGCCCGGGGAAGGCGCAACTCGCGCGCACCGCGTCCACCACTTCACCCGTACGAAATACGTACGGCTCGCCCGTACCCAAGTCTGTGGCCACCACCGCCAGCGGGGTGCGCATCTGCTCAAAGCGCAGCGCGCGAAACCATTTGCGGATCAGCTCGCCCATGCGCTCGTTGCTGGCCAGGCCCATGCGCGAGATGCTCCAGCGGGAAAAATCCTTCAGGCGCACTTCGCGGCACACGGCGATGATGCGATCCAGGGGCACGCCGCTGGCGTAGGCAGCGCCCAGGATGCTGCCCACACTTGTTCCGGCGATACAGGCGATGGGGACGCCCTCAGCCTCCAGAACTCGCAAAACACCCAAATGCGCAAACCCGCGCGCGAAGCCTCCGCCCAGCGCCAAGCCTATTCCCGACGGGCGCGGTACCGCATCTTCCTTGCGCGGCGTCCCGCGCAGAAGCCTGTCCCACAGCGGCTCCAGCAGAGCCTTGATGAGCGCGGCCATGGACCCAGTCTGCCCTAGCCCCTTGTGGCGGGGAACCCCCCTACGGGTTCATTCGCCACGGTACGCCGGTACCTCGAGAATAAGCAGCTTTGAAAGTCAGGTTTCCGTGCGGGTCTACCCATCGAAATCAAGAGTCATCGCGCGAACATATCAAGGAATGGCTGTCTTGGGAGGTAGTACTTTGCCCGCCTTCCAGCAGACACCGAGTGCCACCAGTGCAAGTATCATCTGTATATTCAATAATTTGCATGAGAGTAGTACTTTACTCCTAGCGGCTTAGGGCCGCTGTACCATTGTGGGAAGCAGATGCCCCCTCCAAAATCGCGTGCGTTCGAGAAATTGACTCGCGTTCTGAGGGGGTCACATGCAACGCGCATACGCAACTTGGCTAGGCCAGCCGGTAGTCCTCCAAGTGGAAGCCGGCGAAATGCGGGTACCGCTGCGGGGCACCATTGTCGGCGAGTCGCCCGACGCCGTCCGCTTTCGTATTGGTGAAGGCTGGGACGTGGACATCTACAAGGCCATGGTTCTGTCGGTGGAAGAAGACAACTGGGCAAACGCCATCACCTAAGGGGGCCTGCCGTGTTCGATCCGTTTGCCGAAAAGGCTTTCGATGCTCACAGCGTGGCGATGCTGCGCCCGCGTCCGAAGATGCTGGCGAACATGCCGCCGCGCCAGGCAGGCCTGCCGCATGAGCCACAAGGCCACGGCAATCGCCCGCTTGCTCAACCGCTCGTGGAACCGAACGAGCACCGCGCAGCGAACGAGACGCTGCGTAAAAAATAGAGTTCCTTCCGCCCCGTACCTCACCCCCGGCCCCGGGTCTCCCCCCAGACCCGGGGCTACTTCTTTTGTGCGACAACGCAATCCGGCAGGACATAACGCTTTACATTATTAACGGCTAGTGTTAACTTCAGCCTCGTGATCCTGAGTTTTCGCGACCAGGCTACCAAGAGCTTCTGGGAAACGGGGAAAAGCAGGCGCATTCCGCCGGCAAACTTGCGGCGGGTGACTCTGCGGAAATTGTTCATGCTGGATCGTGCGGCGACTCTGGATGACCTCCGCGTGCCGCCCGGCAACCGTTTGGAAGCTTTAGCTCGCGACCGTGCAGGGCAGCACAGCATTCGTATTAACGATCAATTTCGGATTTGTTTCACGTGGAAAGACGGGAACGCATTTGACGTGGAGATCACGGACTACCATTGACGCCGAAACGTAAGGAGATCGAAAACATGGCTCGAAAGAAGAAAACCGTGGGCACGTGGCGAATTCATCCTGGAGAGGTCTTGCGTGAAGAGTTTTTGAAACCGATGAAACTCTCAGCCTACGAGCTGGCAAATGAGCTTGGTGTTCCAGTTCCTCGGATCAACGATATTGTGCTCGAGAAGCGCGGGATTTCCGCGGATACAGCCGTGCGGCTGGCAAAATTCTTCGGCACATCCGAACAGTTCTGGATGAATCTTCAGACTGGCTATGAAGTTCGCGTGGCGAAGCTGCGATTGCAGAGGGTCCTAAGACGCATCCAACCGCGCCGGACGAGCAGGGCGGCGTAGGCCAGCATGAGACTCACTCTTCTCGATTGGGTTGCGATTATTGCTTACCTCATCGGTACGATGCTGGTAGGGCTGTACTTCAAGCGCCGCTCCGAACGCAGCACGGCAGACTACTTTGTCTCCGGACGCGGCGTCGCCTGGTGGCTGGCGGGCACTTCGATGGTGGCCACGACCTTCGCCGCGGACACGCCCCTGGCTGTCACCGGGCTGGTCTACACGCAAGGCATCGCCGGCAACTGGCTGTGGTGGAGCTTTCTGCCTTCGGGCATGCTCACTGTCTTCTTGTTTGCGCGGCTTTGGCGGCGCTCCGGTCTGCTCACCGACGTGCAATTCGCGGAGCTGCGGTATTCCGGCAAGCCGGCGGCATTCCTGCGCGGCTTTCGCGCCATCTATCTCGGATTGCTGATGAACGCGCTGATCCTGGGTTGGGTGACAAAAGCGATGTCCAGCATTCTGGTCACGGCGCTGGGGGTTTCCGACCGCGCCGCGCTGGCCATCTGCATTTTCTTTATCATTCCATTCACGGGAATTTACGCTTCGATGGGCGGCCTGTGGGGCGTGTTGTGGACAGACTTGTTCCAGTTCGTGCTCATGATGGGCATTGTCATCGCCGTCGGGTTCTACGCAGTTGGCGCCGCAGGCGGCATGAGCACGATGCTCGCTCGGCTGACGGAAGCGCGCGCGGCCGCGGGGCCCGGCGCGGCAGACATTACCGCGTTCTTTCCGGATTTTTCGCAGGGCCTGACCGCGGAGGCGCTGTGGACGTTGCCCGCGTTGACATTCTTAGTGCATCTCAGCGTGCAATGGTGGGCCTTTTGGTATCCGGGCGCAGAGCCCGGCGGCGGCGGGTACATCGCGCAGCGCATTTTTTCCACGAAGGACGAGCGGCACGGCCTGCTCAGTGTTCTCTGGTTTAACGTCGCGCACTACGCATTGCGTCCGTGGCCGTGGATTCTCACGGGCCTCGCCGCAGTGGTGCTCTATCCAGGCTTGAAGACTCCGGAGAGCGGTTACATGCTGCTGGCCATCGATCATTTGCCGGCGGCATTTCGCGGCATCCTGATCGCAGGGTTCCTCGCCGCTTACATGTCCACCGTGGCCACGCAGCTCAACTGGGGCACTTCATATCTCGTGGAGGATTTCTACCGGCGCTTCGTGCGGCCAAAGGCTCTCGAGTCGCACTACGTCAACGTGTCGCGCGGGATGACCCTGGTGCTGGTGGCGGTGATTGGTTTGGTCGCAGCGCAACTCGCGTCTATCCGCGAAGGCTGGACGTTCGTGTTGGAAGTAGGCGCAGGCACCGGCGCGGTGTACATCCTGCGTTGGTACTGGTGGCGCATCAACGCTTGGAGCGAAATTTCCGCCATGGCCACAGCATTGGTCGTGTCCGTAGCGATTCATTTTGCCCAGCCATTTCACGGCGCTGCGCCAATTGTGTTCGCCAAAAGTGCGCTGACCACCACGGGACTCACCACGTTGGTCTGGCTGGTAGTCACTTTCCTCACGCCACCCGAGTCTTCCGGCGTGTTGACGAGCTTTTATCGCCAGGTGCGCCCGCACGCCGCGGGCTGGCGTCCGGTCGCCGCGCTCGCACCGGACGTGCCGCCCACGCGGGACGTCGGGCGCAACCTGGGAAGCTGGCTGCTTGGCTGCGTGATGGTGTATGCCGCGCTAATTGGAGTGGGCAAATTGCTGCTCGGAGCGCGCACCGTTGGAGGTGCGCTGCTCGGCGTTGCAGTGCTCTCAGGTTGGCTGCTCTACTGCCAAATTTCGCGCCACCACAGTTCCGCATGACCGCCTCGTTCGCGGCTGACTTCGCTCCGCGCTCTGTGCTAAAATAATTTGCCCGCGCGCCCTTAGCTCAGCTGGATAGAGCGTCTGGCTACGAACCAGAAGGTCGGGGGTTCGAATCCCTCAGGGCGCGCCACTTATCCTGCATTCATGAAGAGGCCACACTTTCGCCGCGCGACAGTTTGAATTTCTGAACACCGAGCCGCTCAGCCTTTCACCTTGACGAAGACAACGCCGTGGCGCGGCACCGTTGCCGTGAAGCTGTCTTTGAACGTGCCCAGATCTTTGCGCGCCCACAAATCGCGCACCGTCGCCGATTCACCGACACCGATCTCACGGAAATAAACGGTCATCGTCATGTTCGACGTGCCCAAGTTGAACAGGCCCACCGCGCGGCTGCCGTCGGCCAGCGGCTTCATCCACACTTGCAGCGGACCTTCTTCGCTCACGCGATGTCCCTGAATGCCCGCAGCGTCCTGGTCTACGGCGATGACTTCGGGATTCGTCAGGATGGCGAGCGTCGCGGGAGTCATCTTGCTCAAATCGTTGCCGGACAGCAGCGGCGCAGCCAGAATGCACCACTGGCTCATGTGCACGCGGTACTCGTCGTCACTCATTTTGCCGTTGCCCACTTCGAGCATGTCCGGGTCGTTCCAATGGCCGGGCCCGGCAAAGCGCTCCAGGCCGTTTTGCTGGAAGCCGATCACCACCATGCGATCGAAGTTGTCGGTGATGTCGCCCGTCGTGCGCCACAGATTGCCGCCGACGGACGCGCCCCACGCCCACACGCGCTCGCGACCGTACTGGCACAGGCTGTACACGATGGGCCGCCCGGCGCGCGCCAGCGCTTCCTGCATCTTCTTGTACGCCGGAATCTGCTCGCCCTTCGCGCTGCACCAGTCGTACTTCAAATAATCCACGCCCCACGACGCGTACGTCTTCGCATCTCGCTCTTCGTGCCCGAAGCTGCCTTCGTAGCCCGCGCAGGTCTTCGGCCCGGGCGAGGAATAAATCCCGAACTTCAGGTCCTTGCTGTGGATGTAATCGCCCAACGCTTTCATGTCCGGGAAATTCTTGTTGGGATGAATCACGCCGCTTGCGTCGCGTTCGCCTTGCCAGCAATCGTCAATATTGACGTACGTGTAGCCCGCGGCTTTCATGCCGCTCGAAACCATCGCGTCTGCTTGCGCGCGCACGATGGCGTCGGTCACTTGGCATTCGAAATGGTTCCAGCTGTTCCAGCCCATCGGCGGCGTGCGCGCCAATTGCGGCTCATCCGCGGGCCCGAGCAAGCTCGCGGCAGCGGAAACCGAAAGAAGGAGAACGAATCCCGCAAGCCAAAATATTTGTTTTCGCTTCATGACACCTCCTCGCAACAAACGTACTTCAAGAAATCTCGCTCGCGCCATCCGACGCTCGGCAAAGATATACGTCCGGTCGGCGGCCGGTGGCGCGTTCGTAGCGCGCGGTTAGTTCCGCCGCAAACGCTTCCGCATATTCCGCGCGCACCAGGTTCACCGTGCAGCCGCCGAAGCCGCCGCCGGTCATGCGCGCGCCACAGTAACCAGGCAATTCGCGCGCCAGCGCCACCATCGTGTTCAGTTCCGGTGAAGTCACTTGATAATCCACGTCCAGACTGGTGTGCGACGCTTCCATCAGCCGGCGCATGGCGTCCCAATCGCTGCGGCGCAGCGCATTCACGGCGGCGGGGACGCGCGCAATTTCCGTGGTGACGTGACGCGCCCGGCGGCACAGATTTTCCGGACAGGTTCTTGCCCACGGCTTGATGTCATTCCAAGCGACGTCGCGCAGCGAGCGCGCATCCGGACGCTGCGTTTGAATCAACCGCACGGCCGCCTCGCATTCCTGCCGCCGCGTGTTGTATTCGGAGCCGGCCAGCGCGTGTTTCACCATCGTGTTGGCCACCACCACGCGCACCTGCGATTCGTCCAGCGGCACGGGCTCGACTTCGAGCGTGCGGCAGTCAATGCACAGCGCGTGACCCGCCTTGCCGAAGCAAGCCGCAAGCTGGTCCATCAGCCCGCAGCGCATGCCGACAAATTCATTTTCCGCGCGCTGGCATGCGCGGGCAATCGTTGAGCGCTCCATCGTCTGGCCACTCACGGCCAGCAGCGCAAACGCCGTAGAAACTTCCAGCGCGGCGGACGCACTCAGCCCGGAGCCTACGGGCACA
>JAMCWK010000059.1:0-1941 GCA_023481105.1 Acidobacteriota bacterium | reverse complement strand
TGTACTGGCGGAGCACAGACAGAGGTGCACCCCCTACCGAGCCGGCGAAGTAGGACTCTGACCACAACCTCTTGGCCTTGAAATAGTGCCGGGCAAGTTCTGGGAACTCAGCCCGGAGCCGACGGGCACATCGCTTGCGATGAGCAAATCCTCGCCGGGAAGTTTTGCGCCCGCTTCGCCGAGCGCCCACGCCACGCCGCGCACGTAATCGCTCCAGTGATGCGTGTTACCTCGTGGCGCGCCGATGCGGTGCTCCACGGTCTCGCCGAATTGCACGGAATGAATGCGCAGCGTGCTATCCGCACGCGCTCGCGCCAGCACGTGGCACGCGCGGTCAATTGCAATTGGCAGCACCCATCCTTCGTTGTAGTCCACATGCCCGCCGATGAGATTCACGCGCCCGGGTGCGCGGAAAATGCGCGGTTCGCCGCCAAACAATTTGTGGAATTCTTCCTTCCCATGCGCAGGATCTGCCATGTCAACTCTTCACGCGGCGCGCGGCATGGCGCAGAGCGGCGGCGGTCTGTTCCGGCAGCGTGTCGTTGGAAAAGCTGCCCGCGCCGGTTTCGCTGCCGGCGAGATACTTCAGCTTGTCCGCGGTGCGATGGGGCGGAAGAAACTCGATGTGAAAATGAAAGTGCGCGTGCCGCCGTCCGTCAGTGGGTTGCTGGTGGAGCAGCATCATGTACGGCAGCGAAAATCCGAACAGCGCGTCGTACGTCTGCGTCACGCGCTTCAGCATGCGCGCCAGCGACCAGTATTCGCCGTCCGCGAGCTGTGTCAAATCCTGCACGTGGCGCCGCGCCTGCACGTGCACCTCGTACGGCCAGCGCGCGTAGAACGGCACAAATGCTTCGAAGAATTTCGAGGAGAAAACCATGCGCCGGCCGTCGCGGCGTTCGCGCGACGCCAGCGCGCATTTCAGGCATTTCTTGTCGCGCGCAAAATATCGGCGCGAAGCATCCAGCTCGCGCGCGATGAGCGGCGGCACAAATGGAAACGCGTAAATCTGCCCGTGCGGATGCGTCAGCGTAACGCCGACTGGCGTTCCCTTATTTTCAAAAATCAAGACGTAGCGCACAAACCTGCGCGCGCCAAGCTCCGCGTAGCGGTCGGCCCACACGCGCACCAGTTTGTAGATTTGCGCGACGGGCAAGCCGGCCAGGGTCTGCTTGTGCTCCGGAGAATAGAGCACCACCTCGCAGATTCCCTGCGATGCACGCACTGGCGTCAGGGAAGTCCCGCGCACCGCGGGCCGCGGCGGGCGCTGCTGAAACGTTGGAAAGCGATTTTCGAAAACAGCAATGTCGTAATCTGCGCGGGGGACCTCCGTGAAGCCGCGCGCCCGGCTGGAAGGACAGAACGGACAGTACCCGCGCGACGGATGAAACGTACGCCGCTGCCGGTGTGTGGCGGTGATGATCCACTGCTCGAGTAGCGGATGCCAGCGCATTTCGGACATCAGCGCCCCCCGCCTTTTGCACGGCGTTTCGTAGCCATGTGTTTCGCTTTGGCCCGCCCTTTTGTGGGAGACACCTCCGCTTCGTCGAAACGGTAATAAATCAAGTAACGGCCGTCGGGCTTGCGGATGCGTTCTTTTTTCATGATGGTTTCTTGGTGGCCCGCCAAGCGCCCCATGTCAGGCCCGCGCCGAATAAGAACATCACCGCGCCCCACACGAGATTCAGGTTCAGGCCGAGGCTCCGCCCGCCGTCGGGATACAGCTCGCCGTAAACGGCCAGCAACGCACCAATCAACGCGAACAGCAGGCCAATCGGCCAGCGAATGTCGAGTTCCGGTGTTGGGTCCATGATTAGAGCCTATTGCAAAACCCTCCTTAAGACGATCATGAAGCAGGCGATATGAAAGAACGCCCCGTAAATGACGAGCGAGCGATCCCAGCGCACGACCAGTCGGCGAAAGCTACCGAGCCACGCGAAC
>JAMCWK010000134.1 GCA_023481105.1 Acidobacteriota bacterium | reverse complement strand
CGGGGCGGGGAGTTCGTCGCGCCGCGGGCGCAGCTTGCGGCGCTGTGGACGGCGCTGCTGCGGGCGGTGCGCGCGCGCGGCGGCGGGCCCATCGGATATGCGGCGCTCAACGCGCTGCGGCTGGAGACGGGCATTCCGTGGTTCGGGTACGACTTCGACGACACCGTAATCCCGCACGAGGCGGGGCTGGAGAAGAGTCACATCAGCTACACCAAGGGCTGCTACACCGGGCAGGAGATTGTCGAGCGCGTGCGCTCGCGGGGGCACGCCAACCGCCGCCGCGTGCGTCTGCAGTTCCTCGGGATGAAGCTGCCGCCCAGCGGCACGAAGCTCATGGCGAAGGGACAAGAAGCGGGCGTGGTGACGAGCGCGGCGTTTGTGCCGCACATCGGACGCGTGCTGGGGATGGCTTACGTGCGGCGCGAATTCAGCGAAACAAGCAGCGTGCTGGAGTGGAGCGGCGGCGAAGCGGAAGTGGTGTAGCCGCGCAGAAAATCTTCAGGAAAGATTCAGCGCTTTGCGGAAACTGCCGCGCTCGGATTCGATTTTTTTCTGCAACTGCATGATGGCGTAGAGCAGCGCCTCAGGACGCGGCGGGCAGTCGGACTTGATGATTATTGCCGGGCACGTACACATCAATGGGAATCACCTGGTTGACGCCTTGCACAATCGCGTAATTGTTGAAGACGCCGCCGGAGGTCGCGCACGCGCCCATGGAAATCACCCACTTCGGCTCGGGCATCTGGTCGTAAAGCTGCTTGATGATCGGCGCCATTTTTTGCGAGACGCGCCCGGCAATAATCATCAAGTCCGACTGGCGCGGCGACGCGCGAAACACTTCCGCGCCGAAGCGCGCCACGTCAAAGCGCGACGCGGCCATGGACATCATCTCGATGGCGCAGCAGGCCAGGCCAAACGAAAACGGCCAGATGGAACTTTTCCGCGCCCAATTGACGACTTTGTCGAGCGAGGCGAAGAGGATGCCTTCGTCGGCGAGGGCCATGCTGTCTTGCCCGGGCTTTTCCAGCTTCACGTGTTTGCCCAACGAAGTGCTCACGCTCGTACTCCCCTGATTCAACTCATCTTCTCATACCCACAATCACCAAACAATCCGCACCGCAGCTTCATGGGTTCAGCACAATTTTGCCGAACTGCTCGCGGCTTTCGAGCAGCGCGTGCGCGTGGGCGCACTGCGCGAGCGGCATGGCGCGGTCAATGACGGCTCGCAGTTTGCGCTGGCCGATGAGTTTCAGCACGGCGTACAGCTCAGCTTTGCTGCCCATGTACGAGCCAAGCACGGAAAGCTGCCGGCTGAACAGATAGCGGATGTCAATTTTCGCTTCGTAGCCGGTGGTCGCGCCGCAGGTGACCAGGCGTCCCCCGGCCGCAAGGCTCGCAACGCTGGCGTCCCATGTCGCCGAGCCGACGTGCTCGAAGACCACGTCCACGCCGCGACGGTCGGTGATGCGCTTCACTTCGTCGGCGATTTTTTGCTTGGAGTGATTAATCACTTCGTCCGCGCCGAGATGCTTGGCTCGGTCGAGTTTCATATCGCTGCCGGCGGTGGCGATCACGCGCGCCCCGCAGACTTTTCCAATTTGAATCGCCGCGCTGCCCACGCCGCTGCCTGCTCCGAGCACCAGCAAATCTTCTCCGGGTTGAATTGCGGCGCGGCCGATGAGCATGTGCCACGCAGTGAGAAAAACCAGCGGCACGGCGGCGGCTTCGTCAAAAGACAGATCGCCGGGGATGGGGATGACGTTGACTTCGGGCACCTTCACAAATTCCGCGCAGCCGCCGTCCACGATGTAGCCGATGAGCGTGTACTTGCGGCACTTGTTGTCCGCGCCGCCCACGCATGCGGGACACTGCCCGCAACTAAGCCCCGGCGCGAGCAGAACTTTTTGGCCGATTTTCACTCGTGAAACTGTCTCCCCGACTTTGGCGACTTCGCCGGAAATGTCGCTGCCCGGGATGTGCGGAAACGGAATCTGCACACCGGGCAGGCCGTGACGCACCCAGAGATCGAGATGGTTCAGCGCGCAGGCGCGCACGCGCACCAGCACTTCGCCGGAAGAAATTTTCGGCTCGGCCACTTCCGTGTGCCGCAGGACGTCCGGGCCGCCGTGCTCGTTGAAGATGATGGCTTTCATGAATGCCTCCCAAATCGGCGAGGGCGGGGTGGCGATAAAGTAGCATCCGCGCGAAGTTGTGTCTAGGAGACTGCGCGTTGGACACGCCTATTTCTGCGGCGTAGACTCCAAAATCATGCGGAATCCATGGCTGGACCTCCCCGAGATAAGCCCTTACATTCTGGAAATCGATCGTGACAGCCTGAGCAAGCTGCATGAAAGGGTCTTGGCCAGGGGGAGTGAAGATCACACCATCAATCTCACATCGGTTCCCGAGCCGTTTATCGGCAACCCCCATTCGGCTACGGTCGTTCTGCTCAATCTTAATCCCGGCGACGGCCCCGAGGACAAGGACGCTCATTTGCATCCTCGTTTCCGGGCTGCAATGTTCGCGAACCTCAGCCACAATCTCAAAGAATACCCGTTCTATCCCTTGCACCCAGAGCTAGCGTGGACGCCTTGCGCGCAATGGTGGAGACCACGCCTGCGCGCGCTCTGCGACATAGGCGGCTTGGAACTCGCAACCGTGGCCCAACGCTTGTGCGTGATTGAATGGTTCCCATACCACTCCAGAAAAGCTGGCTTTCCGATTAAGCGTGTCTGTCCATCGCAGGAGTACTCATTTGAACTCGCGAAGAAGGCGATAGGAAACCGGCTCATCGTGGGAATGCGCGCTAGGCGTCACTGGAACGAGGTTCACTCACAGTTCGCAGAAGTGCCCTATCTGAAGAACCCCCAGAGCCCCTACATTAGTCCGGGCAATGCAGGAAGACTGTTCCCACAAATTGTCGCCGCACTCCGAAAGCCTTGACCGAAGTCGAAAATGCGAGAATCTGCATCGAAGCGCTGTCCAGGCGCAACAATGACCTTCTGCCAACTTTCCCCTTGACAAAAACTTTCCTGTACGCTAATATACTTCAGTAATTAATTTGCTTTTCGATATGATTATCTTCGGCGCGCACGGAACGTTTCCAGGGCACGCTGCCAAGCGCCTAAGCCCTTTCTCAGCAACGTTTTCCGGCCCCAGATCCGCAAGCCCTTTAGAGTCAACACTTGCAGGACGCCGCGCGCTTCAAAATAGACAACTCATGTATTTTCAACTGTTTAACTTTTCAGAACTTTCACACTTCCTCGTCCTAACTCCTTTAGAATGCGCACTTATACCCTGTTTTGGCACTATATCCTTTAGAGTCAACACATACAAAAATCAGGTGGGGGAGGGGGGTACCCCTGACCATACTCGCACATTGACACGGCTGGACAGCCGCCGTAGGCTAGCTCAAAAGGAACGGATGCATGGACATCTTTGAAGAAATTATCCGGTTGCGGCGGGAGGGCAAGCGCGCGGCGCTGGCGACCATCGTGCACACCAACGGCTCGATCCCGAGCTACGAAAGCTCGCGGATGCTGGTGCGCGAGGACGGCTCGATAGCCGGCACCATCGGCGGCGGGTGCGTAGAAGCGGAAGTGTGGGCGGCGGCGAAGGAAGTGATCCAGGTGGAAGCGCCGCGGAAAATGGTCTTCAACCTGAACAACGAAGCCAGCTACGATAATGGCCTGATTTGCGGCGGCACGCTGGAGATTTTTGTGGAGCCGATTCTGCCTCAGCCGATGCTGTACATTTTTGGCGGCGGACACGTGTCCATTGCGCTGGCCGGCGCGGCGAGCACCGCGGGCTTCGCTGTCGGCGTGGTGGACGACCGCGAGTCGTTTGCCAACGCGCAGCGCTTCCCCATGGCGCGGGAGATTTACACGACGTACGAGGACGCCTTCGAGAAAATCCAGCCGAATGCGGCGACCTACCTGGTGATTGTCACGCGGGGGCACCGCGACGATTTGCGCGTGCTGGGCTGGGCGGTGAAAACGGACGCGCGGTACATCGGCATGATTGGCAGCAAGCGCAAAGTGCTCTCGGTGTACAAGGCGCTCGAAGCGGAAGGCATTGCGCCGGAAAAGTTCGAGCGCGTGCACGCGCCGGTGGGGCTGGAAATCGGCGCGCTGACGCCGGAAGAAATCGCCGTGAGCATTGCCGCGGAACTGATCGCCATCCGTCGCGGCGCCAAAGATGCGGCGCACAAGGCGCTGAAAGCGGAAGTGCAGCGCACAGAGACGTGAATTTGCCGGTCCCGCAGCGCGGGACCGCCGCTACATGTGCCGATCCGAAATGCCAGCCTGAAGGCTGGCCCTACAAAATGCTTGCCGCCGTCATACTCGCCGCCGGTGAATCCCGCCGCATGGGCACGCCCAAAGCGCTGCTTCCCTTCTCTTCCGGCAGCGCCTCCAGCGAGGGCATTTCCACTTTTGTCGAGCACCTGACCAACATCGCGCAGCACCCGCGCATCCGCGTGCGGCGCGTGGTGCTCGGCGCGCACGCGGAGGAAGTGCTGCGCCGCGTGAAGCTGCCCGCGGCTGACATCGCCGTGAATGCGGATTGGGCCACGGGGCAGCTTTCGTCCATCCACGCGGCGATTCGCAGCCTGCCGCCGAACACCGACGGAATCATGCTGTTCCTCGTAGATCATCCGCTGATTACAGCGGGGCTTGTCGCCACGCTCGTGGAGCAATTTTATGCGAGCAAGCAGCGCATCGTGATTCCCACGTACAACGGCAAGCGCGGGCACCCCGTGATTTTTGCGAGCAGCCTCTATGACGAATTGCTGGCGGCGCCGGCCGAACAGGGCGCGCGCGCGGTGGTCTGGGCGCATGCCAGTGAGGTGCTGGAAATTCCCACGGACGAAGAAGGCGTGGTGCTGAACCTGAACGACCCGGAGGCGATGAAGAAGGCGTTTCCTTCCTAGAGAGCCAGAATGCCGGGTCTTCGACCCTGCGCTACAAAAGCTTCGACAGCAACGATTCCAGCGCATCCACGGCGAGTTGTGCGCCATGGAATGTGGCCGGCGGGAGGCCGCCCAGCGCGTGGGATATTTTTTCTGGCGAGAGCTGGCGCGCCTCCGCCAACGTTTTGTCGCGCAGCAATTCGGTGAGCAGCGAGCCGCAGGCGATAGCAGTAGTGCAGCCGCGCGTCTTGAAGCGCACGACGACAAAGCGGCCGTTCTCGATGCGCGCGGAGAGCTGCAGGATGTCGCCGCAAGCGGGGTTGGAGACTTCGACCACGGCGGTGGCGTTGTCCAGGTCGCCGGCGTTGCGCGGATTTTTGAAATGGTCGAGGACGGCGGCGCTGTACATGCGGTGAGTATTGCAGAGCGCCGCGTACCGTTCAACGACGAAGGAGTTGCCGATAGATGGCGGATGAATCGCGTGGCAAAGAGGCGCCGCTGTTTACCGTGGTTGCTGCGATTATTCAGCGCGGTGGGCGGGTGCTGATTTGCCAGCGACGCAGAAATGATTCGTTTGGGTTGAAGTGGGAATTTCCCGGCGGAAAAGTGCAAGCAGGCGAAACGCCGGCGGAGGCCCTGGCGCGCGAATTGGAGGAAGAGTTGGGCGTGCGGGCGCGGATTGGCGCGGAAATTTGCCGCGTACGCCACAAGTACGCAGAACATGCGCGGGAGATTAAGTTGCTATTTCTTACCGCGCATTTGGAAAGTGCGGAAGTGCGGAACCTCGCGTTCGAGAAAATTGTGTGGGAGGAGGCGGCGCGACTGCCCGCGTACGATTTTCTAGCGGCGGACCGAGAAATTGTGGAAAGGCTGGCGAAGGCGGAGTTGAAGTTGTGAAGCGCCTCCAGAGAGATTCTTCGCTTCGCTCAGAATGACGGCCGGGAAATTACACGAGTGTGCGGCCGCCATCCACGACGAAAACCTGGCCGGTGATGAAATCGGATTTTGCGAGGAAGGCGACGGTTTCGGCGATGTCCTCGCCTTTTCCGACGCGGTGCAGCGGCGCACGGCGGATATAGTCCTCGTCGGGGGCTTCGCCGGGAAACTGAATCGTGCCCGGCGCGACGGAGTTCACCGTAATTTCGGGACCGAGCGCGCGGGCCAGGCAGCGCGTCAACATGATGACGCCGGCTTTGGAAACGCAGTAGTGCGTAAAGGCCGGCCAGGCCAGCAGGCCACCGATGCTGGAGATGTTGATGATGCGCCCGCGGCCTTGCTGCTTCATCAGCGGCGCGGCGGCTTGCGCGCAGAGGAAGTGCGCCTTCAAGTTGGTGGCCATGATGGCGTCCCACTGCTCTTCCTTCAGCTCGAGAACATTCGCCGTGAAAAACATTCCGGCGTTGTTGACCAGAATGTCCAGGCGGCCCATACGGCGGGAAATTTCGGCGAAGAGCGACTTGACGTCCGCGCCGCGGGAAACGTCGGCTTGAATCGCAGCGGCGCGGCGGCCGGTGGCGGTGATGGTGGCGACAAGCTCGTCGGCCTCGGCTTTCGAGCCTTTGTAGTTCACGACCACGTCGGCGCCCTCCGCGGCGAGTTTGAGTGCGATGCTGCGGCCGATGCGCTTGGCGCCGCCGGTGATGAGCGCGACCTGGCCGGCAAGCGGAAGTTCGGGCATGACAAGTCTCCTAACAGGGGCGCAGCAAGCAGCGCCCCTACGACATCGGGCTCAGCATGCTGAGCCCCTACAAGCATGAGATTCACACCTTAGCATTGCGATGCAGAGTGTCAACTCGTGCTTTGACGGGTGAGCGTTGCTCACCTAGAATCCTTGCGTTTGAAATTGCCGGCCTGAAGGCCGCCGCTACAGGGCGGACACCCGCCTGCGGCGGGCCCCTACGAAGAAACGAGCGGAAATGAAACTGGACTTGTTGGCGATTGCGGCGCATCCGGACGACGTGGAGCTGACCTGCGGCGGCACGGTGATAAAAGCCGCGCAGCGCGGGCACAAGGTGGGCATCCTCGACTTGACGCAGGGCGAAATGGGCACGCGCGGCACTCCAGAGACGCGCCTGAAAGAAGCGGCGCGTGCGGCACGCATCATGGGCGTGCAACACCGCGAAAATCTCGGCCTGCCGGACGCGCACTTGAAGGTGGCGGAGGAGTACAAGCTGGCGGTGGCGCGGCGCATCCGCGCGCTGCGGCCGCACACGGTGATTTTGCCCTACTGGGAAGGGCGGCATCCGGACCACTACACGGCGTCGCAATTGGCCTACGAGGGCTGCTTTCTGGCTGGGCTGAAACAACTGAAGCTGGAGGGCGAGGCGTTCCGGCCGTTCAAGATTATCTATGCCACGGCGTACGACCGCTCCGTGCATCCGACGTTTGTGGTGGACATTACCAAACAGTTCGAGCGGCGCAAGCGGGCGATTCTCGCGTACGGTTCGCAATTCCGTCCCAAACAGCGCGAGCGCGGCAAGGTGCACATCCCGCTGGATCAACTGGAGGAGCGCATGCATTTGGTGGCGCGGTTCTTCGGGCATCTGGCGGGAGTGCAATACGCGGAGCCGTTTTTGGTGCGTGAGGTGATGCAGGTGGAGGATGTGGTGGAGCTGCCGGTGCGGTCCATTTAGTACGTGGGGTTAAAAATGCTCGGCTTCTTGAGCGTAAACGAAGCCGGGAAGCGTTTCGGCGGCGCCGGAGCGCTCGACCTTGACGCGGAGGCGGTCTTCCTCCTCCGCGCCGGCCTTGCGGAGCACGGCGAAGGTGGCGAGAGCTTCTGCGAACACTTTGGTGACCAGGTAGTTCTGGCCGGTGTCGTTTTTCTTCCAGACCTGGCCGACTTGAATTTTGTTGACAGGCATAGCACCTCTCCGCGCGACGAACTTTAGTCATAAGTTTGTCCGGTGTCAATGAACCGTCGGTTTGGGCGAGCCCGCGGACGGGGAAACCCTTTACCCCCTACCCTCATCCAATGAAATGACGAAAAATGGATCGGCCCCGGGTGTATAATCCGGGTATCGACCGATGCGTGCGCGGAGGGTTTACATGAGAAGCCCGGCGAAGCTGTTCGTGGCCGTTATGCTGGCCACCTCACTGGCCTTTGCACCCGCCTTTGCCAGCCCCCAGCAACAAGACCAAAAACAGAAACCCAAGGACAAAAAGTCCGACGTGGAGCAGATTGGAAACCGCAATGTGGGCGGCGGGCTGAATCTCTACTCGCTGGAAAAAGAAATGGCCATGGGCAAGTATTATGCGAACGAGATTGAGCGCACGGCCAAGCTGGTGGACGACCCGGTGGTGGCGGAATACGTGAACCGCGTGGGACAGAACCTAGTGAAGAACTCGGACGCCAAAGTGCCCTTTACCATCAAGGTGATTGACTCCGACGAGCTGAACGCCTTCGCGCTGCCGGGCGGGTTTTTCTACGTGAACAGCGGGCTGATTCTGGCCGCCGATGAAGAAGCGGAAATGGCCGGAGTGATGGCGCATGAAATCGCGCACGTCACGGCGCGGCACGTCACCAAGAACATGACCAAGGCGGAAATCGCCAACTGGGCCATGCTGCCGCTGCTGATTTTCGGTCCCGCCGGCTGGACCGGATACGGCATTTACCAGGCGTCGAATTTCCTGATCCCCATGACCTTCCTGAAGTTCTCGCGCGACGCCGAGCGCGAGGCGGATTTCCTGGGACTGCAATACATGTACGCAGCAGGCTACGACCCCAACGCCTACGTGAGCTTCTTCGAGAAAATCCGCGCGCAGGAGAAGCGCAGCCCGGGGAGCATCCCCAAGGTGTTTGCTTCGCACCCGCCCACGCCGGAGCGCATCCAGAACACGCAGAAGGAAATCGCGCAAATCCTTCCGACCCGCAATGAATACGTGGTCAGCACGTCGGAGTTCGACCTGGTGAAACAGCGGCTGCGCTCGGTGCTCGCAGGCAGCAAGGCCAAGGACGACGAGCCCGGCAAGCCCACCTTGCGCAAGCGCACCGAGCAGGACACCGACAAGGACAAGAAGAGCAAGGACAAGGAACAGAAGACCACGGATGATGACCGGCCTGTGCTGAAGCGCCGGCCGTAAAACATCGAAACTCGAAAAACGAAAATCGAAAAACGAAGGGCCCCGACGCGATCGGGGCCCTTGTTTATTTTTGCAGATTATCGCTGCTGCTGGAAACTCTGCTCTTCCACGCCGAGGCGCTTCATCTCCTCCGAATAATATTTGCGATAGAGGAGATCCCACTCGGCGCTGCCTTCGGGAACTTCTTTTTTCTGCGAGGAGATTTTCTTGCGGACTTCCGCGTCGATGTTCTCTTCATCCTTCAGGAGCGCTTCGAGGATGGTGACAATGCCCTTGCGGATGGTTTCGCGGTCCTCGATGAACTCGACGTCGTCACTGGCCACGAATTGATCGATGATGCAGTGGGAGAGGCGGACGATCTTGGCTCGGGAGAGGCGCATTCAGCGAAGTATCAATTTCCTTTCGCGGGCGAGCTGGTTCTTCACCTTCTTGAACATTTCCTGATAGGACGCGCCGGTGCGGCGCATTTCCTCCGCGTACTGGTTGAGGATCGTGCGCGCCTCTTCATTCAAGCGGTCCTCAACGCCCAGCTCTTCGGCCATGGCCTGGCGAACGAGCTGCGTGAGCGCGTCGGCCTTCGGCGTTTCGACCATTTCCTCGGCGACGAGCCGCTTGACCACTTCGCGGGACATGTAGGTGACGTAATCGCGAGACAGCAGCATCCCTCACCCGTTTCGACGAAAAGACAAACAAGAGAGTTTAATGTTGCGGCGCAGAAAGGTCAAGGCGAACGCGCGTTGACGATTGGCGGGAGATTCTGTACGATGAATGTGCCGGGCGGTTAGCTCAGCGGTTAGAGCATCCGGTTTACACCCGGAAGGTCGTCCGTTCAAATCGGACACTGCCCACCAGCAATCCACCAAACGGCGGGGCCGTAGTTCAGTTGGTTAGAACGCGTGCCTGTCACGCACGAGGTCGCGGGTTCGAGTCCCGTCGGCCCCGCCACTTCCACACAGTGATCAGTCGTCAGTAGTCAGCGTTCAGAAAGAGCAAGTTTTCCTGGCAACCTCGCATTCCCACAAGTATCAGGAAAACAATTAAAGGGGCAGGGGCTGGCCACGGGTTTCTTCGCCGAAGGGGAGAAGCAGAAGACCTATGGCGAAGGCGATGGAAGTGAGCGCGACGGGTGTGCCGATGGTGCCGAAGTGTGAGACGCCGGCGCCGACGAGAAACGTGATGCCCGCGCCGACGAAGCGCCCTGCGGAGGTGGCGAAGGCGAACGCGCTGGCGCGGCACTCGGTGGGGTATTGCTCGGGCAGCCAGAGCGTGTACATGGCGAAATTGGCGCCGCCGAAGCCGAGAAAAAACAGGCAGAGCATGAACCAAGCGAGCGCGTGGTCCAGTAAATAGAAAACGTAGCCGAAGGCCAGCAGGATAAACACAAACATCAGCAGGAAGTAGAAGCCGAGGGTGCGGCGGCGTCCGAGGCGCTCAGCGAGCGGCGGAAGGACGAGGCAGCCGAGGATGGTGCCGACAGAAAGCAACATCGTGCCGTAGGAGGCGAGACTCGTGGCGGACGCGGCGAGGCCCTGGCGCACGGCAAGATTTCCGATGGCGGCAGGGACGTACACGGAGCCGGCCCACAGGCCGGTGATGGAGACGAGCAAGTAAGTGGCGTTGAGGAGAGTGCGGCGGCGGAATTGCCGCGAGAAGAGCGACAGAAACGCGCGACCCATTGTCCAGCCGCGTTCCGGACGGCGATCCTTCGCTTCGCTCAGGATGACAGCGGAAATCTGATCCATTTTCTTCTTCCAGCGCTGCGGCTCGGCGACGCCGTAACGGATGAAACCGACGAGCAGCGCGGGAGCGCCGCCCAGCGCGAACATGGCGCGCCAGCCGTAGCGGCTGCCGATAAGATAGTTGGCAATGGCGGCGAGAAAAAATCCAACATAGTAGCCGGTGTGCAGGTAGCCGGCGGCCATCTTGCGGCGGTCTTCGGGCCATTCTTCAGCGACAAACGTGCCGCCCATCGACCATTCGCCGCCGATGCCGATTCCGGCGAGCAGGCGAAAGGCGGCGAGTTGCCAGACGCTAGCGGCCACCGCGCCCAAAAACGTGAAGAGCGAGTAGCAGAGCACGGTCAGCGCGAGGGTGCGCACGCGGCCGAAACGGTCAGCGATGGGACCCCACAATAGCGAGAGTCCCCAGCCAATCAGGAACAGCGCGAAGAGCAGGCCGCCGTAGTAGCCGATATTCGCTGCGCTCGAAGGAATCCTCACGCGAGGAAGCAGTTCCGTGAGCGCGGGCACCATCACCAGCGCGTAGATGAAGGAGTCCATGCCGTCGAGCGCCCAGCCGAGCCAGGAGGCCCAGAAGCCGCGAATTTGGTTTTGGGTGAGCGGAGTTTTTGCGATTTCGCGAGCGAATGTTTTGCGGTCAAAGCGGCTTTGCATGCGGGAAACGCCTTCTCCCAGAAAGCGGCTCTTGAGATCCGACTGCTCGCCGGAACGGGTGAAAAAAAGTCAGCCCGGCTAACCGACGCCCCCATTATTCATTTTCAAGAGTGAATCGTAACGCAAAGGTCACCGGCCTGCGGAACGCCGGCGAAGCAGCCAACGCACAGATAGCACACGATCCGCATCTCCCAGTGCGAAGGCGACGAAGCACAACGCCAGCACCAAATGATCCAGTGCGCCGCCGAAGTACTGCCAGAAGGCGGCATGCGGCCCGGGATAGTCTGACGAAAATAGCAACGCGAGCATGTAGATCGTCCCGCATACGCTAGCCGCACGCACCAGAATACCAAAAACGAGTCCCAAGCCGATGGCCAGTTCGCCATAGGCCACGAGAAAAGCGATCGCGGTTCCATGTGGCAGAACAAAGTTTTGGAGGACTGAAACCATAAAAGGATAGGCGCCACCTTCGAGGAAGCGATTAATCCAGAATTGGAAACCACCGCCGAAAGTGAACTGGGCCCCAAACACCTTGTACTGTCCAAAAATGAGAAAGAGCGCGCCTACCGCAATGCGCAGACCCGCCAGAACGCGGGCATTTCTGTCTTCGGATAAGGATGGCATGAATCGTTGTCTCCTTTTTCCGCAGTTCTCAGCTACTGATCTTTCCAGTCGGGGAGGCGGCCGGGAGTGTAGGGTGCGCCGGCGGCCTCCAGAGCTTTCTCCAGCTTGACCAGGTCGGTTTCGACGAGCGCGCGGAGTTTGGCGAGCTCGGCGGCGAACTCCTGCGCGGCGATGGCGTAGGCGTCCAAGTGCGTTTGCGTCGGGCGCGAAATGGACATGCGCTGGTCACCGGCGATGCCGCCGACGCGCTCGGAAATCGCAGGCATTGTATTTTCGTTGCGCTGACGGAGAGCGACGTCGCCACGCAGCGCGCGGAGAATGCTGTTGAGCTGCGCGTCGAGCGCGTTGGCCTGGTCGCGCAGCTTTTGATCCAGCGCGGGGGTTTCCTGAATGGCGCGCTTGATGAGGCCGAGGCGCGTCCGGGTGGTGTTGGCAATGTCGAGCGTACCGCTGACGGCGCGCTGGAGCTTGACGACTTTTTGCTGGAATGCGTGCAGTGCGGCGCGGTCTTCGGGCTTCATTGAGGACTGGCCTTCGACGACCACGTTGAAGGACTGCTCGCCCGCGAATGGCGTGAGCACGCCGTCCACGCGCTTGGCGAGAGAAACTTTATACGTGCCGGGCATGACCAGCGGCCCACCGGGCTGCTGAAAGGCGCCCGCGCCTGCACCGCCAGCCGCACCGCCACCGCCGCCACCCGGGCCGCCACCGCCGGGTCCGCCGAGGCCGACGGCGGGCTCGCGGAGATCCCACGTGATGCGCTGAATGCCGGGGGTCGCGGAACCGTTCAGGCGGCGCACGACGCGGCCGGTCGAGTCCGTGATTGTGACGATGACTGCGGGTGGCTCCTCTTCTTCTTCCGCGCGCAGCTCATCCGCGGTGGGATAGCGCGGGGCTTCGTTGCGGCGTGCTGCGGCGCGTTCAGCTTCCTGGCGGCGCTGGCGCTTGGTGCGCAGCGCGTCCTTCAGGAAGTAGGTGAACGTGGCGCCAACGGGCGGATTTTCCGCGGTAAAAAATGTTTCGCCCTGGAAGCCTTTGCCGCGGCCGCCGACGGGCGTCGCCTGAATGAACATCAACGCATCGCGAACGGGAAAGATGACGCTGTCCTTCTGAAAAACTTCCGGCTTCCAGCCGCGCAGAGGCGTGTAGTCGTCGAGAATGTAGAAACCGCGGCCGAAGCTGGCGACGGCGAGGTCGTTCATCTGCTTTTGGATGGCTAGGTCCTTGACGGCAATCGTGGGGAAACCGCCGCGCAGGCGAATCCACTTTTGCCCGCTGTCGGTGGAAAAGAACAAGCCGAATTCCGTGCCCGCGAAAAGGAGGTTGGGATCCACGTGGTCTTCGGCGAT
>JAMCWK010000078.1 GCA_023481105.1 Acidobacteriota bacterium | reverse complement strand
CCTCCCCCTGGCGCTGCGCCTCCTATTTACCGCCCCCCAGGAGGAACCAACTATGGCAACATCAACGCGTTGTACCCAGTTTTGCAATAGGCTCTAGTTCCTAAGGGCGAGCAGCAGCTCGCCCACTATCGCTTTACCAAAACATCCAATTCAGCACAATCGTTAGCACGCCGACGAACAGCGCCAGCGTCGCCGGCCGATTCAGCCACGGCAGGCGATTGTAACTGGGTCTTTCGGTGAGCGAGTACACCAGGCCCTTCAACTCCGCTTCTTTCCGCGGCTGCGTAAAAAAACTGACGAGCAGCGTGAGAATAAAACAAACTGCCCAGGCGTAGATGGCGCCATAAAAATTCGCGGCCATATCGCTGGAATAGTGCGCCAGCCCGCGCTTCACCGCCAAAAAGTGCAGCGCGGCGGCCGCAGTGCCGCTGGTGAGTCCCCAGAACGCGCCGTTCGGCGTAGTGCGCTTGGAAAACATGCCCAGCAAAAACGTGGCCAGCAGCGGCGCATTCACAAACGAAAAAATGAGTTGCAGGTAATCCATGATGTTGCTGAATTGCAGCGCGAGGTATGCCGCGCCGACGCTGATGGCCACGCCCGCTACGGTAGCCACGCGGCCCATCAGCAGGTAGTGCCGGTCGGGCGCGTCGCGGCGGATGTAGGACTGGTAGATGTCGTAGGTCCACACGGTGTTGAACGCGGTGACATTGCCGGCCATACCGGACATGAAGCTGGCCAGCAGCGCAGTGATTCCCACGCCGAGCATCCCCGGCGGATAGTAATGCGCCAGCATCAGCGGCAGCGCTAGGTTGTGCTGCACCTGCCCGTCCACCATGAACAATTCGCGCGGCAGAAGCGCCCACGCCACCATGCCGGGCACAATCACGATGAAGGGGATGAACATTTTCGGCACGGCGGCAATCAGCGGCGTTTTTTGCGCGGCGGCCATGTCGCGCGCAGCCATGGCGCGTTGCACGACCAGAAAATCTGTGCACCAGTAGCCGAAGGAAAGCACGAAGCCGAGCCCCATCACGATGCCGAACCACTCCACACCCATGGGATTCGCCGCCGCGCTGCCCAGCGTGGACCACGTCTTCGTGAATCCCGGCGGCAGGCGCGCGGCCAGCCCCGACCAGCCGCCTGCATCCACCACGCCGAGCACGGCCATCGGCAAAATGCCCAGCACAATTAGAAAAAATTGCAGCACCTCGTTGTAAATCGAGGACGTCAGTCCGCCAAGCACGGTGTAGGCCAGCACGACGGCGGTGGAGAGCAAAATGGTCGCGTGGATGGACCAGCCGAGCATCAACTGAAACACAATAGCCATGGCGAACATGTTGATGCCGCTGGCCAGCACGGTCATCACCGCGAAGGTGAACGCGTTGAACGCGCGCGTTTTTTCATCGAAACGCAGGCGCAAATATTCCGGCACGGAGCGCGCGCGGCTGCCGTAGTAGAACGGCATCATGAACAGCCCCACGAAAATCATTGCGGGTATCGCGCCGACCCAGTAGAAGTGGCTCGTCAGCATGCCATACTTCGCGCCGCTTGCGGCCATGCCCATCACTTCCAGCGCGCCGAGATTCGCGGACATGAACGCGAGTCCGGTCACCCAGGCCGGAATGCGCCGCCCGGAGAGAAAAAAATCCACGCTCGTGCGCATGTGCTTCTTCAGCATGGCGCCTACGCCGAGCACAAACGCGACGTACAACGCGATAATCGCGTAATCAATGAGCTGAAGTTTCATGGTCAACGTTTTTTAGGCAACGCGCGCACAAGAATCGCCGGGCGCTTCCACTTCTTGCCTTCGACTTCCACTTCAATCGTCGGCCAGTTCTTCGCCACGGTCAGCACTTCCAGGCTTTTGCCGGTGACCAGCACGGTGTCTTCGCTTTTCGTGCCGGCGATGGTCGGGTTCCACGCAAACGCCTGGTTCACGTGCACCGTTTCGACAAGCCCCGGAAACGTCACCCAATCGCGTTCCATGTAGCCGATGGCCCCACCCTGGTGATGCTTTTCCCATTCTCCGGCGTAACCTTCTTTTTCGTATGCGCGCGCAGCGGCCTGCAAGATTGCGTCCGCCGTCGCGTCGGCCACGGTGTGCGCTAGAAATGTGGCGTCCACGCGCGCAACTGCGGCCGCGCGCTCGGCCAGCTCCCTGGGCAGCGGACCGAAATGTACGAAGCGCGTCACCGCGATGGTCAGCCCCCAGCGCTCTGAGCAGACGTTGATCATCGCGTAGCGCTGGATGCGAGCGTCGTTGGGTGTCGCGTGACGATATTGCCGGATGCGCTCGTCCGCGCCCATCAGCAGCACCGTGGGACGAATCCCGCGCCGCATCAGCGCGTCCGCGGTCATGGCTTCCATTTCGCGCTCGCTCATGCCCGGAGAAATTTTCCGTGCAACTTCCGCGACAGCTTCCGTCGTTTCCCGTCCCAGCCAGCGCAGCCGGACGATTTCACTTTCCATCAGCGGCACGCGCAGCGCGGCGATTTCCTTTTCGACGACGCGCAAATCGCCGTAGGGCAGATCGCTGGCCAGCGCGCCGCCGGCCAGCTCGCGGACGATTTGCATTTTGCGGTCGGTCGCCAATTTGTCTTCGTACCATTTGTACTCGCGCAGCTCGAAGCCCAGCCCGGCGAGTTCTTCGTTCATCAAGCGCAGCGATTCGTTGTTCGGGGAAATCAGAAATTTACGCCCGTCAGCCAGGACCAGCAGCGACGCCGCTCCCGATGGGCTGCCCAGCACGATGTGGATGTCGCCGCCACCGGTCAGCCACGCGAAGTTGCGAACGTGTCCCAGCAGCACGCCGGAGAGTTTTTCGCGCTCCAGAAAGGTGCGCACGCGCGAGACTTTTTCCGCCACCTCCGCTTTTCTTTCCGCGAGCGTCGGCGCAGGCGCCGGAGACTTCTGCCCGCGTGCGGTTACTGCGCAGAGGGAAAACACCAGCAGAAATGAAAGCGTCGTGAAAACGGAAATGTGCTCGGTCATTTTGTTGTCCTTCATCCTGGCCTCGGAGCCGCTCGATTGGCTGGCGGGGTTGGCTTCGCGCCCGGGCCGTAAAGGTCGATCATCATGCGGGCGATGATGGTGTCCCACAAATAATTCTTCGGCGAGGCAAGCTGCGTATTGTCCGGGCTGAAGGATTCCCAGAAGCGGTGGTTGT
This sequence comes from Acidobacteriota bacterium, assembly GCA_023481105.1. Classification (GTDB taxonomy): domain Bacteria; phylum Acidobacteriota; class Terriglobia; order Acidiferrales; family UBA7541; genus JACQDE01. The sequence goes on along the minus strand of JAMCWK010000078.1, from coordinate 47,236 downwards.
CCTTGAGCTGAAAAATCACGCCGTCCATCACGCGTTGCACCAGCGCCTCGGCCTCTTTGCGGTAGCCGTAGTTGAGCAGCCCGCGAAAGACCATGTAGTCCCACAGCAGCCACACCGCGCCGTTCCATTGGCAGCACTTCGTTACGTTGCCGTTGTAGTACGGGTCGTCTGCCGCGAGCGTGGGCACTCCGTAGCGCCGCCAGAAACTTTCTGGATTCGTCAGGTGCTTGACGAGCCGCGCGGCCTGCTCTTTCGTCGCGATGCCCGCCCACATCGGCAGGAAGCCGATAATTTCTTTGCGCTTCAGGCTGATGCCGTCCTTCGTAGTGAACGCGCCGGAATCGCGCGCCAGGTTGTAGAAAAATCCGTCCTGTTCGTCCCACATGCGGGTGCGAATGAGCTCGGCCAGCTTGTCGGCGCGCTCGGTCCAGCGGCGCGCGTCGTCGGATTTGCCCAGCGCGCCGGCCATCTTCGCCAGCGAACGCATTTCCATCACCATCATGGTGGAGAGGTCCAGCGACTTCACTTTTTTCGGCGATTCCGGCGTGTGGCCGAAAAGCTGCCAGATGACGCCGAACTCATCGCGCACGCATTCCAGCACGGCGTGTCCGCCCCACACGAGGATGCCGTCGCCGTCCTTGTTGCGCGTGCGCAGCATGTACTCGGCATACGCTGCGCTGGCGCGGTAGGCTTCGTCGAGAAATTTCTTGTCGCGGGAGATTGCGTAAATTTCCCAGTTCGTCCACGCGAAAAACGGCGCGGAACTAGTTTCTTCGCCGCCGACCGGAAACGTGACGTTCACGTACGGCCCGACGCGGTAGGCGATGTAGCCGGAGGGCGCTTGCCGCTCGACGAAAACGCGCTGTGAATTTTGCGCGCTGGCCGCATCCATGAACACGTAGCTCAGCATGGACAGGCTTTCGTGGAACACCTGACCCTCGTGGCCCCAGCTCCACGTCGGCTCTCGCGAAAACACATAATAGTTGTGCTTCGCTTCGCCTTCCGGCGGCAGCATCTGCTGCCGCACCAGATTGAACGCACTCCAGTAGGCCAGCTCCCAATCTTTATTCGGCAGCTTAAGCCGCGGAATATTTGTGTACTGCGCCTCACTCGCGGCAATGAGCGGCGCCAGCGGCTCATCGAGCAGCTTTTTTGCTTTCTCAATGAATGGCCCGGCGTCCTGCGAGTAAGGTTGTACGCCGCGAATGATGCGCAGATGCTCACGGCCATGGGGTGCAAGCTTTATTTGTTTTCGCAACCGAAAAGCTGCAAATCCACTCCCTGTTGGTTCGCCGGCATCGATTTTGTCGGCTAGAAATTCATCAGCTGGGGTACTGATCAGGAATAGGTCTCGGAACTCTTGTTCGTATGTCGGTTGCGGTGATTCCATGACTTTCTTCGGCGAAACCTGGTGACGAAATGTGACGAATCTTTTTTCCTGTAACTGCACATTTTGGACGAAGCCAGCATTGTGATATTTTGCCAGAGCCGTCAGCTCCTGCTGGTGACCGCTGTGGCTAATCACTTCAATATCGAGGAGCGCGAACCGCGAGCTGTAGACGACTAATGTTTGGCGCACCTCAACCGTCGCAAATGGCCAGTATTCTACTTTGACAATGTCTGTGTACGAGCGGCGAATCACCGGTGCCTTGTAAAAATCCTTTGTCGCGATGGCGGAGTTCTTTCCCATCCTCCAAACCATCGAAAATTCTCCGGCGGTGTCGGTTTCGTAGGTGACGCCTTTCGTGGGCGTGTAGTAATTCAGATGGTAGGCCTCGTCCACGAAATATTCCGAGCGGTTCATCGGCGCGGCGTACGAAGTGTAAAGCGGATCGTGCGCGCCGACATTGAGTTTGGACAGCGGGACTTGGCCCAGGGCGGACATGTCCGCGACGCCCGGCGCAAGCAGTACTCCCAGAATTGCCAGTGCGATCCAGCACACGCAGCGTCCAGCACGAGGAAAGCGAAGGCCATTCACCGAGAACTCCCGGAGTACGCGGCGATGCTACGAACGGGCCTCGCGGATGTCAATTGTTGAATTGCTCTTTCGGTGCGACTGCAATTCCTGCCATGCTCTCGCTCTTGACGACAAATCCGCGCCAGGTGCGGTACTCTACCGCCGGCGTGATGGCGGCGCCGGCCCAGCCGCACAAGCCACCGCCCGGACACAAGGAGGACCCGCATGTTCCCGCGCGTGATTCGCGATTCACATTTCCAACTCGCCATCCTGCTTTTGAGTTTCGCTGTTGGTGTTCCGTGTGCCGCGCAGCAGCCTGCCGGTGACGTGCCGCGCGCGCTGACCGCCGCCGACTACGCGCGCGCCGAAAAATTCATGGGCTACAACACGAATCCGCTGGTGCTGCGTTCCGGCGTGCGCCCGAACTGGCTGCCCGACGAGCGCTTCTGGTATCGCATCGTGACCGCGGAGGGCAGCGAGTTTGTGTTGATTGATTCCGCAAAGGGCACGCGCGGGGTGCCATTCGATCACGCGAAGCTTGCCGCGGCGATTTCGGCGGCTGCGGGCGCGACTTTTGATGCGCAGCACTTGCCGTTCACGGATTTCGAGTTTTCTTCTGACTTGCTAGCAATCACTTTCAGTGCACGCGGGCGTCGCTGGAAGTGCGATCTGGCGTCCTATCAGTGCAAGGATGAGGGCGCGGCTCCGGCAGGCCCGCCCGCACCCGGCGGCGCGCGTCCCGGCGCGGGCCGCAACGATGTGCTTTCTCCCGACGGAAAGCGCGCGGCGTTTATCCGCGATTGGAACCTGTGGGTTCGCGACGTTGCCTCTGGCAAGGAAACGCAGCTCACCACCGACGGCGTGAAAGACTTCGGCTACGCCACCAACAACGCCGGATGGACGCGCAGCGACCGCCCGGTGGTGCAGTGGTCGCCCGACTCCAAAAAAATCGCCACGTTTCAGCAGGACCAGCGCGGCACGGGAGAGATGTATCTGGTGGATACGCGCGTCGGCCATCCCAACCTGCAAGCGTGGAAATATCCGCTGGTGGGGGACGAGGTCGTCACCATGATCCAGCGCGTGGTCATCGAGCTGGACGGGCCGCGCGTAGTGCACTTCGACATGCCGCCGGACCAGCACCGCTCCACGCTGTGCGACGATCTGGTCTGCCGCGGCGGTTTATGGGAGGACGTGCAGTGGAGTCCGGACGCCACGCAGGTCGCTTTCGTTTCCACTTCCCGCGACCACAAGCGCGAAAACCTGCGCATCGCCGATGCCGCCACAGGAAAAATTCGCGAAGTCTTCGAAGAAACTGTAGCTACATACTTTGAATCCGGAAACGGCCGCGTCAACTGGCTTTTCCTGCCGGCCTCCAACGAATTCCTTTGGTTTTCCGAGCGCGACAATTGGGGCCACCTCTATCTGTACGATTTGCAGAGCGGCAAGCTGAAGCAGCAAATTACCAGCGGGGAATGGAACGTCACGCAGTTGCTGCGCGTGGACGAGAAGAACCGCTTGCTGTACTTTCTCGGCGTAGGGCGCGAAAAGGGCCGCGATCCGTATTTTGTCCATTTCTATCGTGTGGGTTTTGACGGGAAAAATCTTGCGCTGCTGACCCCGGAAGACGCGAACCACGCCATCACGCTGTCGCCTTCGGGGCGCTATATTGTGGATAGCTACTCGAAACCCGATGTGCCGCCGGTGGCGGTGCTGCGCGATGCCGCGGGCAAACTGCTGGCCTCGCTGGAAAAGGCGGACATCTCCAAGCTGCTCGCCACGGGCTGGAAACCGCCCATGCCATTCACCGTGAAAGCGCGCGACGGTGCAACGGATCTTTACGGGCTGATGTTCAAGCCGGCGAATTTCGATCCCGCCAAGAAATATCCCATCATCAACCATATTTATCCGGGGCCGCAGACGGGCAGCATTGGCGGGCGCAACTTCTCCGCGGCGCGCGGGGATACGCAGGCCCTTGCGGAGCTGGGTTTCATCGTCGTGGAGATTGACGGCATGGGCACGCCGTGGCGCTCCAAGAAGTTTCATGATGCCTACTATGCCGACATGGGCGACAACACCCTGCCGGACCAGGTGACCGGAATGAAGCAGCTCGCCCAGCGCTTTCCCTGGATCGACATTGACCGCGCCGGAATCTATGGCCACTCCGGCGGGGGCAACGCCACCGCGGGCGCGATGTTCCGCTATCCGGACTTTTTCAAGGTGGGCATCGCCGAAGCCGGGAACCACGACAACCGCGTCTATGAGGACGATTGGGCCGAAAAATGGCAAGGGCTGCTCGAGCGCAAGCCGGACGGCGCCACGAACTACGACGACCAGGCCAATCAGAATCACGCGAAAAATTTGAAAGGGCACCTGCTGCTGGCACACGGCACGATGGACTCCAACGTGCCGCCGTACAGCACGCTGCTGGTGGTGAATGAGCTGATTAAGGCCAACAAGGATTTTGATCTGCTGATGCTTCCCAATCGTGGCCACGGCTTCGGCAACGAGCCGTACATGGTGCGCCGCCGCTGGGATTACTTTGTGCGCTACCTGCTCGGCGCCGAGCCGCCGAAGGAATACCAACTGCGTCCGCCGGCCGCATCTCCCGGGCGTCCTCCCGGGATGTGAAGCTGCGAACGACGGGCGGATTTGGAATCTCGAAAAGCTTGAATCATTCCAGACACAAATGCGGTAAGATTTGTGCCGCCGCGCAGTTCTGCCGGGATGCTGTTCCGGCAGCGCAGGATTGGTACGGAAGCGTTCGGGATTCTATCTCCACAAGGGGTGACTCATGCGGGCGGCAGCGTGCCTTTTCTCCGTTCTCCTCCTGATTTTCGCAGTGACTCCTGCTCATGCTCAGCAATCGCCGAGCACCGCCGAATATTGTGGCGACTGCCATCGCGAAATCTTTGATGGCTGGAAGCAATCCGCGCATGCGGCGGCCATGGAAAGCCGCCTGTTTCAGGATGCACTGAAGATGGCGGGCGAGGATTTTGGCGAAGCCGGGCGCAAAGCGTGCCTCGCATGCCACTCGCCGGTTGGCGTAATGCTCGAAGATTTCTCGCTCCTCCGCAAAGTCAGTTGGGAAGGAATCACCTGCGACTACTGCCACTCCATCCGCGAAGTCACCCTCTCCGGCGGAAACCCCAAGGCGCGCGTGGAATTCAGCGAAGTGAAGAGCGGGCCGTCGAAGGAGGCGGTGTCTCCCGCGCATGGCACGGTGTTTTCAAAAGTGCACACGTCTTCGCTGGCGTGCGTGTCCTGCCACGAATATCGCAATGCGCTCGGCTTTCCCGTGCTGACCACCTACGCGGAATGGAAAGAAAGTCCATACGCCAAAGAAGGGAAGCAGTGCCAGTCGTGCCACATGTACACCGTTCGCGGTGCGGTGGTGGACCCGCGCGTCAAGCGCTCCTCGCAAGATGAGATTAATTTTCACCAGATGCCGGGCAGCCGTTCGGTGGAGCAGTTGAATAAGGCCATCCACGTCGCTCTCAGCGCGGAACGCAAAGGCGACAAGCTCGAAGTGACCGTGAAGTTGACCAACAGCGGTGCAGGGCACTACGTGCCGACTGGATCGCCGCTGCGGCAGCTCATTCTGGAGGTTCGCGCCGAACCCTACGGCGGGGGGCAGACCTTCCGCGAACAGCGTGTGTACATGCGGCGCGTGGCGGACCAGAAAGGCGCTCCTGTCGAGCGCGAGCATTTTGCGTTTCTCCGGGGAGCGAAGGTGCTCGAGGACACGCGCCTCGCGCCGCGCGAAACACGCAGCGAAAAGTTTTCGTTCCCCATTCTCAAAGGCAGGCAAGCGCGGGTCGTCGCGGATTTTTACTACTACTATTCGCCGATGGCCAGCACGGCTGCGCAACAGAAGGTCAAATTCCTCGCCATTTCCCGCATGGTTCAGTAGCGGGGATTTTAGGTCCCCGCGCTTTGATCGCGCGCGGGCCTCGATCATCGCTTGGGAATCGCCGAGGACTGCGTCGCCACGGCCTGCCAGCGCCCCTGCCGTTTGACCCACACGCGCATGTACGGAAACTCGCCGCCGGTCTCCTGCCCTTTGTAGCGGCCGGCCACTACAGTGCGCGCCGTCGCCACCGCGCAATCGCCGAACACGCGCACGCGAATGTCTTCGTGCCGCAAGGATGTGATTTCCATTTCCTGCGACTGCATGCGCGCCAGCACTTGCGCCTTGTCCATGCGCTGCCCGTTGACGTCCACCCCGACAAAATCCTCGGTGATGTAGGCTTCGAGCGCCCCGGCATCGTGCCGCAGCGCGGCTTCAGCGAACGCGCCCTCGATGCGCACAAGTTGTTGCTCGTCGCTGGCTCTTTGTTCCATCTCCGGCCTCCTCGATTGGCAGCTTGCCAGAGCCAGAAACGCGATGAGCGCTCCGGCAAGCGGTGCAGAGCGATTCATGTTCTGAACTCCTTTTTGTGTGGATTGCTATTGCAAGGGGACCGCGCAGCTTCCTGAGGTTTACCCATCATAAGCATTTCATCGTGCTCCCGCAAGTTTTCGATGCGGCCCGGTGAGCAGTCCCATTTCTCTTGCACAGGAAAAGTTGTTATCGCGTGGCCGCTTTTGGCACAATCTCGCTAGCAGCAACGAGGAAGGAGCAAGCCATGCCCGTGACGATCCCCGCTTCCCACGCCGATTTGTTCAGTAAAAAAGCTTTCGGCAGCTTGGCTACATTAAATGCCGACGGCACGCCGCAGGTCACGCCCATCTGGGTGGACTACGAGGGCGGCTTCATTTTCTTCAATTCCGCGCGCGGCCGCCGCAAGGACAAGAACGTCCGCCGCGATCCCCGCGTGGCCATTGCCGTCGCGGATCCCGACAACCCGTACCGCTACCTGGAAATTCGCGGCCGTGTGGTGGACATCACCGAGCAGGGCGCCGACGAGCACATCAATCGCCTCGCGAAAAAATACCTGGGAGTGGACGTCTACCCCTACCGCCAAGCCGGTGAAGTCCGCGTGAAGTACCGTGTGCAACCCGAGCACGTGAGCTCCATGGGCTGATGCGCCGGGCACGCCGCCCCGCTTCGCTGCAAATATTTGACATCGCGCTTCGGCGAATGCATCCTTGGCGCTGGTCAAACTTTAGATGGACGTTTTGCGGCATCTTTTTTCTTCGTGGGGGTTTGTTCTCCAGATTCTCGCCATCGTGCATCTGGTGCGGCGGCGCGGCGCCTTTTTCTGGTTTTTCATCATTCTGATGGGCGGTTACATCGGCGCGATCGCCTACATCCTGATCGAGGTTGTGCCGGACGTCTACTTGTTGCAGGAAGCCTTTGCGCGCTTCGAGCGCAAGAAGTACATTCAAAAGCTGAAATTCACCGTTGCGGAAAATCCGTCTGCTGGAAATCTCGAAGAGCTGGCCGAACTGTATTTTGACCAGAAGGAATTTCTCAAGGCGCGTGAAACCTTTGACCGCGCCATTTCCACCCGCAACGACTCCATTCACGCGCTCTACCACCGCGGCCTGTGTGCCTTCGAGTTGCATGACTTTCCCGCCGCGATTGCTGACCTTGAGCCGGTGGTGCGCAGCGATGCCGATTTTGATCACTACCGCGCCTCGTTCTTTCTCGCGCGGGCGTACGCGCAATGCGGCAACGACCAGCAGGCCGACGCGCTGTTTGCGGAGGTCGTCCAGCATGCCACGATTCCGGAAACCTGGTATCACTATGCCAGTTTTCTGAAATCGCAGAACCGTTTTGACGAGGCGCGCGAATGGGCGCAGAAAATTTTTGAAAAGCGGCGCACCATGCCACGCTTCGTCGAGCGCCGCGAACGCCCCTGGTTCGCCAAAGCCAGAACGCTCTTGAAAGAACTGCCTTCCTGACAATTGTCCATGGCCGTCTATTCTCATTCCCGGCTGGAATCCTTCGAAAGCTGCCCGCTCAAGTACAAATTCCGCTATGTGGACGGCATTAAGAAAGCCGAGCAGGGCGTGGAAGCTTTTCTCGGTGGCGTGGTGCACGAAGTGCTGCGCAAGCTTTACGACGACCTGCAACTGGAAAAGCTGAACACGCTGGACGAATTGCTTGAAATGTTTTCTGCGCGCTGGAAGCAGTTGTGGGGGCCGCAGGTGCGCATCGTTCGCGCGGGCATGACCGAGCAGAATTACTTCGACGCCGGCAAAAAATGCATCCGCAATTTCTACGAGAGCAATCGGCCCTTTCGCCAAAGCCAGACGCTGGGCACCGAGGTGCACCTCACGTTTCCCCTCGACACGGAAGGGAAGTACCAGGTGCAGGGCTACGTGGACCGCATTGCCCGCCGCCCCGACGGCATCATCGAAATCCACGACTACAAGACCGGCCGCACGCTCCCTCCGCAGCAAAAAGCCGACGCCGACCGCCAGCTCGCGCTCTACCAGATCGGCATCGAGCGGCAGTGGCCGGACACGCGCGGTGTCGAGCTGGTGTGGCACTACGTGGCCTGCCGCGAGACGCTGCGCTCGCGCCGCACGCCCCAGCAGCTAGTGCAGCTCCGTCAGCAAACCATCGAGCTGATCCAGAGCATTGAACGCACCAGGCAGTTTGAAGGGCGCAAGAGCGCGCTGTGCGACTGGTGCGAATTCAAGCCGGAGTGCCCGCTGTGGCGGCATCCGGATTCCGTGCTGGCCCTGCCGCCGGCGCAGTTCAAGGCCGACGACGGCGTGCGCCTGGCAGACGAGTTTGCGCGAGTCAAGCACGAGCGGGACGCCCTCGATCGGCGCCTCGAACAGTTGAAGGAGCAAGTGATTGCCTTCGCACGGCAGCAGAACTTGCAGGTCATTCAGGGCAGCGGCCAGCAGCTTTCTGTGCGGCATAGCGAATGGGAGAAATTTCCGGGCAAGCACGACGAGCTGCGCGCCGCGCTGGAAACCGTGCTGAAGAAAGCAGGGAAGTGGGAAGAAGTTTCCGAGCTGGACGCCGCGGCCCTGGCGCATGCGCTCGAAAAAGCAAACTGGCCGGCGGATTTGGTCGCCGAAGTGCGGCGTTTCGCTTCGATCACTGCGCGGGATTCGGTGACTCCGCACCGCGATGGCAAGGGGCCCGGAGAGGAGAATTCCTAGCGCGCCCGCGCTGGCAAATCTCGGCTTGGCTCGGGTAATGGATTACTGGCACAATACGTCCATGAGTAAGAAGAGGGAGCAATCATGAAAACGCGAAATCTTATGCTGGCGCTTCTAGCCATCACAGTGGGAGCGGCGGCCTTGTCCGCGCAAGGATTTTGGGAAAAGAAAGAATGGCAGAAATGGTCCAAGGAAGAGTGCAGAAAAATGCTGGAGGACTCGCCGTGGGCTCAAAAATGGTACCGCACGCATGTAGCGGAGGACCGTTTTGGCCAGCCCACGCAGGGCGATACCCGCGAAACCGAGCAACAGATTTTTTACATCATTCAGCTTCGTTCCGCGCTGCCGATTCGCCAGGCGTTTATCCGCGACGCGCAGATTCGCAACAAGTACGACAAGATGAGCGCGGAGCAGCAGAAGGAATTTGACGCTTCCGCCGGCCCCTTCCTCGCGCGGACCTACGACGACGTGATTGTCGTCCACGTTCTGTACGGCTCCAACATTCAGAAAGATGAGCGGGAACTGATGCGTTTTTGGCAGACGTTCTACCCGGAAGGCACCGTGCCCATGGAGGCGTACTTGACGGCGGGAGGAAAGCGCGTGCCGGCGATTAAGTACGTTACGGCAAAAGGCGGTAGCCTGGAGTTTGAACTCATCTTTCCGCGCGTGGTTGATGGAGTACCGATCATCGACCCGAACCTGAAGATGATCAGCGTCGAGTTCCAACATCCCAATATCGGCTTGGAAGGCGGCGCGCGCGTTTATCAGGATTTCAAACTGGAGAAGATGGCCGTCAAAGGCACGGTCTTGTACTGAACTCCTCGCGGCATAATCACGAGCCCTCGCGACGCGGACTTATCGTTGCGGGGGCTTCTTTTCGTCGGGAGGCTTGAGCGGCTCTGCGCTGATGATGCGCGTGGTGCTCTTGAAGCGCTTGTAGTTGGTGTAGCGCACGGAAATTTTGATGCGCTTGTCGCCACTGGTGAAATGCAACGTATCGAGCGCCCGCGTCAGCGTCGGGAACCAGTATTTCCCGTCAATTTGTTCGCGCCACGTTTCGAACTGGGGAAACAAATCTTCCCGGTCTTTCTTCCGCAGGTCAGGCACCGATTTTCCGAATGTCTTCACAATCTGCAGATCGCGGTCGTCCACCCAGACCGTGCCCTGAAAATATCTCTGCCCCGGCACCATCTTCTTCGGCCGGATGCTGAACACGTAAGTTCCGATTTCATCAATTTGTTGCCGCCCCAAATACTCCAAATCGTACTTGGGCAAGTCCTCTGTGCCCAGAACGAACGGGAAAAGATTCGCAATATCTTGCTCGTCTTCCGGTGACATGCTGAAGGACTGCAGCGAGCTCGGCGGGGCGTAAGTAATCTTCTCGTAGCGCTTTCCTTCCGGCGTGAAAACGATGTCGCTGACCACGCGGTACTCGCCAATCTTGTCGCCGTAGCTGCCCAAATCCTCCACCAGCACCGTTTGCGTGTACGTGTATTCTCCGCGCGCCACGCGGAACTCCGATTCCTTTGCCGCAAACTGCCGGATAATTTCCGTGACGGGCACCGGCAGCGGCGCGCCGTTGGGGTCAATCTTCACTTTTTCCAGGCTGCGGTCGGGCCCCGGCGGCGCCTGCGCCTGCGCCACTGGAACCGCGGCCAGCAGAGCCGCCGCGCCGGCCATGGCCAATAGTCTCGTGCTGCGTTTCATCCTTGGGTCTCCGCTCAATTTCTGCCAGACAATTGGATGCAGCCAGGCGACGCGCGGTTGATTCTCGCGTGACGATTGCCCGCCGGCTCGCATGCTGGCGAACAAAGAATATAGGAAGTTCAGCGGCGGAAGCCAGACGTTTCAGTGGTTGCGGGCCGGTGGAATGAATTATGCTTGCAACTCAACCGCTCCTTGCGGGTTAATTGTCCATGGCCCCGATGCGGCACTCCTCCGGCAGGAGTCGAACATGCGCGTGGGCGGCCGCGCTGGCGCTGCTTTGCGCGGCCTGCGGCGGCGGCGCGAGCAGTCCGCCACCACCACCTCCGCCTCCTCCCCCACCCGGCGGGCCATTTTCGGCACAGCCGATTAATGATATGGGCGCCGCAACGTATTTGGGCTTCAGCGGCGGGCTATATCCCAACGGCAGCAACGCGGTGCCCGCGGCGCACAACACGGTTGGACTCGCGCGCGCCAATGCCGTGCAGCCGCTGGACACCAGCGGCAACCCCAGCCCTACGGGCAAGATTGTGCTGCTCAGTATGGGCATGTCCAATACCACCCAGGAATTCTGTTCGCAGAATTCGGCGCTGCCGTGCAATTCGTGGACGTTCATGGGCCAGGCCGCCGCCGACGCCGCCGTGAACAAGACCACGCTGGCGCTCGTGAACGGCGCTGCCAGCTCGCAAACGGCCCCTACTTGGGATTCACCTACGGACGCCAACTACAATCGCGTGCGCGACACGCGCCTCATCCCGCAAGGGCTCAGCGAGCAGCAGGTGCAAGTGGTGTGGGTAAAAGTGGCGCAGTCCATGCCGACGGTATCGCTCCCCAATGCGCAGTCCGACGCGGTCACGCTGCTCACGGCCATGGGCAACATCGCCCGCGCCATCAAAGTGCGCTATCCGAATGCGCAACTGGTGTTCTTCTCCAGTCGCATTTACGGCGGCTACGCCACTACGGCGCTCAATCCGGAGCCGTACGCCTACGAAAATGGCTTTTCCGTGAAGTGGTTGGTGCAAGCGCAGATCGATCAAATGGCCAATGGCGGAAATGTCGTGGACGCGCGCGCCGGCGACTTGAATTACAACACCGTTGCGCCGTGGATTGCCTGGGGGCCGTATCTGTGGGCCAGCGGGCTGAACCTGCGCTCCGACGGATTGATGTGGCAGTCAGCGGACATGGAAAGCGACGGCACGCACCCCTCGCAATCCGGCGAGCAAAAAGTCGGCGCGCTGTTGCTGAACTTTTTCAAGCAGTCGCCGTTCTCGAAATGCTGGTTTGTCACCGGCGGCACCTGCCCGTAATGACTTTTTTCACGCTGTCATCCTGAGCGAAGCGAAGGATCTCCTACTTGGCTGCGGTCTACTGCCTGGTCCGCTTATGCACGCTGCCAATCCGCTCTCCAGTCCTTCACCGCGCGCTTGATGGCGTGCAGTTCAGTGAGCTTTCCGTCCAGAACTTCGCGAGCCAGTGCGGGCAGCTCGGCATCGCTCGCAAAGCGCAGGCCGATGAGCTGCTTCACGGTGAATTCGCCGATGCGCGGCCGCAGGTCCGCGGGTAACAGGCGCTCCATGCGCATGCGCTCCTCGAGCCGGATGACGCGGTCCTGCACCGACAGTGCAAACATGCGCGAAAACAAGAACATCACGATCAGCGACGCGGCGAGAAACACGTTGAGCACGGACCCAAAAGACAGACCCCGCACCGCTCCGTAAATCGACCATAGCACGTTGACCGCCAGCACCAGCGACGCTGCCAGAAACAGCGGTGGCAGCTTGCGCACGTGGTTCGCATAGTTCTGAGTCGTTGGTTCCGCCATCACTTCCTCCTGAGAATTGCCGCCCAGAAAAGCAGAAGGCCCCGGCATTGTAAGCCGGGGCCCCTCGAATTCCTAACCGCGCGGTGCAGCTTACGCCTTGCCGGCGACCACTGCCACTTTGCGCGCCACCACCTTGCGGCGGCGCCGCTTGGGCGGCACGGCCGGCGCTTCTCCGATCAATTCCGCGGTCATCAGGCTGGTGACAAAGAGCTTTTTTCCATGGTCGTCGAAATCAATCGTGGTGCGCTCGTTGTCCGACTGGGTCACAACTCCCAGTCCGTACACATCGTGCTTGAGCTGCTGTCCTTCTCCAAGACTTCGCATCACGCCTCCTTTGGCGGGCACCACTCCTCGCGCGCTCCGCTCCTGCTTCTGACGCTTCAGCGACGAGGAAGAAATGGGGATCAGTTCTGAAACAACGGGGAGACCGCGCGGGCGGCCTCCCCATTCGACTTGCTAGAGGCTGACGACGTTCTCCGCCTGCAGGCCCTTCGGGCCCCGCTTGACTTCGAACTCAACCGCCTGGCCCTCGTTCAGCGTCTTGTACCCTTCCGCCTGGATGGCGGAAAAGTGGACGAAAACGTCCTCGCCGGACTGGCGCTGGATGAACCCGTAGCCCTTGCTGGCGTTGAACCACTTCACAGTTCCTTGTTCTCTCACTTCTGTTCCTCTTAATGAAGCCTCGCGCGGAAGCCGCGCGCGGCCAATTTTGCGTCCCGCCTCTCGCTCGCCTTGTGCCCTAAACAGAAAAGGCCGCAGGTTTGCCCTGCAGCCCTATTGAACAGGTCAAAAGGAATTACAAGAGCCAAACGCGAACACTAGAATACCACATTGGGGCCCAAAATCAAAGCCCAGTTTGGATGGCCCAAGCGCCCGCCCCAAATCAGCGTAATACATTGAAACAATAGACCTTATAGCCCCCCCCCGCTCAGCCGTTGGGAACCGCTGCCGCCTTTGGCCTCATTCCGACGGCTTCGGCGGCGCCTCACCCTTGATGTACTGCCCGTACCACGCCAGGTAGCGCTCGAAGCGGTCTTTCAGGTACGACGGCTTGGAGATGCCGTGGTGCTCGCCCGGATAGACCACCAGTTGCGTCGTCCGCCCCAGCCGCTTCATGGACTGGTACATCTGCTCGGAGTTGATGATCGGCACGTTCCAGTCTTTTTCGCCGCCGATCCACAGCGTTGGCGTCACGATCTTCTGCACCTGGTTGAACGTGGAGAGCTTTTCCCACAGCGCGCGTGACTCCCAGGGCAGGCCCAGCTCCCATTCCCACAGTTTTTGATAGTGGTCGTGCCCGTAGTTGGCAACGTACAGCGCCTCGCTCGCGCCGGAAATCGCCGCCTTGAAGCGGTCGCCGGACTTGGTAATCACGTAATTGGTCATGATGCCGCCGTAGGACCATCCGCCCACGCCCAGCTTGGCCGGATCGGCGATGCCTTTGGCCACCGCGTAATCCACCATGGCGATGACGTCCTCGTAATCCTTGTTGCCCCAATCGGCAAAAATCGCTTCGCAGAATTTCTGCCCGTAGCCGGAGGAGCCGCGCGGATTCGGTTGCAGCACCACGTAGCCGTTGGCTGCGAAAAGCTGCGCCGTAAAATCGAACGACCACTCGTACTGCCCCACCGGCCCCCCGTGCGGCCGCAGCAGCGTGGGATACTTCATCTCCGGAATATACGCGGCCGGCTTGAACAGAAAGCCGGCAATTTCCGTGCCGTCCTTGCTCTTGAATTTGACGTATTCCACCTCGCCCAGCCGAATTTTCGCCATCAACGCGTCATTGGTGCTGGTGAGTTTCTTTAGCTGCCCGCCCTGCTGCCAGAAAATTTCGCCGGGAATCGTCGGCTCGCTGATGATGGCAGCAATCCCGCCATCACTGCCGAGTGCGTACGTGCCCACCGACTTTTTGCCGGAGATGACGCGCGTAACGTCGCCGCTCGCGACGGCGACGCTCACCAACTGTTGCTGCCCGTCGTCGTCGATCATGCAGAAAATCGTCTGCCCGTCGGCAGTGAAGCGCGGCCGCACCACGTTGCGGTCCAACTTCGTCGTGAGCACGCGTTCCGCGCCGCCTTGCGCGGGAACGATGGCCAGATGCTGCGTGGCGTAGTCCAGCGCCTTCGCATCGATCTGGCTGACGTACGTCACCCACTTGCCGTCTGGGCTCCATGCCGGTGAGTCGTCACTGCCGGCATTCTTCGTCAGCCGCGTCAGCGTCATTCCCTTGTCCGGATTGTCCGCCGCCACCACCCAGATGTCGGAATTGAAATTGTGGTCGGGGTCTTCGCTGCGGTTGCTGGTGAAGGCCAGGAAGCGCCCGTCCGGCGACCACGCCGGGTCCCCGTCGTCGTAATCACCGGACGTGACCTGCGTGAGTTTCTTCCCGGCGAGTTCGAACACGTAGAGGTGCGAGCGCAAGCGGTCCAGGTAGCCGGCGTAGTCCCGCTTGAACTGCAAGCGGTCAATCACCCACGGCTTCGGCGTCGCGGGCTTGATCTTCTCGATGCTTTTTTCCTTGGCCTCCGCCGCCTCCAATTGCTCCGGCGATGGGTCGCTGAGCACCAACACGAGGCGGTCGCCTTTGGGCGACCAGTCGAACGACGACACGCCCTGAATCGTCTCCGTCAACTGTTGCGCTTCGCCGCCGCTGCGGTTCAGCGTCCACACTTGCGTCTTCGGGCCGTCCTTTTCGCCGCTCCCGCGCGCGGAGAGAAACGCCAGATATTTTCCGTCGGGGCTCCACCGCGGCCGCGAGGAGTTGACTCCCTTGGTGGTCATGGGAATGGCTTCGCCGCCCGCCGTGGACACCACCCAGATTTGCCGCTCGTATTTGTCGGTCTTCAAAATAGTCGTGGTGACCACGTACGCCACCCACTTGCCATCGGGACTGATCTGCGGGTCCCCCACGCGCTTGATTTGAAAATAATCGTCAATCGTCAGATTGCGCGGCGCAGGCGGCGCAGCTTTTTCCGGCGCTTGCGCGACGCCCAGTGACGCGGCAAACAAAATGACAAGAATTGTGGCGAACAATGTTCGGCGGTTCATGGGGCGAATTCTCCTTGTTGGGACTCACGGCTCATGCGGGCGCTCAGTCTAACAGAAAACAAATGGCGCATGGCAAGCACCGCGACTTCATCGGAGCCCCGCGTCCCGCGCTTGCTGTACAATCACGCCTCGTGACTGTTCGCGC
This sequence comes from Acidobacteriota bacterium, assembly GCA_023481105.1. Lineage (GTDB taxonomy): Bacteria > Acidobacteriota > Terriglobia > Acidiferrales > UBA7541 > JACQDE01. The sequence goes on along the minus strand of JAMCWK010000078.1, from coordinate 31,495 downwards.
CGAATTCGACCGTCTGCGTGTCGTGCTGGTGGCCACGCGCAACCCTCTCAATTTGGGCGCGGCCGCGCGCGCCATGAGCAACTTCGGTTTCCTGCGCCTGCGCGTGGTGAACCCCTACGACGCGGCGTTTCGCGAAGCGCGCTCCGCCGTGGGTGCTTCGCCACTGCTTGCGAACGCGGAAGAATGCTCGAGCATCGCCGAAGCCGTCGCCGATTGCACGCTGGTGGTGGGCACCTCGGCCGTGGGCAGCAGGGAATTGCACCATCCCGTGCGGCGATTGGAAGACGCCGCGCGAGCCATCCGCCGACGGCTCCAATCCAGCCGTGTCGCACTTTTGTTTGGCTCGGAGAAGGTTGGCCTGTCCAACGAAGCGCTCAGCCATTGTCACTGGCTGCTGCGCATCCCCACGCGGGAAGAACACCGCTCGCTGAATCTCGGCCAGGCCGTGGCCATTTGTCTCTATGAGCTGGTGCGCTCTTCCAAGGCCGCGCGGCTGCCGGAGAAACAAAAGCCTGCTACTACGCGCGAGGTCGAGCGCATAACCGCGGTGCTGCTCGACTCGCTGCGCGCTTGCGGCTACTTGCAGCCGCGCGCCGCCGCTCCCTCGGAAGAAAAAATGCGCCGCCTCATCCGCCGCCTGCACCTCTCCGCAAGCGACGCCGAAACCTGCCTCGGCATGCTCCGCCAAATACTTTGGAAGCTAACATCTGACTTGCCTCAAGCATGAAGCCCGATGCCTTCCAGGTTTGGCCCTCCCTCAATCACCCAATCACTCAATCACTCAATCATAAATCTCTGCACTCGCCACTCGCCATTCGTCACTCGCCACTTTTTGCGGTAGGATGCGCTCTCCCATGACCGCCACTCTGCGACTGGGCACGTCCGCCTTCACTGCTGCCGGCTGGCCGGGCACGTTCTATCCCGCGGACATGAAGCCCGCCGACTATCTTTCTTTCTACGCGCAACACTTCGACACCGTCGAAGTGGACAGTACCTACTATCGGATTCCCAGCTTGGCAATGACGCGGGGCTGGAACGCTAAAACCCCGAAAAATTTTTTGTTTGCGCTGAAAATGGTACAGACCATCACCCACGAAAAAGTTCTCGTGGACTGCGAAAGCGAACTCAACGCATTTCTCACCGCCGCCGATGCCCTCGGTGAAAAGCTCGGCCCTCTGCTGTTTCAGTTTCCCTACTTCAACAAAAAAGCCTTCGCCACCGTGGACGAATTTCTCGCGCGGCTAGCGCCCTTCCTGAAGAAACTGCCCAAGGGCTACCGCTTCGCCGTCGAGACACGCAACAAAAACTGGCTGGTGCCGAAATTCATCGAGCTGCTGCGCGAGCGCGGCGTCGCGTTGGCGCTGATTGATCATCCCTGGATGCCGCGTCCTAAAGAAATTCTCGCAAAACTCGACCCCATCACCGCGGACTTCACCTACGTTCGCTGGCTCGGCGACCGCAAGGGAATTGAAGAGCAGACCAAAACCTGGGACAAAACCATCGTGGACCGCCGCCGCGAGCTCGTGGAATGGGTGGAAGCCTGTCGCAAATTCAATCAGCGCAGCGTGGACATCTTCGCCTTTGCCAACAATCACTACGCCGGCCACGCCCCGGCCACCATCCTTCAGTTCTTCGAGCTGTGGAAGAAAAAATAACTCGTCGCTTTTCCGCCGAATTTTTCGCTTGACATTGCATTCTCTAACAGCTACTATATAGAAGTTACAGTAGCTATGAGAAAATCGGACTTAGTCCCGTTACGGCAACCGTCTCAGCCCTGTTATGCGCCATTGGCCCGCCCACATGCGCTCGTCCCCCATGGCACGGCCCAATCGCCGGCCACACACGCAGCCGATTACGCCCTACTACTCCCGACTACGCCGATCGCAGGGGCTTTTCTTCATCCCTTGTCCTTCCAATCAGTTGTGTCGCTTCAATGGGCGACCGGGGGGTGGGTCAGTCACATAGTCGTGGAAACCTCTCCCGCACGCTCCGCGTCTCTATTCCCGGTTGCCCGCAGTCCCCTTGCCCTGAGCGGAGTCGAAGGGATCCGCAATCCGTATCGAGGAGAAACGTCATGAAGCATCGCCTGCCTTTGCTGGCCCTCTTGCTCGTCGCCGCGCTGGCGCTGCCCCTGCTTTCCCAGGAACGCGAAGACCGCACGCTTCTCAGTTGGACGCAAATGCGCGCCATCATCAACGAAGCCTCCGGGGAGCGCGCGCTGCATCACCTGCTGGAAATGGTGCCGTATCCGCGCGTGCGCGATAAGGCGGAATACCAGGGCACCTTCCGCGAAAGCGAAGTGATGGCCCGCTTCGCCAAGGAGTACGGCTATAGCAACGTAGAAATCGAGACGTTTCCCACGCAGGGACGCAGTTGGTTCGCGTCGCAGGCGGAACTGTGGATGGTCGAGCCGGAGTCGCGCAAGCTGTACGACGTGTACGACGTGGCCATCGCCATCGTCGGCAACAGCGAGTCCGGCGACATCACCGCGGAGCTGGTGGACGTCGGCTTCGGCGGCCGCGCCGAGGATTACGCTGGCAAAGACGTGAAGGGCAAAATTGTGCTGGGCTCCGCCAGCACGAATGTGCTGCAACGCATGGCGGTGTTCGAGCGCGACGCCGTGGGCGTAATCGGCTACAACACCGTCCGCCCGGCCAGCGACCTCGACCAGATTCTCTCGCAGGGAATTTCCGCCAACGCCCCGCAGGGCAAGAAGCCCGGCTTTGGCTGGGCCATCGCGCCGCGCGTGGCGCGCGAGCTGGCCATGCGCCTGCGCAACGAAAAGATCGTGCTGCGCTCCATCGTGAAATCCGATTTCGTGCCCGGCGAAATGGAAACCGTGCACGCCATGATTCCCGGCGACGGCTCCACCGAGCAGGACATCATCGTCTCCGGCCACTTGTACGAGGGCTACTTGAAGCAGGGCGCCAACGACGACGGCTCCGGCTGCGCCGTCACGCTGGAAATGGGCCGCACGCTGATCCGCCTGATTAACGAAGGCAAGCTGCCCAAGCCCAAGCGCAACATTCATTTTCTCTGGGTGCCGGAAATCAGCGGCACGCGCGCCTGGCTGCAAAAGCACGCCGACACCGCCAAACGAATCATCGCCGACTTGAATTTCGATATGGAAGGCCTGCATCTCTCGCGCAGCGGCAGCATCTTTACGATGAACCGCACGCCGGACAGTTTTCCGTCGTTCCTCAACGACATCGGCGCGAGCCTCATGGATTTTGTCATGAACACCAACAAGGAGCGCGTGCAGTACCGTTCCAACGGCTACCGCTTCACGCTGCCCATCACTGCGCCGAACGGCAGCAACGATCCCTTCTGGGCCAGCGTGGACAAACATTACGGCGCGAGCGATCACGTCGTGTACATGAGCCAGGGCATTCCCGCGGTAATTTTCTGCACCTGGCCCGACACGTGGTACCACTCCTCGCAAGACACGCCGGACAAAATGGACTCCACGCAGTTCAAGCGCGTGGCGGTCATCGGCGCGGCCGGAGCCATCATCATGGCCGCGGCGGATGACGACATGGCCGCGCGCGTCGCCGCGGAATCCCTCGCGCGCGGCACCGAGCGCATGGGCGCCGCGCAGCGCAAGGGCCTTTCGTATTTGACGGACCTGACGGACTCCGCCGCGATGGCTAACGCCTATCGCGAAGCGCGCGTCACCGTCAGCCATCAGACCAACGTGGAGAAAGAAGTTGTTCGCTCGGCCTCCGTGCTGTTCCTCAATCCCGAAGAAGCAAAGAAGAAACTCAGCGCGCTGGAAACGCTGGTGGACCAGCGCGGTGCTTCGCTGCAAAACGAAGTGAAAGCCTTCTACCAAATCACGGCCGAACAGAAGAAAGTCCCCGCAGCGGAGCCTGCAACCTCGGACGCCATGGCGCAGGCCGCGAAGCTGATTCCGGAAAGTGTCGGCGGGCCCGGCGGCGGATTTGGCGGCGGAGGTGGCGGCGGCGCGCCCGGCCAGCAACTTGCTCCGGTGGGAGCACCGCAAATCTCTGCCGAAGAACGCGCCGCTGCGCAAGCCGCCATGCGCAAGGTGCCGCAACACATGACCGCGGAGCTCAACGCTTTGTTGACGCGCAACGCCACGCGCAAGCGCACCGTGCTCGAAATCCGCGATTTTCTTTCCGGAGAATTTGAGCCGCTGCCCCTGGAAGATTTGATGGGCGCGTTGAAGGCGCGCGAAAAACTCGGCTCGCTGAAATTTACGGAAAAACCGGAAGAGCCCAAACCCGCTCCGGCCAGGAAAGGGAAGCCAGCGAAGAAACCGTAATTTGGGGACGTAGGGGCGCTGCTTGCCGCGCCCCTCATCAGATCGATCGTCGGCTTGCAATTCGCGGTTGTAGGGGCGCAGCATGCTGCGCCCTTGCAACTTCTTAGTCGTCCGCGTGCGCCGGCGCCGTCTGCCGTGCGCCAAAATGCCGCCGGTACCATTGCTGCATCGCTTCCATGTACGTGTACCACACCGGCGTCAAGTACAGCGTCACGAACTGCGAAAACACCAGCCCGCCGACGACCGCGAGCCCCAGCGGACGCCGCGCTTCCGCTCCCGCGCCGAATCCCAGCGCGATCGGCAGCGTCCCCATCAACGCCGCCATCGTGGTCATCATAATCGGCCGGAAGCGGATCAAGCAGCCCTGGTAGATGGCCTCCATCGCCGGCTTGCCTTCGTTGCGCTGCGCATCCAGCGCGAAGTCAATCATCATGATGGCGTTCTTCTTCACGATTCCCACCAGCATGATGACGCCCACAAACGCGTACAGGCTCAGCTCCGTGTTGAACAGCTTCAGCGTGAGCAGCGCGCCGAATCCCGCGGAAGGCAGTCCGGAGAGAATCGTAATCGGGTGGATGAAGCTCTCGTAGAGGATGCCCAGCACGATGTAGATGACCAGAATGGCCATCAGCAGCAGCAGGCCCAGCCCGCGCATGGAAGCTTCGAAAGCCTGCGCCGTGCCCTGGAAGCTGCGCGTAGTAGTGGCAGGCAGAATCTCATTGGCGACGCGGTTCACTGCGTCCAGCGCATCGCCCAGCGCCACCCCCGGCTTCAGGTTGAAGGAAAGCGTGACCGCGGGTAGCTGCCCGAGATGATTTACGGTGAGCGGGCCGACTGTCCGCCGCAAAGCAGCCACGGCGTTGAGCGGCACAAGCTGTCCCGTCGTCGCGCGCACGTACAGCAGTGAAAGCGAGTTGGGGTCGGCCTGGTATTCCGGCAGCAGCTCGACGATGACTCGGTACTGGTTGTTTGGCGCGTAAATCGTGGAGATTTGCCGCGCGGCGTAAGATGTGTACAGCGCTTCCTCCACTTGTTGCGCGCTGAGGCCGAGCGAAGCGGCTTTGTCGCGGTCAATGTCCACTACCACCTGAGGGTTTTTGATTTGCAGGTCGCTGGTGACGTCCTGCAAGCCGGGAATGTCCCGCAGCCGTGCTTCGAGCTGGATAGCCTGCTCGTAGAGTTCTGTTGTGCTCGGGCTTTGCAGCGTGAACTGATACTGGCTCTTGGTGAGCTGCCCGCCGATGCGAATGGGCGGCAGGTTCTGCATGAACACGCGGATGCCGGGCACCTTGGCGAACTTCGGGCGCAGTTCCTGGATCACTTCATCCGCGCTGAGCTTGCGTTCGTTGCGCGGCTTCAGGCGCATGAAGATTCGCCCGGTATTGCCGGCGCCGCCTACGGGGCCGCCTCCGCCCATGCCGGACATGAACGAATCCACGTTTTCATCCTGACGCACGATTTCCGCCAGCTCCATCTGGTGCTGCTTCATGGCTTCGAACGATATGCCCTGCGCGCCTTCGGTGAACGCGAATATCTGTCCGAGGTCTTCGCTGGGGAGGAAGCCCTTGGGCACCATGCCGTAAAGCTGCACAGTGGCAATCACCAGCAGGAGGGCCAGCACCATGGTGGCCGCGCGATGGCGCAGCGCGAACTGCAGCGAGACGTCGTACCAGTGCAGCATTCCCTTGAAAAAGTTTTCCGTCACGTTGTACATCCAGCCATGATGCAACTCTTTCGGCGGCCGCAGGAAGCGGCTGCACAGCATCGGTGTCAGGCTGAGCGAGACGAATCCGGAAACGAGAATGGCCGAAGCGATGGTGACCGCGAATTCATGCAGCAGCCGCCCGACAATCCCGCCCATGAACAGCACAGGGATAAATACGGCGGCGAGAGAGAGCGTCATGGAGAGAATGGTAAAGCTGATCTCGCGCGAGCCTTGCAGCGCCGCGCGCATTACCGGTACGCCCTGTTCCATGTGGCGCACGATGTTTTCCAGCATGACAATGGCGTCGTCCACCACGAACCCTACGGAAAGCGTCAGCGCCATCAGCGAGAGGTTGTCCAGGCTGTAGCCGAGCAGGTACATCACCGCAAACGTGCCCACGATGGACATCGGCAGCGCAAGGCTGGGGATGACCGTGGCCGAAATGTTGCGCAGGAACAGGAAAATCACCAGCACCACCAGCGAAACGGTCAGCAGCAGCGTGAATTTTACGTCGTCCACGGAATTGCGAATGGAGAGGGAGCGGTCGTACAGCGTGTTCAGTTCCACGGAAGGCGGCATCTGTGCGCGAAACGTGGGCATCAACCGCTTGATGGAGTCCACCACTTCCACCGTGTTCGTGCCCGGCTGGCGCTGAATGGCCAGCACGACGGCGCGGCTGTTGTTGAACCAGCTCGCCACCTTGTCGTTTTCCACGCTGCTCAGCACGCGGCCGATTTCGTCCAGCCGCACGGGCGAGCCGTTACGATAGGCCACGATAATCGGACGATAGTCCGGCGCGCGCAGGAGTTGCCCGTTGGACTCCACCGTAAACGCCTGGTTCGGCCCGTAAAGCGTGCCCGTCGGAAGATTGGAATTGCCGCGCTGGATGGCCGTTACAGCTTCGTCCACGCCGATGCTGCGCGTGGCCAGCGCCTTGGGGTCGAGCTGTACGCGCACTGCGTATTTCTGTGAGCCAAACACCTGTACTTGGGCAACCCCGCTGACCATGGAGATTCGCTGCGCGATGAATGTGTCGGCGTACTCGTTCACATCGGAAAGCGGCAGCGTGGGCGAGCTGAGCGCGAGGTACAGCACCGGCTGGTCAGCCGGGTTCACCTTCTGATACGAGGGCGGGCTGGGCATGTTCTGCGGCAGGTCGCGAGCGGCCTTGGCAATCATGGCTTGCACGTCCTGCGCCGCGGCGTCGATGTCGCGTTCCAGGGTGAACTGAAGTGTGATGGAGGTGGCGCCCAGCACGCTGGATGAACTCATCGAATCCACCCCGGCAATCGTGGAGAACTGCCGCTCCAGCGGCAGCGCCACGGCAGAGGCCATTGTCTCCGGGCTGGCGCCCGGCAGGCTCGCGCTCACTTGCACGGTGGGGAAGTCCACGTTGGGCAGGTCGCTGACGGGCAGCAGGCGGTAGCCCATGATGCCGAACAGCAGGATGGACGCCATGACCAGCGTGGTCATGATCGGGCGGCGGATGAATATTTCTGCGATGTTCATGGATGCACGCGTTTCCGGCTGATCACTTTTTCTTGACGGAGACCTTGGCGTTGGGCACCAGCGAAACCTGGCCGTCGATCACTACCGTTTCCCCCGGCTGCAGTCCCTTTTCGATGACGGCCAGTCCGTCCGTGGTGCGACTGACCGTCACCGGCCGCATTTCCGCGGTGCTGTCGCTTTTCACCACGAATACGAACTGCCCGGCTTGCCCCGTTAGCACTGCTTCCGACGGCGCCACGATGGCGTTGGCTTGCTCGGCCAGCGTCAGTGTGACGTTGACGAACTGCCCGGGCCACAGCCGCGCGTCTTCGTTGCCGAACGTGGCGCGCAGTCGAATGGTGCCGGTGGTTCGATCTACCGTGTTATCCACGAACGAAAGCTTTCCGCGCGCGGGCCGCGCGTCGTCGGGAATCTCTGCCTCCACGGGGAGCGTTCCGGACGCCATGTGTCGCTTGACCGCGGCGAGATTTTGCTCCGGCACGGCAAATTCCACGTACGTCGGGCTGATCTGGTTGATCACCACCAGGATGGGCACGTCGTTCGCTTTCACCAGCGTGCCGGGATACACCAGCAGCGTGCCGGTGCGGCCGTCCATGGGTGCGCGGATGGTGCAGTATTCGATTTGCAGTTTGGCGTTATCAATGGTAGCGCGGTCGGCGCGCACCGCGGCATCGAGAGCATCGGCGTTGGCGGTGGCCTGGTCCACAAGCTGCTGCGCGACGACTCCCTGCTCGGCGAGCTGTGAGTAGCGGCGCAATTGTATCTGTGCGTTTTCAAGTTGCGCCATGTCGCGAGCCAGGTTGCCTTCCGCTTGCCGCAACGACGCTTCGAACGAGCGCGAATCAATCTTGAAAAGCAAATCGCCCTTCTTCACGTCCTGCCCGGGCTTGAAATGCACGCTAAGGATTTCTCCGCCCACCTGCGACTTCAGCGATACTGTGGAAAACACTTCCACGCGGCCGATGGCGCGCAATTGCAACGGGACATTCTTCTGTTGAACTGTGGCTACGACCACTGGAACAGCTTGCGCGGGTGCCGCAGGCCCCGCCGACTGCGCGGATTTAGAGGAACATCCGGCCAGCATGGCCAGGGCCAGCAGCGCGCTTCCGGTTCCGGCCATCAACGATCGATGTCTTGACAATGGCAATTTCATTGTTTCCCTCGCTCCCGCCCCGAATTCATTCGATTCTATTTCTTGCGCGCGGCCTTTTCGAAATTTGCCGCGCAGGATTGCTGTGGTGCGGCTGCATGCCCTCCAGCCAGAGTTGCGCCATTTCGCGGCTCACGCGGCTCAGGTTGTCCTTTCCGTTCCGCGGCCCGCTGAACACTCCCTGGCTCAACATGTAGTCGAGCAGCATGCCCAAAAACCCGCGCGCAGCCAGGAATGGATTCACCGCGCGAAACTTCCCCGCTCGAATTTGCCGGCGAATGTAGCCCGCCAGCACATCATAGTAGTCGGCCATATAAGCGCGATAAAAACGGCGATAGAGGCGATGGTTCTCCAGGCCGCTGAAGAGCCACAGCCGCAGCACGCTGGCATCTTCCACATTGCGGCGCAGCAATCCATCGGCAATGGCCGCGAAAACTTCCGGGACTGGGCGATCGCTTTTCAATAGTCGTTGGAGTTCCGCAAATCCGCGCCGGGCTTTGCATTTCTCGTCTAGCACCGCCCAGTAGAGTTCTTCTTTGGACGGGAAGTGGCGGAAGAGGATGGCCTCGTTCACGCGGGCCTTCGAGGAAATTTCCCGTGTCCGTGTGCCCTGAAAGCCTTGCCGTGCAAACAAATGGGTGGCCACGGCCAGAATCTGGCGGCGGCGTTCCACAGCGGGAATGCGTGCGGCGGGGCGGCCCATAGTAAGTAACTACTTACTTCTACGCGAATCGGGCCGCTCTGTCAATCCGCACGCTGCGAAGGCAGTGGGGCTGTTTCCTAATCGTGCGGCGCACGTTCCAATGACCTGCACCTCTGTCTCCCCCGCAAACGAGGCCTCAGACCATTTACGCGCCAAATTTAGTTGCTATTGCTTCCAAAGTGAGTCGCACGGCGATATGCGGAAGGGAAGCATTCTGACGAGTGATGGGCATAGTGTTTTCCTTTTGCAATTGTCAGTGTAGCGCACGAGAAAGCAGATCCCCTCTCACTGGTCGGTTTTCGGGTTATAGGGCGAGTAGTCGAGAAACTCCGATGTGATCGATCCCGGCAGCCGTGTCTCCACCCAATTCTTAGAATGGAAGTGCCAGAATCTTCCCGTGCCACCCGATTCGCCCATCGTGTCAGCCTGATCCCACAGAATCTCCGCAGTTCCGGTGAGTTGAAGAACTCGTTGATTCCCAAAATCTGGAAACAGCAGGCCGGCGTTCGGATTTACCGCCAGGTTTCCCAGCGTGTTGAACATGCTGTTGCCCCGGTAATCCGGGATCCTCAGGGTGGTCTCGTCGAGCACTTTGACGAAGCCCGGGTTGCCACCCCGATGGGAAGCGTCTGTACCGCGCCCCGCATGCGCGCTGGCCACAAAGAATGTGTCCGCGCGGCGGATCAGCGCCGTGCGTTCCGGATCGAGAACAGCTCCATGTTGCGCGTCACCTTCCGCGACGGAACCACCGGAGGCAAGCCGGCGAACGTGGCGCCGCTGAATGTATTTTGGGCAGTTTGGGTAAGCTTCGTCGATCTCGACTAGCACTTCGTCCGCGCGGATCGAGGCCGCGCGGCCGTTAATGCGTAACCGGCGCCGCGAGCCAAGTTCGATGACGAGCATTCCGATCGCTGGATGGATGGCGATGTTTCGCCAAAAAGGATCCGCTGGCTGTCGGTCGGCCTCGCCCAGCAGAATGCGGAGCGACCGCGCATCGTTCGCCGGTTCAAGAAAGCCCGGATTGCCGAACACCAAAGAAGCCCAAAGCCTGCCTTCGTTGTCCTGACTGCCCAATATCGCCATAGGCTGCTGCCGGATGAATGGTAGCGCTCCGCTGATGATCGCGTCTTTGATCACCACGCCATTGCGTTCGGCTATGCGTGACTCATTGGCCCGCCGCTGGACCGCGAGTTCACCTTCGTGAAAAGGGGTGTTGTTCATCGTCATAGCATTCTTTCATTCGCCGCAAGAGAAGGCCGGATTCCACTCCGGCCTTCGACGCGGGCTCTGCAATTAGAACGTCAGAACGGTGTAGCCATCGCTGGCCAGCTTGCGGAAACTCGGGAGTCCGCCAGTGTTCGGGATGGGGTTGTCCTTGATCAGTTCAAAGCCGTTTTTTTTCGCCGCGGCGGTGGCTCCGAATATGTCCGCGCAGCCGCAGGACACGCCGGCCACCTTGTCTTTCACGGCCTCGAACAAATCGTGCGCGGGGTGATCCGCCTTGGTCAATTCGCCCGCCCAGCGGGTACCGGCGCCCTGGAACAGAATGGTGACGTCGTCACCCTTCTGTTTGAAGTCATAGGCCACGGCGAGTGCGTTGAACACCCGTCCCAGAGATTCTTCCGAGCCGCTCTTGGGATCGGAAAACACTACAATCGCTGCTTTCATGGTTTGCGTCTCCTTCGTAGTTTTGCTTGGGAGGGCTTCATCTCCCCTAACCATAAGATGCCGAATGTTAGGTAAAGATTCATAAAATTCCAGCTAGAACCTACATCTAACAAAGCGTAGGCAATGTATTTGCTTTCCAAATATAACGACCCATCTGTATAATGGGAGGCAGAGAGGTTTGTGCTATGGCCCACCCAAAGCTCAGCAACGAAGACTTGATAGGGAAAGTGGCGGACGTATTCCGTAGAGAAGGCTATGAGGGAGCGAGCTTGAGTCGAATCTCTGAAGCGACGGGGCTCGAAAAAGCGAGTCTTTACCACCGGTTCCCGGGTGGCAAGAATGAAATGGTCGCCGCGGTCGTAAACCACGTTAATCAGTGGTTTCAGGACCAGGTGTTCACACCCTTGGAACGCTCCGGCAAGCCAACCGAAAAGGTCCGCTTTATTGCGCAGCGCCTGCGAGAGTTTTATGCCGATGGGAGCAAGTCCTGTGCTCTCGATACGCTTTCGTTGCCGGGCGGCAGCGCGGCGCTGCATGAAGCCGTTCGCGGGTCGCTCACAGCTTGGCTGCAGGCCTTCACGGGCGTTGCCCGCGAGGATGGGGCGTCGGGCGCCGAGGCCCGCGAGCGCGCGGAGCAGGCAATCATCGAAATCCAGGGCTCGCTGGTTCTGGCGCGCGTGCTCGGAGATTGTAAGCCGTTCCACCGAACGATGGATCGCCTGCCGGAATTGCTAACCGGAGCGCGTGAGTAGATCATGCCTGCCAAGACGTGGAAGCTACAGCCCACCCGCCGGAAACCATCAGACGCGGCTTAGAAGCGGTAGATGAAGTCGAACTGCATGCGCTAGCTGCTGCTTTGCGCTATGCTGACTGCGCAAGAGCTTTCCGCGCCCGTTACTGAAAGCAGATCATGCTGAATCGAGAGAAAAAGTTTTCTGCAATGCTTCTTGTTTTGCTGCTGGTGAGCGGGCTGGCTGCTGTGGCCCAGAAAGCCACCCGGGAATCGCAGCCGTTGAGGAGAATTGCCTTCGGTTCCTGCGCGCAGCAGAGCCTGCCGCAACCTGTTTGGGACCGCATCCTCGATCTGAAACCGGACTTGTTCCTCGCGATCGGGGACATCGTGTACGTCAACAGCGGCGGGGAGGACCACGCCGCGCGCCTGGCCGCCTATGCGAAGTTGAATGCCATGCCGGGTTTTGCGCGCCTGCGCAAGACTGTGCCGATCCTCGGTATCTGGGACGACGGCGAATTCGGCGCCAACGACGGCGGATGGGATTTTGCGCAGCGCAATGAATTCCGCACCGACTTCCTCGATTTCCTCGGCGAGCCCAAGGATTCCCCGCGCCGCACCCGCGCAGGAATGTACGACGCAAAAATTTTCGGGCCGCAAGGCAGGCGCGTGCAGATTATCCTTCTCGACACGCGCTACAACCGCAGCCCGCTCAAGTGGGGCAATTTCGAAGAAAACCAGGGCCGCTACGTCCCCGACAACGATCCAGCCAAAACGATCTTGGGCGAAGAACAGTGGAAGTGGCTCGAGGAACAATTGCGCATTCCAGCGGAAGTGCGTCTCATCGTGTCCAGCTACCAGGTGATTCCTGAGGACCACTTGTGGGAAAAATGGGCCAACCTTCCGCTGGAGCGCCAGCGACTATTCGATCTCATTAAAACGACTGGTGCAGGCGGTGTTTTGTTCCTGAGCGGCGACCGGCATCTTGCGGAACTTTCCATGATGGATGGCGGCGTGGGCTATCCGCTGTTCGATCTGACTTCCAGTGGTCTCAACGTGGCGCGCAAAGCCTGGCGGCCGTTCGAGCCCAACCGCCACCGCGCGGCCACGATGAATGTCGGCGACAACTTCGGCCTCGTGCAGATTGAATGGGACCGCGCCGACCCGCGCATCTCGCTGCAAATCCGCGACGTGGATGGCGAGATTACCATTCAGCGCAAGATTCCGTTGAGCTTGCTGCAGCCCCGGAAGGCAGCGCCGTAGGCCGCTTGCATATCCTTCGCCGCCCCGAAGCGGAACAGAGCATTCCCGAACTGGTTTGTGAGGGAAAGGGCGCTTCGGAGAGCATTGCGGGAACCAAGCTGTAAACCTTCCTAGAACATTAACTTAAGAACAAACAAGATGGCAGCGATGCTGGCAACCCGTTTGCTTGCTTCGGGCGGCATGAGTACGCTTCACCGCGATTCGCCAATTTTCTGCTCGGGAGGGAAGGGGCCCGTGCAGGGGAGGAAGCGAAGCGCTCCCACCTGCCTCTGAGAGGGAAGCTAGGATGGATGACCCCAGGCCCGGCTCGCCTAGGCCGGGACTACGAAGCGTACTTTGAGGGGCTCTCGTTCCCAGGCGAGGGCCCCTCACTTTTCTTCAAGCCTTGACCGCGAATGGGTCCACGCGCTGCAGCACAAAAATCCGCGCCTGCCCCAGCACCTGCGTGACCTGCGATTCCTTCAAGCGCGATGCATCGTATTCCATGGTCAGCAGCTTCTTCGTTTCGTCCACACGGAAACGCCGCAGACCGTAGGTGTTGGCAAACGCGCCCAGCTTTCTCATTTGTTCGTCGGTGAGCGGCGCCTGCAATTCGAAAGTCGCTTCCGTCAGCGTCATGCCCGGATTATAGCAAAGCGGAACACCCGCGCTCACGGAATCGCCAATGTAATTTGAGCGGTCGCTGCCTTTGGCCAGCCGGGGTTGACGCTTTGGAATCCTACATTTGACTTCCCTGTTTGCAGGCCGATTTCGAGGCGTAGGCTATTCTCCCGGCCAGAGAGGGGTATTAGCCGTGGCCACTCGTTATACAGGGATCGAATCCGTCGGCAGTTCGGCTGCAGCGCGGACGCAGGCCGAGCGCCGCCGTGGAAACCGCCTTGCTCTCCACCTCAAATTCCTTGTGCGTCCTTCCGCCGTTTTGCCCAATGATTTTGAAGAGGAATGCACCTCGGTGAACATTGCCCGCGACGGCTTTTATTTTCTTTCCAGCCCGCAACTGTACCGCAGAGGAATGCAGTTGAACGTGACCTGGATTTATTCGCCCCTGTCCGACGGCCGGCGCCCAAATTACGTCGGCAAAATCGTGCGTGTGGATCCGCTCTCTGCACACCGCTGCGGCGTCGCCGTGCAACTTGTGCAGCCCATCTTCGCCTAAGGTGCGCGCGGCTCTTGCCATTCGATTGACTTCCGTCTTCCTGCCGCCTACGATGCCCGCGATATGGGTGCTCCCGCACCGAACCGCCTTGCCCGCTGGGCCATCATCCTCGCCGCCGGTTTGCTCGTGCTGCTCTTGCCGCGCCCGGAAGGCGTCAGCGAGCAGGGCTGGCGCCTGCTGGCCATTTTTGTTGCCACCGTCATCGGCCTGATTGCGCAGCCCATCCCCATGGGCGCGATTACGCTGCTGGCCATCACGCTGGCGGGTCTAACCAAGACAGTTTCCGCGGAGATGGCCTTTTCCGCGTTCGCCAATCCGACTATCTGGCTGATTGTGGCCGCATTCCTTTTTTCGCGCTCGGTGGTGAAGACGGGACTCGGCCGGCGCATCGCGTTTCTGTTTGTGCGCTGGTTTGGTTCGAGCTCGCTGCGCCTTGGATACGCGCTGGCGGGCGCGGACCTGGTGGTGTCGCCATTTATTCCGTCCGACACGGCGCGCGCCGGCGGAATTATCTTTCCCATCGCGCGCAGCCTCGCGGAAAGCTACGACTCGCACCCGGGCCCGACGGCGCAGCGGCTGGGCGCGTATCTGATGCAGTGCGCGTATCACATCGGCTGCACCACCGCCGCGATTTTTCTGACCAGCATGGCCGCCAATCCGCTGGCCGCAAAATTCGCGAAAGACACAGCCAACGTGGAAATTACCTGGAATATGTGGGCGCTGGCGTCCTGCGTGCCCGCGGCGATTTCCGTGAGCCTGCTGCCGTGGCTGATTTATCGCCTTGACCGGCCGGAATTGCAGAGCACGCCGGAAGCGCGCGCCATGGCGCAAAAAGAATTGCAGGCCATCGGGCCGATGTCGCGGCAGGAAGTTGCGCTGATTGCAATTTTGCTTGCGGTCATTGTCGGTTGGGTGACGCAAAGTGTGCACGGACTGCATCCCGCGCTGATTGCCATTGGCGGCGTTTCTTTGATCGTGTTGAGCGGCGTGATTAGCTGGGAGGACGTGATCGGCGAGCGGCGCGCGTGGGATGCGCTGCTGTGGTTCGGCGGGCTCATCATGATGGCTGGCGGGCTGAATCAGCTCGGCGTGATTAAGGCGTTCACCAACGCGCTGGCCTCAGGCTTGCAAGGCTGGAGCCCACTGGGTGCGCTCGTCGCACTGGTGCTGGCGTACACCTACATCCATTACGGTTTTGCTTCGATGACCGCGCACATCACCGCGCTGTACCCCGCGTTTCTGCTGCTGGCGGTGGCCAATGGCGCGCCGGCGCTGGTGGCGGCGCTTGCGCTGGCGTATTTCTCCAATTTGAATGCGTCGCTGACGCACTACGGCACCGGACCGGCCCCGATTTTCTTCGGCTCCGGCTACGTCAGCCAGGTGACGTGGTGGCGCGTGGGCTTCGTCGTGGTGCTGTTCAATTTGGTCGTGTGGCTGGGTCTCGGTTTGTTGTGGTGGAAGGTGCTGGGCCTCTGGTAGAGCCCGTCGTTCGGATCACGCGACGATGGGAAGCCAGATTTCGGTCAGCAGGTCTTCCGGCTTCGTCGTCTTCGGCGAATTCAAATAAATTTCCAGAGCGGGAGCGGCAGCCAATTCCTGGCCGCTTTGCGGGAGCCATTCACTGCACAACCGCGCGTAACTCTGTCCCAGCGTGGAATACTCGCCGTGATGCAGCGCTACCGCGTACCTCCCTTCAGGGATTTCCTGGATTCCGATGTCGCGTTCTCCCTGCACATTTTCTCCGACGCCGATGGCCGCGTCGTAGCGCCACTTGTCCGGCGGAGTGGTTTCCGGATCGTCATGCACGATGCCCAGCAGCATGAATTGCGCGCCCAGCAGGCCGCGCGGTCCAGCCCACGTCATGAGCCGGTCCCACGCATCTCCCGCTTTGTGATACGGCCCGACGTGCCGCGCGAACGCCACGCGCCGCGCGGTAAACGGCCGGATCTGCGCCTCCATCCGTTTTCCTATCCACTCGTACGGCACGAAACTCCTCATGCTGCCTTCCGCGGAGAAGTGCACATTGGACGGAGCCGCGGGCCACTCCATGGCGCGCCGCGAATCGCGATACTCGGATGGGTTTTCGCCAAACACCACGCGGAACGCCCGCGTGAACGACTCGTGCGCGTCGTATCCGGCGGCCAGCGCAATCTGCACGATGGGCTCTCGCGTGGACTTCAAGCGCAGCGCCGCGCGCTCCAGCCGCAGCCGCCGGACGTGTTCCTTCACCGACTCGCCGACCATGCCGTGAAAAATGCGGTGGAAATGAAACCGCGAAAAATTTGCGACGCCGGCGAGCTCCTCCAGCGGCAACGGCTCATCCAGGTGCTGCTGGATGTGCACCAGCACGCGCAGGATGCGCTCCTGGTAAGAGTCTCGCGTTTCTGCGCTCAAACTTTTCTCCCGCGCAAAAGAAAGCCCGCGCCAATCGTAGCCGCCGGAATCAGCAGACAGGTTACACCGATATCGGTGCGGACTCTAGATTTCCGCGTCCTCGGGCGCTTGATATTTCTTGCGGATTTTGGCCTCTTGATGCGGCTTCCACATGCGGCTTCCACGCCAAACCAGTTGGGCATGTCGGCGTCTAAAGGGTTGGCGGAACGCTCCGCTACCTGTGGGGGACCCGCTCGGTCCGGCAAGGGAACAAATCCCCGGCCACTGCGTATTTACAGGTAGCAGCAAGTCCCAACGGGGAGAGGTGCACGAACATGGCAGGCAATGGCAAGAACGGAAAGAAACGCCGCCGCTGGATTTGGATCAGCGTCATCGCCCTGGTGCTGATTGCGGTGATTGCGGGCGGCGCAGTGGCGCTGAAGCCCAGCAAGGAAATTGATCCGTCCAAACTGGCCACGGTAGAAAAAGGTGACATCGCCCGCTCCGTGGTGGCCACCGGAAAAATCCAGCCGCTGTTCAAAGTGGAAGTGAAATCCAAGGCCAGCGGCATCGTGAAGAAACTGTACGTGGACTATGGCGAGGTGGTGAAAGCCGGCCAGTTGCTCTGCGAGCTGGACAAGGAAGAATTGCAGGCGCGGGTGCGCGAAGCGCGGGCCACGCTGCAAGCCACGCAGGCCGCGCAGGAATCCGCGAAAGCGGCGCTCGAGCGCAACCAGGTGGAAGCCGAAGGCCCCGACGTGCCCTTCATGAAAAAGAACATGGAGCGCGCGCAGCAACTTTACAAAGATGAATTGGTGGCCAAGTCCGCCGTGGAAGATGCGGAGAAGCTCTACCAGATGGCGCTGAACAAGCAGACCTCCGCGCTGCGCAGCGTGGCGCTGGCGCGCGCCGAGCTTTCCCGCTCCGGAGCGCAGGTGGCGCAAGCGCAGGCGGCACTGGACCGCGCGGAAACTGATTTGCTCAATTCCACCATCGTCAGCCCCATGGACGGCCTGGTGCTTTCGCGCGACGTGCAAGTCGGCGACGCCGTCAGCTCCATTCTGGTCAACGGCTCGCAGGCCACGCTCATCATGACCCTCGGCGACGTCAGCGAAGTGTACGTGCTGGGCAAAGTGGACGAAGCGGACATCGGTAAAGTCTATCTGGACCAGGCCGCGCGCATCGTCGTGGAGTCCTTCAAGGACAAAAAGTTCAACGGCAAAGTGACGAAAATTTCTCCGCTGGGCAAAGAAAAAGACAACGTCACCACCTTCGAAGTGCGCGTATCCATCCTCAACCCCGGCGGCGAGCTCAAGTCCAACATGAGCGCCAATGCGGAAATCATCCTCGAGGAAAAGAAGGCGGTACTGCTGGTGCCGGAATCGGCGGTCATCTATGACAAGGACCGTAAAGCTTCCATCGAAATCCCCGATCCCAAGGCGGACAAGGGCCGCACGAAGAAAGAAGTCAAGCTGGGCATCTCCAACGGCGTGAAGACAGAGTTGGTGGCCGGGCTCGCCGAAGGGCAAAAAGTTGTTTTGCAGTAAGGCTAACATTTTCGCAGGGGCGTGCTCGCAAATGCACGCGAGCGCGCCCTAGTCATATTCTCGACCATCGCGCGCCACCGAATTTTGACCATGGTATTCCGGGACCTCCTCGCCGATACGCTGCGCACTTTGCTCGCGCACAAGCTGCGCACCTTTCTCACCATGTTCGGCATCGCTTGGGGAATTATCTCCATCACCTTGATGGTGGCCGCGGGCGAAGGCCTGCGCATCGGCCAGCAGCGCCAGAACGAAAATTTCGGCAAGGACATCATGATTGTTTTCGCCGGGCGCACGAGCCTGCAAGTGGGCGGGCAGCGCGCCGGGCGCCGCGTTTGGTGGGAAGATACCGATCCCGCCATCGTGCAAAGAGATTCTCCCGACTGCGCCTACGTGCTCCCGGAGCTGGGCAACATGGGCGCCATCCGCAGCCCTTTCAACCATGCCAATTTGCTGGTGACGGGCTCGTGGCCGCCGTTTGCCGAACTGCGCAGCATTCGCGTGGGCGGCGGGCGCTTTTATTCGTGGGAAGACGAGGCGCAGGGCCGCCACGTCGCGTTTCTCGGCAGCGACGCAAAGAAGCAGCTCTTCGGCACGCGTGAAGCGGTCGGAGCCACCATCTGGATCAAGGATATCCCCTACAACGTGATTGGCGTCATGCGCGAGAAGAATCAGAATTCGAGCTACGATGGCCAGGATGTCCAGAAAGTTTTTATTCCCTTCAGCGTGATTATTCAGGAGATTCCCAACGTGCCGCCGTCCGCGCCGCGCTCCATTGACCGCTTGTTGGTGGCGCCGAAATCGTGGGCCAGCCACGAAGCGTGCAAGCTGCAAGTGCGGCGGTCGCTCGGCAGGCTGCACCATTTTGATCCGCGCGACAAAGAAGCCGCGGGCATTTGGGACACAGTCGAGGACGCCAAGGCGTTCCAGATGATTGTGGACGGCATGGAATATTTTCTCGGCGCCATCGGCGTGACGTCGCTGTTCCTCGGCGGCATCGGCGTCATGAACGTCATGCTGGTGGCGGTGCGCGAACGCACGCGCGAAATCGGCGTGCGCAAAGCGGTGGGTGCTACGAAGCGCGCCATCGTCGGGCAATTCTTTGTGGAAAGCCTGATTGTCGTGTTCATAAGCGGCGGCGTGGGCTTGGGAATTGGCTACGGGCTGTGCGGGCTGATCAATCTGATTCCCATGCCGGAATTTTTTGCCGGCATGGTGGTGAGCTGGCAAACCGGCCTGCTCAGTTTCGCGCTTCTCGGCACGGTGGCGATTTTGTCCGCGCTGTATCCGGCGCGGCGCGCTGCCGCAGTGGATCCAATCGAAGCATTGCGGTTCGAGCCGGGGAGTTAGTTTTAGGCGGGAAGAATGCTCACGGAAATCTTCAAAGAAATCTGGCAATCGCTCAACCGCCACAAGCTGCGCAGCTTCCTCACCATGCTGGGCATTGTCTGGGGCATTGTGTCGGTGACTATGCTGATTGCCTACGGCTCCAGTTTTCGCGGCGTGTTGGTGTACACGTTCGAAGTCTTCGGCAAGGGAGCGGTGGTCGCCTGGCCCGGACAGACTAGCGAACAGGCCGGCGGCGAGCGCGCCGGCAAGCGCGTGCGGTTCGAGAAAGAAGATTTGGAGGCGGTGCTGGAGGAAGCCACGCTCATTCGCCAGGCCTGCCGCGAGACCGTGCGCTTCCTGGGTATCTCCTACAACGACCGCCTGGCCAACACCGCCATCCGCGGAGTGTGCCCCGAGTACGGCGAGATGCGCACGGAAGTCCCCAGCCAGGGCCGCTGGCTTTCTCCGGAAGACGAAGTGGAACGGCGGCGCGTGGTATTTCTCGGCGCGCGCTTGCGCGAAAAATTGTTCAGCGGGCGGCCATCGATCGGCGAGACGGTGCAAATTGCCGGCGTGCGCTTCACCGTCATCGGCACGATGGAGCGGAAATTTCAGGACAGCAATTATTTCACCAGCGATGACGAATCCTGCTGGATCCCGTACTCCACCGCGGGTGACGTTTGGAACACGCGTTACGCCAGCGTGATGGTGTTTGTGCCCGTCGCGCCGCGCTTCGAAAAGCAAGCCATGGAGCAGTTCCGCGCCGTGCTGGCCAAGCGCCAGCGTTTTTCGCCCACGGACAAGCGCGCCATCCAGATGTATGGCCGCGAGGAATTTCGCCCCATCATTGACGGCATCACCATCGGTTTGCAGGTGCTGCTGCTGTTCATCGGCGCGTTGACGCTGGGAATCGGAGGCGTGGGCGTAATGAACATCATGCTGGTGACGGTGGACGAGCGCATCCGCGAAATCGGCCTGCGCCGCGCCCTCGGCGCGCGCCGCAAGCACATCCGCCTGCATTTTTTGATCGAAGGATTGACGATCACACTGCTGGGCGGCGCCATCGGCCTGCTGATTTCGCTGGTTATCGCCAACGCCATCGGCACGCTGGCCTTTCTCGGTCCGGCGTACGAAGACACATCGGGCAAAGTGGATATTCATCTGAATATTTCCTGGGCCACCGTGGCGCTCTCCGTCGGCGTGCTCACCATCGTCGGCCTTCTGAGCGGCTGGGTGCCCGCGGTGCGCGCGGCGCGGTTCGACCCCGTGGAAGCCCTGCGCTACGAGTGAAGAGAATGGCCTTGCCACGAGTCCCGATACTTCGGGACGAATAGTGGAACTCGCTCCTGACTTCAATCGTATATAGCTACGATATACGACAGCTCTGAATCGCTGGCCGTCCATCGCTGAATCGCAGCGTTGGGCGGATTCCTGTTTTTTGGACGTGGGGAAACCAAATGAAGAAGGTCTTGCTCATCATCGGCGTATGCATTCTCACCGCAGTGTTGTTGTTTTTGGGTAGCGCGTATTTCCTGGCCCAAAGGGCCGACTACGGATGGGATCCGGCAATCGCCACGCCCAGCTTTATTGACTCCCACCCACGTGTGCTGATCGATGAGGGACATCACAACGCATCGACCGCGGGGTTCACCGGCCGATACTGGCCGTTTGGCCGATTACTTCGAGCAGACGGTTATGCTGTCGAGCGTCGCGAGGAAACATTCACGCTTGCGCTCCTTGACGGGGTGCAGGTGCTGGTGATTGCTAATGCCTCGGGCGCACACAAGCCCCAGGTTTTCGGCATGAATATCCCAATCCCAACGGACAAGAAGAGGAGCGACCCCGCGTTCACCGCCTCGGAGATAGATGTAATCCGGTCGTGGGTCGAGCAAGGCGGCTCTCTGCTGCTCATCGCGGACCACGCGCCGTTCGGCGAAGCAGCGGCGGCGCTGGGCGCCGCATTCGGCGTCACCATGCACAAGGGCTTCGTGGAGGTGCCGCAGGAGTCGTCGGACCCGCTGCTCTTCTCGACAGACAATGGCCGTCTCGGCGACCACCCAATCGTACGCGGGGATCGCGCAAGCACGGCCGTCAGACGCGTGATGACCTACACCGGGCAATCTCTCGACGCGCCGGCCGGGGCGACCGTGTTGCTCCGCCTGCCGGGCACGGCCGTTGAAGGCGTGCCGGAGGGAGACAGCTTGGTGGAACGTCCTGCTGGCCAGGCGCAGGGCGTCGCCTTCGACTTTGGCAAGGGGCGAGTCGTCGTCCTCGGCGAGGGCGCCATGGTGACCGCGCAAGTCAACCGCCGCGAACCCTTTGGGATGAATACCCCGGACAACGACAACCGCCTGTTCGTTCTCAATGTGATGCAATGGCTGGCACGAAGACTGTAAGCCAAGACGTTCATGGGCGGCTGTCCGCGGCCCGGCTCGTGCCTGGAGAAGTTCTGCTGGCATTCATCGGGGCGCTGACGCTGGCCATCGGCGGCGTGGGCGTGATGAACATCATGCTCGTGTCGGTGATGCAGCGCACGCGGGAGATTGGCACGCAGAAATCGATCGGCGCGCGCCGCCGGCACATCATGGGGCAGTTTCTTTCCGAAGCGCTGCTGATTACGTTTGTGGGCGGCGTGCTGGGAATGCTGCTGGCGTTCGCCGTTTCCGCGGCGCTGCCCTCGCTGCCGCTGTGGAGCGCCATCTACGGCGACGAGTACACCGAGAACGACATCATCATGGGCGTGTCGTGGTCCACGCTGTTCACGTCCACTGCAATTCTCACGATTGTCGGCCTCATCAGCGGACTCGTGCCTGCTATCCGCGCGTCGCGGCTCGATCCGGTCGAAGCACTGAGATACGAATAAAAGGTTGTAGGTGGCAGGTTGCAGGTGGTAGGTTTCCGACCCGACTCCATGTTCTGAAAACTCAGGCTTCCAGGAGCAAATATGAGCGCCCCAATTCGAAGTTACAGGGATTTGCTTGTCTGGCAGAAGGCAATGGATTTGGTTGAAATAAGTTACCGGTTGTCGCGGCGGCTGCCCGATGGTGAACGGTACGGCCTGACGACTCAAATTCAGAGAGCTGCTGTCTCGGTAGTGGCCAACATTGCGGAGGGCCACGGGCGCAGGCATTTGGGCGACAAACTTCAACATTTGTCTATTGCCAATGGATCGCTGAAGGAGTTGGAGACACACTTTCTCATCACCGAGCGGCTCAAGTTCCTACAAACTTCGGACATTGAGCCGGCCTTATGTTTGGGAGAAGAATTGGGACGAATGCTGTCGGTACTCTCACGAAAGCTTGAGGCAAAAAGGTCGTAATGGAGATCGCGTTTAACCTACAACCTACAACCTGCCACCTACAACCTGTTACTGCGCGGCGAGGCGTTTCAGGTAGGCAATCATTTCCGGGGAGTCCCACACCTGCGGGCCGATGATTTTGCGCGCGATCTTGCCGTTGCGGTCGATGATGTAAGTTTCCGGAAACCTGAAGGAGCCGTAGCTGGCGGAAATATTTTTGGTGGGGTCGCGATAATTCGGAAACGAAATTTGATGGTCTGCGAGAAATTTCTGATATTGCGCTTCGTCGTCGTCCACGCTGATGCCCAGCACCATGCCGCCGCTGGAAATAATTTGTTGATGCAAGCGGCTCAACGCCGGCATTTCCTCGACGCACGGTGGGCACCACGTGGCCCAGAAATTCAGCACGACGATTTTGCCGCGCAAATCGGAAAGCTGCGCGGGCTTGCCATTGAGCTCGAACGGAAAATCGATGGCCTTGCTGCCGACCGTGCCGCTTTCGCCCTGCCGCGAATACGGGCTGGCCACCAGCAGGAGCAGGGCGGCCACGGCGGCGAGCGCCAAGCCGCTCACGAGTTTTCGCTTCAGGCTTCCGTCCACGGCACCTATAATAGCGTGTCCCAGTAATCCGCGCGAGTCTGATCGGCAATTCCTTTTCGCGAACGAGATGCCATCCGAGTCCAAAATTTCCGCCATCGTGCCGGCGCGCAACGAAGAGGCAAATATCGCGCGCGCCGTGGAATCGCTGGCCGCGCAGCCGGAGATTGCGGAAATCATCGTGGTCAACGACCAATCCACCGACCGCACGGCGGCGATCCTCAATGAACTCGCCGCGAAAATTAGTCAGCTTCGCGTGGTGCAGGGAAGCGCGCTGCCGGCGGGCTGGACCGGAAAAAATTTCGCGCTCACGCAGGGCGTAGCGCAGACGGGCGGCGAGTGGCTGCTTTTCACCGACGCGGATGTGGAGCATCTGCCCGGCTCCGCAGCGCGAGCGCTGGCGGATGCGGAAACATCCGGCGCGGCGCTGGTTTCCTACTCGCCGGAGCAGGAGACGCGGGCGTGGTGGGAGAAGGCGGTCATTCCATTCATATTCTGTCGCCTGGCCGCGCAGTTTTCGTATGCACGCGTAAGTAATCCGGCAAGGACGGACGCGGCTGCGAATGGGCAGTACCTGTTGATTCGGCGCGATGCGTACAACTTCATTGGCGGGCACGCGGCGGTGCGTGGCGAGGTAGTTGAAGACGTTGCGCTGGCCAAACGCGCCAAGCAAGCCAAGTATCGAATTCTTTTCACATCCGGTGCGGGTATCGCGCGGACAAGAATGTATCGCTCGCACAGCGAGATGTGGCAAGGCTGGACGAAAAATCTGTACCCGCTGATGGGTGGACAGAGCGGGGCCGTCGCCTTGGAATTGCTGACCAGCTTTCCGTGGCCCTTGCTGCTCACGCTGGCGCTGATTGGCTTCGTGCCCGCTGCCAAGTGGCTGGCGCTGATTTTCGCTCTGGGTGAGCACTCCAGGTATGCGCGGGCGCTTCGGTGGAATCGCTATCCGGTTTCGCGCATCATATACTACTTGCCGGCGGCATTTTGGTATGCAGCGGCGCTGGTGACGTCGGCTCGGCGTTATGCGCATAGTTCGGTCACCTGGAAGGGCAGGGAAGTTCCGGTAAAAGGGCGATGATTTATCTGACTCGCAAAATCGAATTCTCCGCGGCGCACTACTACCACAACCCGGCGTGGTCGCCCGAGGAGAACGCCCGCGTATTTGGTAAGTGCGCGAATTTGAAAGGGCACGGGCATAACTATGTGCTGGAAGTCACCGTGGCGGGCACGCCGGACCCGGTCACGGGCATGGTGCTGGACCTGAAAGAGCTGAAAGAGATTCTCGAGCGAGAAATCATGCAGCGCATGGACCATCGCCATTTGAACCACGAAGTGCCGGAGCTGGCGGGGAAAATCCCGACCACGGAAAACGTCGCGGCGACGATTTGGAATTTGCTCCAGCCGAAAATTACAAAAGGCAAATTGCACCGCGTGCGGCTGTACGAGAACCCGGATTTGTTCGTGGATTGTTTCGGAGACGGCCGATGAAGCTGCACCTGACGCGCCGTTATGCGTTTGCCGCCGCGCATCGTTTGCACAGCGCGCAGCTTTCCGAGGAAGAGAACCGGCGGCTGTACGGCAAGTGCGCGAATCCATACGGGCATGGCCACAATTACCATGTGGAAGTCACTCTCTCCGGGCCGGTGGACGCGGCGACGGGAATGATCGCCAACCTCGCGGAGCTGGATGCGTTCGTGGGGCGCGAGGTGCTCGACGCGTTCGACCACAAGAATTTGAACGAAGAAGTGCCGGCCTTTCGGAGCGCGGTGCCGACCACGGAAAACCTTTGCGTCGAAATTTTCCGCCGACTGTGCACGTTTCCTGCCGCGCATCTGGAGCGCGTGCGCATCGAAGAAACCGGACTGAATAGTTTCGAGTATGCTGGAGAGTAAGGCGCGGAAAAACAACGGAAAGACAGACTCTTAACGCAGAGACGCAGAGGTCGCACAGAGAGCACAGAGGAAACCAGAGCGTGGCGAGATTGATCGCAGGGAGAAGCGAATGACCAAGCGAACCGAAGAAATTCTGCTGGCGGAGCCGAAACTCGACACCGGCGAGGAAACGATTGCCGAATTGATGAAGAAAATTCTTCTGCGGCTGGGCGAAGACCCTGAGCGCGAAGGGTTGAAGGGCACGCCGGCGCGGTACGAAAAGGCGCTGCGCTTTTTGACCAGCGGCTACGGGCAAGACCCCGCGAAAATTCTGAACGGCGCGATGTTCAGCGTGTGCTACGACGAAATGGTGGTGGTGAAAGACATCGAGCTGTTCAGTTTGTGCGAACACCATTTGCTGCCATTCATCGGCCGCTGCCACGTGGGCTACATTCCCACCAAAAAAGTCGTCGGGCTGAGCAAGATTGCGCGGCTGGTGAACCTGTACGCGCGGCGGCTGCAAATCCAGGAGCGGCTGACCAGCCAGATTGCCCGGGCCATCCACGAACACATCAGCCCGGAAGGCGTGGGTGTGGTGATCGAGGCGCGGCACCTGTGCATGGTGATGCGCGGCGTGGAAAAACAGCATTCCGAGGCCGTCACCAGCGCCATGCTCGGCAGCTTCCGCGACAACAAGCAGACGCGAGACGAATTCCTTTCGCTGATTCATAAGCGGAAAACGTGAGGAGTTTTCAGTCATCAGTTGTCAGTTATCAGTACTGAGAACTCGTCAAGCGATGGCCTCCTTTGTTCGTGAGCGCTGACCCTGACCTCTTGATACCCCCCCTCCCCCCTACCTGAAATGCGTATGTGTTGATTACAAGTGGCTTGAGGCCGAAACGGGGTGTAAGTGTTCATAATAAACGGGTTAAAGAGGTGAAGAGGTAAAGAGGTAAAGAGGTAAAGGGTTGAAGAGTCAATGAGTTGAATAGTCTCAGAGTCAAAAGGCACCCCCTCCCCCCGGGTTGTTTTTGTAAGTGTGGCAGCATAAAGACTTAAGTGTCCCTGGTTGCGCATGTGTGGCAGGAGATAGACTTAGCGGCGGGGCCGCGTCCGCTGCCTAGCTTCTCCTGATTTGTATAGCCATTAGTGAAAATACTCCAGAACAATATTACCGTAAAGAGAACAAACTGTCAAGGCTTAATTTGCGAAGTGCGAAAGGTTAGCCAAGAAAGTCAAACTAACGAGGATTGGGCCGCGAACCTTTCCCTAGCCCAACGGTCGGGCAAGCTCAAGATTCCAATCCGGGTGACGATGCCGAGTAGGGGATTCAGAGAGAAGGTCCATTAAGTGATTGCGAGCGGATTTTGACATTCGCTTGATTTTCGCTCTTGAATGTTTATGTTAGTATGAAGTAACCGGGGCATTTTTCGGCCCTGCTTGAGAAAGGGCGCTTATGAACGCAGTACCAGATGGGTTACGAAGCGTTTGTCGACCATGAGAACTGAAGCCCATGTCCACCATTACGTTCCGCAATGGTACCAAAGGCGTTTCCTTTCACCGGGACAATTCCAATTTCACTACTTGGACTTACACCCGGAATCCGCCGTGAGCGGGGGTGTGAGATATCAACGGCGCGATTTGCTTCGGTGGGGACCTGCGCGGTGTTTTTGCAAACACGACCTCTATACTTTGAAGCTCGGAAGATCCACCGCTGATTACGTCGAAACGAGATTTTTCGGCGAAATCGACACTCGCGGTAGGCAGGCAGTGGAAATGTTTGGCAGGTACGATGGCATTTGCGAAGGAATTCACGAAGCCTTTCAAGCACTACCGGAGTACATGGACGCGCAGCGGTTTCGAACGCCTAGGGGCCTTGACTTCTTGAAAGCGAGCGTGAACGTTACTGACTCAAACCTTCTACTGGCCACGATGCAGCGATTGTATCGATTCCATACTACGATGTGGATGGAAGGGGTTTGGGAAATCGTTAGAGCGCGTCGGAGCTCTACGAAATTTCTGCTGACGGACGAGCCTGTCTCGTTTTTCAATAAACGCGGATTCCCGAGCGAACTCGAGTATCCAATGGATATTGGACTGGAGCAGGTTGGGACGCGGACTCTGTTTCCGCTCGCAATGGACTCTTGCCTAATTATTACTCACTTACAGCTTGTTCGGAATCCGTGGTGCAATCCAACGATTTCACGTGTGAATGCCCGGGCTTACCAGACTACGCTGAAGAATTTGATGGATACCCAATTCGGTAGGGAACTTGAGGAAGACGAAGTCCTGCGCATCAACTACATTTTGAAAAGACGAGCTACTCGCTACATTGCGGCTTCGGAAAAGGAATGGCTTTTTCCCGAGCGACGAGCCTCGACGACGAATTGGTCCAAACTCGACGATGACTGGTTCTTGCTGCCACACCTTTACAAAGTTCCATTTAGCAGCGAAGTATTGGTTGGATACAAAGACGGCTCAGTTTGGGCGATGGATGAATACGGTAGGCATCCTGGGAACCCAATGTATAAGGATAAGAGACTTCACGAACAGGAATGGACTACGTGCCAGCGGGCAAAACGCGAATGGGCGAGAAAGCGCGCGGGAAAGGAAGTTGCACACGTAGATAGATTCGAACATGACGGTGTCTACGACAAACTCATGCTGAAGCACATGTCCGAATAAGAGGCTGCACAGCGTAGGGGACCAAAGCAAGCTGAGCAATGAGGAGCTATCGGCGTGATGTCCCTATTCTAGCGGCTCGGAGTACCAGTAGATGTGGCCCAAAGTCTGTCTGTAGGTCACGAAACGAAATATCTTTTCGCGCCTGAAGGGGAGCCACCAAGGCTGATATGAAACAACAATCGCAATATCAGCAAATGCCAACTGATCGGGCGGCAGCATCATTATTAGATCCGCAGTTGAGATTGTGAACTTTTCGTCCATTCTGAGTGTGTGCCGGTTCCAGTTACTGCGAGTAAGGCGTGAAGAAAAGTCAGGGACTAAACCTTTACGGGGTTCTCTCGGTTCCATAACGATTTGTCCAACCCCCATACTCACTGACACTTCGTGAAGCTTAATAAAATTATCGTTTGTGATGGTAAAAGAGGCCGAAAAGGGATTAGAAAAAAGCGCAGGATTGGATGGAGTGGCGGAAATTCGTGGCAATAGCGTCAGCAAAGTCACAACGGTCCCAAGCAAGAAGATAATGGCCGAGGTTGTCCGCCACAAAACGGTTCGTAGATTGGGCTTCGCTTCTAGTCCTGTGGTATCGGTCTTTCGGCGCCAATATGGTGCTTTTTTCGGCGCGTTCTTCTTAAGGACCATGAGCTGTTAAAGCATACCACTTGTGGTAGGGCTTAGACTATTGCGCGTTGAGTAGGCCGCCGGGGGGCCATTGTGGACTCTGGCGGCCGACTTGATTGTTGGTGCTGCAAGTACGTTTCACCCCACGCACAAATTCTTTACATTGCTTTTTGGGCTGTGCTATCCTTCTAAGCGTCGAAGAGAAGACGAATAAGCGTAGAATGGGGCGCGACCCACAAACCTGAGGGGGCGACTTGATGGACCCGAAACTCATGTTGATCGAGCAATACCGGCAGCACGTGAAAGATACCGGCTCGCCGGAAGTGCAAATCGCGTTATTGAGCGAGCGAATCAACTATTTGACGGGCCATCTGAGATCGCACCTGAAGGACCACGCATCGCGCCGCGGGTTGATCATGATGGTCAACAAGCGGAGGCGGCTGCTGGACTATTTGAACCGTCGCGACCCGGATCGGTACCGCGAAATTGTTGAGCGTCTCAGCTTGCGCAAGTAGCCCGGAAGGCCCCGCGGCCTTCGGACGAGCCCGTCAACAAAGCGGAACCCGCCAGTCCCGAAGATTCGGGATGGCGGCTGAGCAGCGGCTACGTGCCTATCGGCACCGGCCGCGTTTTTTTTAATTGCCCAGTTTTCTCCGAATTTCTCGCCTTCGCTCTCTTCTCCAACGAGAATCGTATTCGATTTTACATTGCCCACCTGAAGGTGGGCGCTACATACGAAGAATCGAAAACGGTTTTCGCATCTGAACAGCGTCCCGTTGGAACGGGACCAAAAGGAAAACAAGTTATGCCGCATCAAGTGACAGCCAGCGTCGGAGGACGTGATCTGACGCTCGAAATGGGCAAGATTGCCCGCCAGGCCAACGGCGCCGTCGTGGCGCGTTATGGAGATACTGTCGTGCTGGTGGCCGCTTGCATGGACACCAAACCGAACGACAAAGATTTTTTACCGCTCACCGTGGACTACCGCGAATACACCTACTCCGCCGGAAAAATTCCCGGCGGCTTCTTCAAGCGCGAAGGACGCCCTTCGGAGCGCGAAATCCTCACCTGCCGCATGATTGACCGCCCGCTGCGCCCGCTGTTCCCGGAGTCCTGGCGCAACGAAACGCAGATCAATGCCATGGTGCTTTCCGCGGACAGCGAGAATGACCCGGACATGATCGCCATCACCGCCGCGTCGGCGGCGTGCTACGCCTCGGACCTGCCGTTCGAGCATCCGGTGGCCGCGGTGCGCGTGGGACTGGTGAACGGACAACTGGTGGCCAACCCCACGACCGCAGACCAGAAAATCAGCTTGATGAATATCGTGGTGGTCGGCAGCGAAGAGGCCATCATGATGGTCGAGGCCGGGGCCAGCGAAGTGTCCGAGGACACCGTCGCCGAGGCACTGGCGTTCGGCCACAGCGAAGTGAAGAAGATCATCGTGGCCATCAAGGAACTGCATCGGCTGGTGAACCCCACGAAAGTGGTGGTGGCGCCGCTGCCGTTCGATGAAGCGCTCTACAAGCAGATCGAGCAGCAGTACGGCGCGCGGCTGCACGACGCTGTGGACACCGCCAAGCACCCCAAGAAGGAAAGCTACGGCCTGGTGGACGCAATCAAGAAGGAAATCCTGGCTACGATTCCGGAAGAAGATGAGGAGAAGCAAAAGCTCGCCAAGCGAGCCTTCGAGCGCCTCCGCGAGCGCATCTTCCGCGAAGATATTTTGCAGCGACATCGCCGGCCGGATGCCCGCGCCTTCGACCAGATCCGCCAAATCAATTGCGAGGTGGGACTGCTGCCGCGCGTACACGGCTCGGCGTTGTTTACCCGCGGGGAGACGCAGTCGCTGGGTACGGTCACGCTGGGCACCAAGGAAGACAAGCAGCGGCTGGACCTGCTCTTCGAAGAGGAGACGTTCAAGCGCTTCATGCTGCACTACAACTTCCCGGCGTTCAGCGTGGGCGAAGTGAAGTTTTCGCGCGGGCCGGGACGCCGGGAAATCGGCCACGGCGCGCTGGCAGAGCGGGCTTTGCTGCCGCTGCTGCCGACGGAGGAAGAATTCCCGTACGCCATGCGCATCGTGTCGGACATTCTGGAGTCGAACGGGTCGTCTTCGATGGCCACGGTCTGCTCCGGTTCGCTGGCGCTGATGGATGCAGGCGTACCGCTGAAAGCCGCTTGCGGCGGCATCGCCATGGGCCTGGTGGTGGAAGACGGCAAGTACGCCATCCTGACGGACATTGCCGGCGCGGAAGACCACTACGGCGACATGGACTTCAAAGTGGCGGGCACGCGGAAGGGCATCACCGCGCTGCAAATGGACATCAAGGTGTTCGGTGTGAGTCCGGCCATGATGCGTGAGGCACTGGAGCAGGCCCGCAAGGCGCGCCTGCAAATCCTCGACATCATGGACCAGACCATCGCCACGCCGCGCGCCAGCATGTCCAGCTACGCGCCCCGGCTGTTCATGCTGCAAATTCCCGTGGACAAGATCCGTGACCTCATCGGACCGGGCGGCAAGAAAATTCGCGCCATCACCGAATCCACCGGCGTGAAGATAGATGTCATGGACGATGGCCGGGTGCATGTGTTCGCCAACAACGGCACGGCGGCCGACGCCGCGCTGGCGCAAATCCGCGACCTTACCGCGTCTGCCGAGATCGGCAAGACCTATCTGGGCAAAGTGGTGCGCATCGCGGAGTTCGGCGCGTTCGTGGAAATCTTCCCGGGCACGGACGGGCTGCTGCACATCTCGGAAATTTCCGAGCAGCGCATCCGCAATGTCCGCGACGAGCTGAAGGAAGGCGACCAGGTGCTGGTGAAGGTGCTGGCCATCGAGGGCAACAAAATCCGGCTCTCGCGCAAGGCCATCCTGCGCGAACAGCGCAACAAACAGCAGCAAGGTGGAGGCACTCCGCCGCCGCAACCGCAAGTGCAGTAGAGCGGGAAATCAGATAAGAATAGATTCGGCCCGGTCCTGCAGATGCGGAACCGGGCCG
>JAMCWK010000126.1 GCA_023481105.1 Acidobacteriota bacterium | reverse complement strand
GGCCAGCACGTGGCCGGCGGGTCGGACATCCTGGCGCGATGGCCATGAACGAAGAATCGACACCGCTTTTCCCCCGAAAGAACAACGGCCGGCTGCGGCGGGGCGTCCATCTGGTGCCCGCGGCGCTAACCACGCTAAACCTCGGCTGCGGTTTCTACGCGTGTATCGCCACCTTCCTGGGCGGCACGCTCAATTTTGACAAAGCCGCCATTGCCATTGGCCTGGCCATTCTCTTCGACTCGCTGGATGGGCGCATTGCTCGCGCCACCGGTTCGATTTCAGAATTTGGCAAACAGTATGATTCGCTGGCGGACGTGATCAGCTTCGGCCTCGCGCCCGCAACTCTCGCCTGGGCATGGGGCGCGCGAGGGGTTTCCGGCGGACCGGAAATCCTGAAGAGTCTAGCTCCCCTGATTTGTTTCGCGTCTTTGGCGGGCTGCGCGTGGCGGCTCGCGCGTTTCAATATCCAGGGGATGGCCCCGGACTCGCGATTTTTTCTTGGCATGCCTGCTCCGGCCGCAGCAGGGATGGTGGCTGCCACGGTGCACGGCATCAAGTTTCCCCTGGAGCGAGCGGTGGACTCGTTTCTTTGGCTGGCGATGCTGGGCGCGCTGGGCGCGCTGATGGCCAGCACAATCCGGTATTTCAGCGGCAAGGACTTGGGCTGGGCGCGGCGCCAACCGTCCCTCGTGGTTGTGGCGCTGGCGCTGCTCGGATGGTCCATCGTCGAGTATTCTGAACAGGTGCTGCTCACAGTCGCCGCCATCTACACCACTTCGGGTCTCGCGCTGGCGCTGGTGCGGGCCTTGCGGCATCGCTTGGCCGCGCAGCCCACCACCTAGCAATGCACGCCACGCCAGCCCGTACCGTTCGCATCGCAATCGCAGGGGCATCGTCTCTCCGCGGAAAGGATCTCGGCGAACTCATCGCCGAGCGCAGCTTTCCGGCCAGCGATATCCGCCTGATTGACGAGGATGTGGTTTCTGGCACGCTGACGGAGGCGGCAGGCGAGCCGGCGTTCATCCAGGCGCTGGCCGAGGACAGCTTTGAAGGCGCCGACTTTGTGTTTTTTGCCGGACGGCCGGAATTCACCATTCGCCACTGGGAGCAGGCGGCGCACTCCGGAGCGACGCTGGTGGACCTGAGCGGGGCGTTCGTGGACCAACGCGACGCGCTGCCGTGGATTCCCGCGCTCGACGGGTTGCTGCCCACCTCGGAAGAGGCGAAAAAAGGAAAACTCTTCTTTTCGCCGCCGGCGGCTACGCTGGTGGGTTGCACGCTGGCCGCGGCTCTCGCACCTCTCAAGCCCAAGCGGCTGACTATCGTTTTTTTGCAGCCGGTGTCCGAGCGCGGGGCATCGGGAATCGAAGAACTGGAAACGCAGACCGTGAACCTGCTGTCGTTCCAGCCGATTTCCCAGACGGTGTACGATGCGCAGGTGGCGTTCAACCTGCTCGCGCGATTCGGCGCGGAAAGCCGCGAGCAATTGGGCGGCGCGCGCGCGGCCATCAGCCGCGGCATCGCGCGTTACTTGGCCTCGCGCGGGATTGGCGGCGCGGCGATACCCGCAGTGCAGCTCATCCAGGCCCCGGTGTTTTATTGCTGTACGTTCACTGCGTATGCAGAATTCGAAGCGGCCGTGGATGCGGCCAACTTGCAAAAGGCGCTGCGGGCAGCAGACGTAAGTGCTGGAACTGCGGAGGACGCGGCGCCGAATAACGTCAGCGTAGCCGGGGAAAGCCGCATCCATGTCGCGCACGCGGAGACCGACCCTGGAGTTACGCATGGCTGGTGGCTGTGGGGCGCCGCGGATAATGTGCGGCTTGCTGCCGCCAACGCGCTTTCGATTGCGGAGAAGCTCATTGCATCCTGAAATCCAAGCAGGGTGTCGCAGAACGGGCGAAGTATGCTGCGCCGCGACGCGTTACAGTGTTTACAGAACACTGGTGTTTTTTGTTTTCGTTGTTCTGTTTTCTGTTTTGGCGAGCTGCGGCTATCACGTGGCCGGGCGGGGAAGCGAATTACCAGCGGAGTGGAAGACCCTGGCGGTGCCCGCGCTGGAAAACCGCACCACGCGCTACCGCATCGAGCAGCGGCTGACGGAAGCCCTGGTGCGCGAACTGCTTGCTCGGACCAAGTACCGCATCGTTCCGGAAGAGACCAGCGCGGATGCCGTGTTGCGCGGGGAAGTGGTGCGCGTGGAATCGAACGCGGTGCTGTTCGACGCGGCGACGGGGCGCGCCACGGCCATGGTGGTGACCGTGCACGTGAAGGTGAGTCTCTCCGATCGCGCCTCAGGCAAGGTGCACTTCCAAAACGACAATTTTGTGTTTCGCGAGCAGTACGAAATTTCCACCGACGTGGCCAGTTTTTTTGAGGAGCAGCAGCCAGCGCTGGACCGCCTGGCGCGCGATTTTGCCGCGCGGCTGGTCTCCGCGCTGCTGGAGAATTTCTGATGCCGGAAGCCAGCCTGGAACAATTCCGCAAGAAACTGGAGAGCGGCGCGGCGGTTCCCGCCGTGCTCCTGCTGGGCAGCGACACATTTTTACGCGACACGCTGCGCGCCCTACTGGTGGAGACTTTCGTGCCGGAAGCGGCGCGCGCTTGGGCCGTGTCCAGGCACGCAGCCAAAGAAGCGTCGGTGCACGACATCGTACAGAATGCCCAGTCGCTGCCCATGCTTGCCCTACGGCAGGTAGTGTTTGTGGAGGAAGCGGAGGCTTGGGAGGGGCTGGGGGAAGCCGCGCGGGAGGAAACGGTCGCGGCCCTGGCAGCGTATTTCAAGGACCCGGCGCCGTTCACGATTCTCGTGTTCGAGGCCGCGCAACTGGACCAGCGTATGAAGTTTGCGAAACTGCTGGGCGAGCGCGCGCTGGTGGTCAAGCTGAGCCTGGGAGAGGAATCCGGCGCACCATTCGTGATGCAAATGGCGAAGGATTTGGGCGCGAAACTGGACGCGGCGTGCGCGGAGGAACTGCTGGACCTGGTGAACAACGACTTGTCGCGAGCGCGCAGCGAATTGGAAAAACTGGCTGCCTACGCGGGCAAGCGCGCGATCACTGAAGGCGACCTTGATGCGCTGGTGATTTCGTCGAAGCGGTACGACGTCTGGCAACTGGCGGATATTCTTGCATTGCGCAAACGTGACCGCGCCATGGTTTTT
Source organism: Acidobacteriota bacterium (assembly GCA_023481105.1). Lineage (GTDB taxonomy): Bacteria > Acidobacteriota > Terriglobia > Acidiferrales > UBA7541 > JACQDE01. The sequence continues at coordinate 10,782 of JAMCWK010000126.1, read as the reverse complement.
CTGGACAACCTGCTGCGCCACGGCGAGCAGCCGCCGGCGCTTGTGGGAGCCATGGCGTGGATGTACCGCAAGCTGCTCGAAGCGCAGGAACTTTCGCCGCACTCGCAGGGCTGGCAGATCGCGCGCCAGCTCGGCATGCGACCCGACACGGCTGAACAGGCCCTGCGCCAGTCGCGCAAGATTCCACGGCAACAATTGCTGGACGGGCTCGCGGCACTGGGCGAAGCCGACAACCGGTTGAAGAAAGGCAAAATTGATCAACGTGCGGTGATGGAATTTCTGGTGGCACGCCTGACGGCGTAGAGCCGACTTGCCCGACGGCGAACAAATTTTCAGCGTTGAAAAACATTCCACTCTACACTACCATTTTGCGATCACAATTTTGAATGCGACGCACATCTTTCAGGAGGCTTGCATGCCCAAGTACGTGGTCGAGCGCGAAATCCCAGGAGCCGGGAAATTCACCCCGCCGGAGTTGCAGGGCATCTCCCAGAAGTCGTGCAAGGTGCTGCAGGAACTGGGCCCGCAGATCCAGTGGGTGGAAAGCTACGTGACGGACAACAAAATCTATTGCGTGTACATCGCGCCGAACGAGGAAATGGTGCGCGAGCATGCGAGGCGAGGCGGCTTTCCGGCCAACCGCATTTCGGAAGTCAGAACGCAAATCGACCCCACCACCGCGGAGTCCAAGCGCAGCTAGCCGGAGGGCGAGTCCGCAACAAGCAAAGCAACGCCGGGAAATACCCCGGTGTTGAGCGTGCTTATAGAGTGATCCGGAAGAAGTCGCGTCAGGCTTTTGCCGCGCTCATCCCATTGCAGGCAATCGTGAGACGGGACTTATAGCGATTGGCGGTGTTTTCCTGCAACACGCCTTTCTGGATGGCCCGGTCAATCGCGGACAGCGTGGGGCTGAGCAACTGCTTTGCGGAGGCGGAGTCACCCGCGCCGATGGCTGCGCGCAAGTCTCTCATCATCCCGCGCACGAAGGTGAGATTCGCGCGATTAACGATGCTTCGCTGCTCCGTCTGGCGAATGCGCTTGAGGACCGATTTCTTTCTGGGCTTGACCTTCTTTGCTGCTCCCTGCGCCATGCAACGCTCCTTATGAGGTGGAGGCGGCAAAGAGAGCCGCGTCCTGTGAAGTTCTTGCAGATAATTCCAAAACAGTTAGACTAGCCGACGCCTACGGCTTTGTCAAACCGGCCGCGACGCGCCGGCCGGCGCACAGGACGATGTCCACCGCTTCCGATAAACGCGACGAGCTTCGCTTGCTGGTGAATTCGCGGCATCCCATCATTGCCGTGGAGACCTCGGAAGAAAAACGCATCGAAGATTTGCTCTCGGGTGTGGCCGCGGAACTGGATATTCCGTTCTTCACTTGGACTGTAACGCAGGGCCTACTGCGCAAGGGCACTGACCAGCCTATCTACGAGACCGAAGACCCGGGGATGATGCTTGGCAATGTGGCCAAGATGCGCGGCGACGGGATTTTTTTGCTCAAGGATTTCGCGCGGTACCTCGAACAGGACAAATTGTTGCGACGTCTGCGCGAGCTGGCGGCCAGCTTCCGGGAAGTGAAGCGCTCGATTGTGCTCTCGGCGCCGGTGCTCAAGCTGCCGCCGGAGTTGGATGACGATGCGGTGCCCTTCCGCATCGAACTGCCGGACAGCGTGCTGCTGCTGAAAGTGGTGCAAGCGACCATCGCTGAGTTTGGGCTGCAAGCGCGGATCAAAGCCGAGCTCGACCAGGCGGGGTTACGGCAAGTCGCTCAGAACCTGACCGGTCTGACGATGGAGGAGGCGCGACGCACGCTGGCGAAGTGCATCCTCGAGCGAAACAAAGTGGACGCGCGCACGGTGACCGACGTTCTCGAGGCCAAACGCAACGCGTTACGCCAGGAAGGCACGCTGACCTATTTGAAGGCGGAATCGAATTTTGCGGACGTCGCCGGATTGAAAAACTTAAAGGAGTGGCTGCGCAAGCGGCGCGGCGCACTGAGCGCGGAAGGGCAGAAGTTCGGACTCGAGCCGCCCAAGGGCGTGCTCATTACCGGCGTGCAGGGTTGCGGGAAGAGCTTGTGCGCCAAGGCGGTGGCGGGCGAATGGAGTTTGCAGTTGGCGCGCTTCGACGCTGGCGCGCTCTACGACAAATTCATTGGCGAGTCGGAAAAGCGGCTGCGCAAGTCGCTGGAAATTGCGGAAAAGCTCGCGCCCATCGTGCTATGGATTGACGAAATGGAAAAAGGTTTCGCGGCCACCGGCTCGAGCGCGGACGTGGATGCGGGACTGACCCAGCGCATCCTGGCGACGTTTCTCACCTGGCTGCAGGACCGACAGCCCGGCGTGTTTCTGGTGGCCACGTCAAACAACATCCACGCGCTGCCGCCGGAACTGCTGCGCAAGGGGCGCTTCGACGAGATTTTCTTTGTGGATTTACCGGACGCGGAGGCGCGCGCGGAGCTTTTCAAGATTCATCTGAAGAAACGAGGCCGAGATCCGGCGGGATTCGATCTGGCGGCTGTGGCCTCGGCGAGCGAGGGATTCTCCGGCGCGGAGGTCGAGCAAGCCATTGTGAGCGCGCTGTACACAGCGTTTTCGAAGCAAGCGCAGCTCTCCACGGAAATCATCGTCGCCGAATGCCACGCGACGCGTCCGCTTTCGGTGACGCGGCACGAGGAAGTGGAGCGCTTGCGCGAGTGGGCGCGCGAGCGGGCTGTTCCGGCGAATTGAATATCGCCGGTGGCGGCGTGTTATAATGACGATTCAGAGAACATCTATTTGCAGGAGGTTAGTTTCCCAGGCTCGGTGCGCGGGCGGAAGATGGCCGGGCCAACCAACTCGATGAAACGCACAGTGCAGTTAGCTGGTGGGATCGAACAACTCTTCGGCACCCTGGACGAAAACGTCAAGCTCCTCGAATCCTCGCTTCGTGTTTCGACGCAACTGAACGACGACAAAATAGAGATCGAAGGCGAAGCGGCGCAGGTGGAGCGCGCGGCGCGGATTCTGGAACAGTACAACCAGTTGGTGCGCGAGGGGCACGTGTTCAACAACGGTGAAGTGAAGGCACTGCTTCGCCTGGCGACACAAGAGCCGGACCTGGCGCTGCGCCAGGTGGTGGCCCCGGCTATGCCGCGCCACTTCGGCAAGAAAAACATTGCGCCGAAGAGTCCCAACCAGCGCCGCTACATGGAGTGCATTGAGAAGTACGACATGGTGTTTTCCATCGGGCCCGGCGGCACGGGGAAAACTTATCTGGCGGTGGCGATGGCTGTTTCCGCGCTGCTGACCAAGCAGGTGCACCGCATCATCCTGGCGCGGCCGGCGGTGGAGGCGGGCGAGCGCCTGGGATTTCTGCCTGGGACGATTCAGCAAAAAGTGGACCCGTACATGCGTCCGCTTTACGATGCGCTCTATGACATGCTCGACGCGGACAAGTTGGAACGCTACCTGGAGAAGGGCATCATTGAGGTAGCTCCGCTGGCGTTCATGCGCGGGCGCACGCTGAACGAATCGTTCGTCATTCTCGACGAAGCGCAGAACACCACCAGCGAGCAAATGAAAATGTTTCTCACGCGCCTCGGATTCGACTCCAAGGCGGTGATTACCGGCGACATCACGCAGATTGACCTGCCGACGGGACGCCGCTCGGGCCTGATCGAAGCCATCGAGGTGGTGGGAAAAATCGAAGGCATTGCCATGGTGCACTTCGACGAGCACGATGTGGTGCGGCACAACCTGGTGCAACGCATCATCCGTGCTTACGAGACGTTTGAGAGCACCAGCCCGCAGCGCGGTGCGAATAAAGCGTCGCGTGAGAACGAGTCGAACGAGCCCGCGAAGTAGCTTGCCTGGTTGCGCATGATCCTGAACCGACAAACGCGCGTGCGAGTAGCATTGACGCCGCTGGAGAGGTTTGCGCGAAGACTGCGGCGTGAGTTGCGGCTGAACGGGCGCGAGGTGTCCATCTGCCTGGTCAGCGACGCGGAGATGGCGCGGCTGAACAAGAAATACCGCAGAAAAAACAAGGCCACGGACGTGCTTTCGTTTCCTGCCGGGACTAATTCCCGCAAGAATTCCGTCACGCCTATGAATGCCGTGCTAAAGCCCGGCGCTACATTTTTGGGGGATATTGCGATCGCGCCGGCGGTGGCGCGGCGTAATGCGAAAAAATTCGGACGGACCCTTCCCGATGAGCTGCGCATTTTGATTTTGCATGGTGTCCTGCACCTGATGGGATACGATCACGAAACGGATCGCGGGCAGATGGAGCGCCGCGAGCGGGCGCTGCGGCGCCGTTTGGATTTGGTCTAACCGATGGAATTTTTTCTTTATTGGCTGGCGGTGCTGGCGCTGGATGCCGGTCTGGTGGTGTTTTCGTACCTCGACCGCATTTACCGCGAACTTGGGCGCGTGAGCACCGGGCGCGTGCATGCCAACCTTGACATTTTTGAAGCGGAGATCGAGTCGCGGTTGAAGATGGACCGGCGGCGCGCAGGGATCACCTTCAGCCTGCTGGCTAATTTGTGGCTGGTGCTGGTGGCGGTTCTGACGGCGCGCGGCGTGGCTATTCACATTTTGCGCGATTGGGAAGTGCTGCTGCTGTTGTTGTTGCTGCTCACGCTGGAAGTTCTGCTGTGCATGCATGTAATCCCGTACCTCTTGCTGGCGCGCAGCACCGGCCGGTGGCTGTTGCCACTTGCCTTGACGGTGCGTATGTTTGGCGCGCTGGTGTGGCCGTTGCGCACGCTGCTGGAGGTCGGAGCGTCCGTAATCCACTTTGCGGAGGAAACGCCCGGCGCGCAGCAGGCCCAGCAGGAAGGCATCGAGCAATTAGTAGAAGCCGCGGAGGAAGAAGGCATCCTCAAGCGCGAACAAGCACACCTGATCGAACAGGTGGTGGAGTTTACGGACAAACGCGTGCGCGACGTCATGACTCCGCGGCCGGACGTGGTGGCCATCCCCGCGACAGCCAGCGTCGAACAATTGCGACGACTGCTGGTGGAAACGAAATTCTCGCGCATTCCCATCTATGAAAACTCGCTGGATGAGGTCGTCGGCGTGGTGTTCGCGCGAGACATTCTGGCGATTCCCGAAAGCGAGGCAGCGCATCGTCGCGTGCGCGAACTGGCACGCCCAGCGCTGTTTGTCCCGGAAACCAAGATGGGCTCGCAGCTCCTGAAAGAACTGCAACAGAAGAATCAGCAGCTGGCCATGGTGATTGACGAGTATGGCTCGCTGGCCGGGTTGGTGACCGTGGAAGACCTGGTCGAAGAGATTGTCGGCGAAATTGGAGAAGAGGACCGCGGGCCGCGCCGCGGCGGTCCCGACGTGGTGCGCGAAGAAGACGGCGGACTGCTCATCCGCGGCAGCGTGCCGGTGGAAAAAGTTTGCGAACTCTTCGGCGCGGAGTTAACGGCGGACCCTGACGTTGCCGGTGCGACCACGATCGCCGGGCTGCTGAACAGCGTCGCGGGGCACGTCCCCAAAGCCGGGGAGGCTATTGATTACGACGGTTTGCGTTTTGAAGTGGTCGAAGCGAATCAACGAAAAGTCTTGCGGCTGCGCGCGAGGCGGCGAGCGGAGTCCGTCGCACGCACGACGCAGCCTTGAACCTTAATTTTTTTCCTTCTGTAAATTATTTTGCCAAAGAAAGAACCTCGCTGAATTCTCCTTCCGCTTGTGGTAGAAGAAACTGGTTATGACGCGCGGCGGAGCGCGCACGCGCATCCTTGGAGGCATCATGAAGCCGAAACGAGTGTGCTGGCTTGTCGTGCTGGGCCTTCTGCTGGCTTTGCCTGGGACAGGATGGCCCCAAGCGCCCGCAGCGCCGGAGCCGAAGGATATTGACCTGATCTGGGCGGTGAAGATACCCATGCGGGACGGCGTAAAGCTGAACGGCACGGTTTACAAGCCCAAGCCGAAGGCGGAGCCGCTGCCGGTGGTGTTCACGTTCACGCCGTACATTTCGGACACCTACCACGAGCGGGCGATGTATTTCTCGCGCAACGGCTACGTGTTCGTGCTGGTGGATGTCCGCGGGCGCGGCAACTCGGAAGGAAAGTTCGAGCCGTTCGTAAACGAGGGGCGCGACGGCTACGACGTGGTGGAGTGGCTGGCGAAACAGCCCTGGTCCAACGGCAAAGTGACCATGTGGGGCGGGTCGTATGCAGGCTTCGATCAGTGGACGGTGGTCAAAGAATTCCCGCCGCACCTCGCCACTGTTGTGCCCGTGGCCGCGGCGCATCCGGGCGTGGATTTTCCATTTCAAAATAATATCTTCACTTCGTACGAGACACAGTGGCTGACGTTCACCAGCGGAGCGACGCCACAGAACAATCTATTCGGAGAGGGTTCATTTTGGCGGCAGAAATTCCGCGAGATGTACATGGCGCATGCTGCGTTCCGCGAGCTGGACAAACTCGTCGGCAACCCGTCGCCGATTTTTCAGAAGTGGCTGGACCATCCGATTCCCGACGCGTACTACGACGCGATGGTGCCGAGTAAGGAAGACTACAACAACTTTGTGGTTCCCATACTCTCAATCACTGGACACTATGATGGGGATCAACCCGGCGCACTCGAGTACTACAATCGCCACATGAAGTACGGTTCCGACAGTGGTGCAGAAAAGCATTTTCTGATTATTGGGCCGTGGGATCATGCGGGCACGCGCACGCCGCGGCGCGAAGTTGGCGGGCTGCGGTTCGGCGAAGCGTCCATGCTGGACATGAGCAAGCTCCACAAGGAGTGGTACGACTGGACGATGAAAGGCGGCAAGAAGCCTGACTTCTTGAAAAAGCGCGTGGCGTACTACGTCGTGGGGCCCGGAGCGGAGAATTGGAAATACGCGGACAGCCTCGAAGCAATTGCCAACGAGAAGCGCACGCTCTATCTGCATTCAACCGGCGGCGCGAGCGATGTGTTCAACTCCGGCGCACTGCGAGACGAGGCGCCGGGCGAGCAGAAGCCCGACAAATGGGTGTACGACCCGCTAGACACACGTCCGGGCGAACTCGAGATGCCGCCGGCGGCGAACTACCTCACGGACCAGACCGATGCGATGAACCTCCTCGGCAACGGGGCGGTGTTTCATAGTGCGCAATTTGCGGAGGCTACGGAAATCTCAGGGTACGTGAAACTGAGCGTGTGGATTGCGATGGATGTGCCGGACACGGACTTTACGGCGGCGCTGCATGAAATTCAGCCGGACGGCTCAAGCGTGCAGCTAACGGCGCAGTTGATGCGCGCAAGGTATCGCGAATCGCTGCGCGAAGAAAAATTGGCCAAGCCCGGAGAGATCAACCGCTACGTCTTCGACAAATTCATGTGGTTTTCGCGGCGGATCATGAAGGGCAGCCGGCTGCGGCTGGTAATTGCGTGTCCGAATTCCATTCAGATCGAGAAGAACTACAACAGCGGCGGCGTAGTGGCGAATGAAACGGGGAAAGATGCGCGCACGGCTCATATCACGCTGTATCACGATGCCAAGCATCCCAGCGCGCTGGAATTGCCGATTGTGAAGTGAACAGGGGCGCCTGCCAAGGCATACGCCCCTGCCCGCGCAAGGAGAGCGGCGCGCCTTCGCTAAGGTTTTTTCGCCGGAGCCGCTGCCGGAGCGACGATGTCAGCCTTCAGCGTGGACACGGCGGCGAGCACTTCGTCCTTTTCTTTCTGCGGCACTTTGAACTTGTCCAAAGTGGCGACCAGGTGTTTTACCGCAACGTCCCAATCCGCGTTCGTGATGCCAAGACCCGCGTGCGCCACTTTCATGCTGCGCCCGATGTACACGCAGGGGCCGCCTGTGGCATTGCAGAGCTGGTCCACAATCAACTGCCGGATGCGGGCGAGTGAGTCGGAGCTGTGTCCAACGAAAACTTTTCCAAGCTGCTTGTCGGCGGCTAGCCGGCCGATGAAGTCGTCGGTCACCGCCGCGAGCGCATCGTAACCGCCCAGGCGCTTGTACAGCGTGTCCTGTTTTGCCTGTGCCGCAACACCGGTCGCCCCCAGAAGCAACGCTGCCACCACCACGGTAGAGAGCAGACTGAGTGAAACTTTTCTCATTTGCATTTCTCCTTAAGAAGAGTTGGGACACCTGCGCAACGTCCGGCGCACAAACAAATTACCCAGGCGTCCTCAAAAGTGTTCGGGAATTCTACCGCAAAACGGATACAGCAGGCACAGGGGAACGCAAAATTTTGGTTCCTGCTATGATGAATGCCCATGGCCTTCAAGGCAGGATTCGCGGCGATTGTCGGACGCCCCAACGCGGGGAAGTCCACGCTGGTAAACCGGCTGGTCGGGCAGAAGGTGGCCATCGTGTCATCGAAGCCGCAGACCACACGCAACCGCATTCAGGGCATCGTGAACCGCGAGGATGCGCAAATCGTATTGATTGACACGCCGGGAATCCACAAGCCTGAAAATGAACTGGGGCGGCAGATGATGGACGAAGTGCGTCAGGCGCTGGAAGCGCTGGACGTCTTGCTGCTCATTGTCGATGCCAAGGCGGAATTTGGCGGCGGCGACCGCTTTGCACTGGAATTGATCAAGCGCGCGAAGGCGCCGACGATTCTGCTCCTGAACAAAGTGGACGCGACGGCCAAGGAGCGGCTGCTGCCGCTCATCGAGCGGTACAGCAAAGAGCACGAATTCGCGGACGTCATTCCCATCTCTGCGCTGACCGGCGATGGGCTGGAAATCGTGCTGAATGAAATCGTGAAGCGCTTACCGGAGAATCCGCCGTATTCTCCGCCGGAGCAGTACACCGATCAGCCAGAACGTTTCCTGGCGGCGGAAATCGTGCGAGAAAAAGCGATATTGGCCAGCCGGCAGGAAGTGCCCTACGCTATTGCCGTCTTGATTGACAGCTTTGAGGAAGGCGCTAAACTCCTGCGCATTCGCGCTACGATTTACGTGGAGCGCGACGGGCAGAAGGGAATTCTAATCGGCAAAGGCGGCGCGATGATGAAGAAAATCGGCACGGAGGCGCGGCTGGAGCTGGAGCAGTTGCTCGGCACCAAGATTTTTCTGCAGCTCTACGTCAAAGTGCAGCAGGACTGGCGCGACCGCCCGGCGCTTGTCAAGCAGATGGATTGGCACCGACAGTTGGAAAAGATGAGCGCGCGGGAAGAAGAGTCGTAATTCGAAACGCTTACCTTATTCCACTTCTGCGGCGGAGATTCCAAGCGATTTCATTTTGCGGTAGAGGTGGCTGCGTTCGAGGCCGACGGCCGCGGCGGTCTTAGTCATGTTCCACTGATTCTCTTCGAGTTTGCGCAAAATAAATTCGCGCTCATAGGCTTCACGTGCCTCGTGCAGCGTGGCGTAAGGCTGCTGCGGGCTGGCGGAAGCGCCGCGGAACAGCGTCGGCGGAAGGTGCTGCGGCTCGATGCGCAGGCCGGGGGCCATGATGACGAGGCGCTCGATCAGGTTTTTCAGCTCGCGGACATTGCCCGGCCAGGAATAGCGCAGCATCACATCGAGCGCGGGCGGTGACAACTCCTTGAGTTTGCGGCCATACGCATCGCTGTACTCGCGCAGAAAATGGCGCGCCAGGATGGGGATGTCCTCCGTGCGCTCGCGGAGAGTTGGCACGGAGAAGGGAATCACGTTGAGGCGATAGAAAAGGTCCTCGCGGAAAGTGCCGCGCGCGATTTCGTCGTCCAGTTTCTTGTTTGTGGCGGCGAGCACGCGCACGTCCACCGTGACCGGATGGTTGGAGCCGACCGGCTCGAATCGCTGCTCCTCGAGAACGCGCAGAACTTTAGATTGCGTCTTCAAACTCATGTCGCCAACTTCGTCGAGGAACAACGTGCCGCCGTCGGCTTTTTGGAATTTCCCCACTTTGTCTTCGCTGGCGCCGGTGAAGCTGCCCTTGAGGTGGCCGAACAGCTCGGACTCGATAAGCTCTTCGGGAATGGCTGCGCAATTCACTTCTACAAAGGGCATGCCGGAACGAGCACTCTGCGCATGGAGCGCGCGGGCGACAAGTTCCTTGCCCGTGCCGCTTTCGCCATAAATAAGGACTCGGCCGTTGGTCGGCGCCGTGAGCGCGATTTGCTGGCGCAGCGCTTTCATTGGAATGCTGTCGCCGATAATTTGATGTTTCTGCTCCAGCTCGGCGCGCAGACGGCGGTTTTCTTCTTCGAGGCGAAGATGCTCGAGCGCGTTTTTGACAACGAGAATTGTTTTTTCGAGCGAGAGCGGCTTTTCGACAAAGTCGAACGCACCGAGCTTGGTGGCGCGCACGGCGGTTTCGATATTGCCGTGACCCGAGATCATCACCACCATGGGCGCGTTGCCACGCTCGTGCAGCTTTTCGAGAACCTGCAAACCGTCGAGCTTCGGCAGCCAGACGTCCAACAGGACAACGTCGAAGGAATTCTTCTCCAGGGTGTCGAGGCAAGCTTCGCCGGAGTCCACGGCGTCGGCATCATAGCCTTCGTCGCGCAGAATGGATGTGAGCGACTGGCGGATGCCGGCTTCGTCGTCCACGATGAGAATCGAGTAGGGCATAAGAGTTTCGTTGGCGGGGCAAACCCGCCGCTACACCTGCGCGGCCGGCACTTCCACCACCGGCAGCCGAATGATGAAGCGCGCGCCGACAGGCACGTTGTCTTCGACGCGCAGCGTGCCGTGGTGCTCGGCGACGATGCGGCTGGCGATGGCCAAGCCGAGGCCGGTGCCGCGCTCCTTGGTCGAAAAATGCGGCAGAAAAAGCCGGTCCTTATCTTCCGGCGAAATGCCGTGGCCGCTGTCGGCGAGGAGAATTGCACAGGGCT
>JAMCWK010000146.1:4750-50696 GCA_023481105.1 Acidobacteriota bacterium | reverse complement strand
CGCGGCGAGGACTCGTCTCGTGAATGAGCCGGGCAAGCTGGTCCTTGCCGCTGCCGCTTTCGCCGGTGATGAGCACAGTGGTGGACGTGGCGGCGACCTTTGTGGCGAGGTCGAGGACGCGCTGCGAAGCGGCGTCGCGGGCAATCCAGGCAATGCGCGGCGTGGTCATGACGAGGCAGCGGCTCCGGAATCGGGCAAGTGGACGCGCGGAGCGGCGCGCCACAAACGCTCGAGATCGTAGTGGAGACGCGCGCGTTCGGCGAAGACGTGCACAACGAACGAACCGTAGTCGAGCAAGACCCAATCGGCGGCGCGGCGGTCGCCTTCGCGGCGGGCGCGATGCACGCCCATTTTCTCCAGCCGCTCTTCGATGGCGTCGCCGATGGCGCGAATTTGCGGATGGCTGTAGCCGGTGCAGATGAGGAAGTAGTCGGTGAAGGCGCCGAGCTTGCGGAGATCGAAGAGCGCGACGTCTTCGGCTTGCTTGCTGCGCGCGGCCTCCACGGCGCAGCGGAGTTCAGGACGCAGGGTGTGAGCGGTCACAGGTAAAGGCCCTGGGTGAGAATGTATTCCTCCACGGCTGCGGGCACAAGTCCATGAATGGATTGGCGACGCCGACGGCGCTGGCGAACCTGCGAAGAAGAAACGTGGCTCGCGACCGAGTCGAGCAGGTGCACGTCTGTCTTGCGCAGATGGATGACGCGCGAGGTGTGCGGCGCGCCGGGCTGGAGCAAGCGCGGCGGAATTCCCCTGCGAAGCAATTCCATGCGGAAGCCCGGGCGGCTGACGACTATAAAGTCGCAGGCGCCAAGCAGCGCTTCGTAACTGCGCCAGGTGGGGAGTTCGAGGAAAGAGTCCACGCCGAGGAGGAAGTAGAGACGATCGGCGCGATGCGCGAGGCGGCGGAAGCGACGCACCGTATCAACAGAAAAGTGGACGCTGCGCCCGGAAAAATCATCGCCGGCTTCGGCGAGCGAAGGAACGAAGTGCGCGTAGCCGGCGCAGGCCAGCGCGACCATGGCGAAACGATGCGGAAACGGCGCGGCGTCCTGCTTGAGCTTGTGCGGCGGACGGCCAGCGACAACGAAATGAATTTCGTCGAGATGAAAGCGGCGCTGCGCAGCGCGGGCGACCGCGAGATGGCCGGCGTGAATGGGATCGAACGAGCCGCCGTACAGGGCGATGCGGCGCGGGCGCGAGGGAGGTTTGCTCAACGATCCTCCGAGGGAGCAGGCGCGGCAGCGTGCGCCACAGCAGGAGCTAGGCGGTCGAGGGCTTCCGCCATGGCGCGCACGAGCGCGTGAACGCCTTCGCCGGTGACGGCGGAGATGGTGAAAAACTCGAACGAATTTTCGGCGCAGAATTTATCCAGCGCCTCGAGGCGGGCGCGGTCGGTGGTGGCGTCGAGCTTGGTGGCGACGACGAGAAAAGGTTTCTCGGCCAGGGCGTCGCTCGAAGCGCGCAGCTCGCCGCGGATCACTTCGAAGTCGTGCAGCGGGTCGCGGTCGTTGAAATCGCTGGTGTCCACGAGATGCGCCAGCAGGCGCGTGCGCTCGATGTGGCGCAGAAAGCGAATGCCCAAGCCGGCGCCGTCGTGCGCGCCTTCAATCAGGCCGGGCAGGTCGGCGACAACGAAGCTGCGGCCGGAATCAGCGGAAACGACGCCAAGCTGCGGCTCGAGCGTGGTGAACGGGTAATCGGCGATTTTGGGACGCGCCGCCGAAATGCGCGAAATCAGCGTGGACTTTCCGGCGTTGGGAAAGCCGATGAGGCCGACGTCGGCGAGGAGCTTGAGCTCGAGACGCAGGTGGCGCTCCTGGCCGGGATGGCCTTCTTCGAATTCGCGCGGGGCCTGATGCCACGGCTTGGCGAAGTGCGCGTTGCCGCGGCCGCCGTGGCCGCCGCGCGCAATCACAAAGCGCTGGCCGGGCGCGGCGAGGTCCACGATTTGCTCCGCGGTGTCCTGGTCGTAGACCACGGTGCCGATGGGCACGGTGACGATCATGTCTTTACCGGAGCGGCCATGCTTGTTGGAACCCTGTCCGGGGCGGCCGAGCTCCGCGCGGAATTCCGGGTTGTAGCGGAAGCGCAGCAGCGTGTTGTCGTTGGGATTGGCTTCGAGGATGACGCTGCCGCCGTCCCCGCCGTCGCCACCCGAGGGGCCACCGCGCGGGACGAACTTCTCCCGGCGGAAGGCAACGCAGCCGTTGCCGCCGTCGCCGGCGCGGACGATGATTTTGGCTTCGTCAACAAACATAAAAGAACGAAATTCGAAAAGCGAAAAACGGGAAACAAGACTGCGTTGGCTTTAGAAGAATACGCTAAGAAAGGCAGATTAGACAAAGGCAGGGACGAAAACAGAGGAGAGATCCTTCGTCCGCCTGCGGCGGACTCAGGATGACGGCGAGAAGCTGGTGGCTCAAAAGGGCGAGTCGGGGAGGGTGATGGCGGGACGACGGGCATGGTCGAGGGCGTCAACGTGGAGAAGCGCGATGGCGATGCCGGAGGCGCCCTGCATGTAGCCGGTCTGGGCGACGAGTTGCTTGGGGGCGAGGCGATGCTCGGCCTGAATCCACTTCAACGTGGTGCTTGCGCCGGAGCCTTCGCGCGTGGCGCGGGAGAGCAAATTGTCAGCGACGCGGCGAGCGAAGGAGAGATATTCGGGGTCGCGCGTGACGCGGTAGAGCGATAGAAAAAATTCGACGATGCCGGCGGAACCGCAGCACTGTCCAACATTGTTCCAGAAGCCCGGCGTCTGTTTTTCGGGAATGCCGCTGGCCATGATGCCGCGCGCGCCTTTCTTCACCCAGTCCATCCATTTGCGGTCGTGAGTGATCTGATAGAGGCGATAGAACAGCCGCGCGGTGCCCGCAGGCCCGTGGCACCAACTGAGATAGTAAATGTCTTTGGCGAAGGGCTCGTTGTGGAAGATGAGGCAGATGCCACCGTCGGTCTGGGCAATGGAAAGCAGATAGCGCGCGCCAGCGAGGGCGGCGTCGAGAAATTTCTTCTGGCGAGTTTCCTGATAGAGCGTGGCCAGGAAATACGCAACGCCGGCTGTGCCGTGGGAGAAGTTGGGCATGAGGCGCGGAAACCGCGGGTCGGTGGCCCACTTGAGGCCACCGTTTTCCGGACGACCGAGCTCGATGAGGCGCAAGCCGGCCTGGATGGCGAGGTTTCTCGCTGATTTGTCGTTGAATGTTCTTGCAGCGTAGAGAAGAAACAGGCCGGTGCCGGAGGCGCCGCTGATGACGTCGGTGGTGTCGTTCCACTCGATGCCCGCGCCGGATTTCTTTGCGCGCTGGTGGAAAAGTTCGAGGCAGCGAAGCGCGCCCCGGCGAAACGCAACATCCTTCGTGACTTTGTAGGTTTCGACGAGGGTGAAAGCAATTCCGGCTAGTCCGGTATAGAGACCCGGATCATTTTCGTTTTCGATGTGTGCGAGAAGGGCGGTGGCGCCGGAGCGGGCAGCGTCGAGGAATGATTTGTCATTCGTAGCGCGATAGGTCTCGAGATGGAGCAGGACGATGCCGGGCATGCCGGTGTACAGGTTGTAGCTGACAGATTTGGGGTCGCGAGGATCCGCGGGCCACAAAGTGCCCATGCTGCTGTGCTGCGCAGAGGCGCGAATCCAACGCACGGTGGCGAGCGCGGCATCGAGATACTCGCGGGAATTGGGGCTGCGGGGGAGCGCAGGAGGCGCGAGGAAAGAAACCACAAGCAGCACGGCGAGGATCGATTGGCAGGACGAAATGTGAAGGCGACGGCGCATCGCGAACGAATCGCGAGCAAGAATATGACAGCGAGAAGGGTGGCGCTACAAAAAAATCGGCGTCCTGAAGAACAGGACGCCGAAACAATTCAGACCGAAGAGAGATCCTTCGTCCGCCTGCGGCGGACTCAGGATGACGGATCGCACTCAGTGTTACGCTTTGGCAGCAGCTTCGACAGGGAGGACGCTGACGTAGCGGCCCATGCGGCCCTTGTCCTCAAAGTGGACAAAGCCGGTAATGAGGGCGAAGAGGGTATCGTCCTTGCCGCGGCCGACGTTGAGGCCGGGCTTGCGCTTGGTGCCACGCTGGCGAATCAGGATAGTGCCGGCGTTGACCAGTTGCCCGCCGAAACGCTTAGTGCCGAGGCGCTGCCCCTGCGAGTCGCGCCCGTTGGTGGATGAACCGCCACCTTTTTTGTGTGCCATGGCTGAATCCTCGTTACTCGAAACTCGAAATTCGAAACTCGGGAACCCCCGCCTCTGAAGAGGCGGGCTACAAGTTAATCTCTTTGACCTCGACGGCGGTGTAGTTCTGGCGGTGGCCGCGGGTGATCTTGTACTGGTTGGTCTTCTTGTACTTCATGACCATTTCTTTGGCGTGGCGGCCGTGCTCGACGATTTTGCCGGTAACGGTGGCGCCGGAAAGCGCCTTGCCGGCGAGCATCTTCTCGTCGTCGGTGCGCACGGCGAGGACTTCGTCAAAAGTGACCTTGCCGCCGACCTTGCCGGTCAGCGTTTCGACCTTGATGGTTTCTCCGGGGGCCACGCGATACTGCTTCCCCCCACTGCGAATTACGGCGTACATGCTGCCTCCGAATGCGAAAGACAAACTCAAATTATACGGGGAGACGCCAATGGCGTCAATCAAAACCGACGTTAAAAGGTTGAACCGTTAAAGGTTAAACGGAGAGAGCGGAAGCGCGCGGGCGCAAGGAGTGCCGCGTTCGCCGGAGGTTCGCCCGCGAAAATGGCGCTGGAAACACAGAAAGAAGGTGGTACGGGGGTACCATTGCGGCGGGAGCCATGGTTTTAGTACTTGTAGGATCATGGAGGGGTGGCAAAACCTGTCGCCGCCAGGAAAAATGAACAGCAACACCCGCACTACGGCTGCTCGAACTTTCCTTCGCAGCTTGAACATTCTATTAAAGTTCACACGGCTTTACGGGTTTGCACATGTGCGCTCGGACGCGCAATTCAGGACGGCCTGGAGCGAACTGCAGACCATGCTGGCAATGGATAGCGGCACGGGTTTTCTGCTAGGGGTTTCGGGAACCAAGCTGTTGCTGGACGGCGTGCCCGTGGAAGGCACTCCAGCAGAGCGGAGTTTTGCTGAACTGCTGGGCAAAGCGGGGCTGGCAAGCATCGTGTTTGCACCCCGAGTAACGCCCGATGAACTGGCAGAGTTTGTGAAGGCGTTTGCGGTGGCGGGCACGAAGCCCGGAGGCCTTGCCGCACAATTGAAGGAAGCGCTGGGGGACAACAAGAGCGCCGGAATCCGCTTGAATGAGATTCGCTTTGTGGCGGAAGATTCCGCAAACCCCACGAGCGGGCTCGCCGGACAAATTGTCGCGCAAGCACTGGCCACCGAAGCCGCGCCGATGCGCGAATGGCTGAACGATCCGCAAAAACTGCTGCAGATGATTGTGGCAGCCGAAGGAGTGGAAGGGGCTCGCGGAGCTGTGAGCAGCGGCGCAGGAAACGGCATAGTTGAATCCGCAGCCGCCAACGGCAGCACCTCCGGCGCGGGAACGGGCATGGCGTTGGAAGAGGACGTCGCGAATCTGGTCCGGCTGCTTTCCAGCATTCACCATGCGAGCCAACAGCCGGGGGGCAACCTGGACGCGGGATTGCTGAAGCACGAATTCACGGAACTCCCCGGGAGCGCACAAGAAATGCTGCGCCAAGCGCTGGCCAGCCTGCCGGCCGTCGCCGGAGATGGAAAAGCGGACGGTACGGCGCTGCTGAAACTGGCCGAGCACATGGCCATCCGCTTTGCGCTGCGGCGATTCGAGCGCGGGGAAGTGAAAGTGAACGCGGTGCGGCAAATGATGGACCGCATGGGCGGCGAAATCGAGCACCTGCGAAAAATCCTGACGGCGCACGAACAAAAAATGAGCAAGTCCGGAATCCTGGTGGAATCGCATGCGGACATCCTGGACCGGCAGTTCTGGGCGGCGGTGCCGGAAAGCGGAAAGCGCGCCGTGCTGCTCTCCCCCGAAGCGTATTGCGTGCCGCCGCGAAATGTGCGGCAACACGTGTCGCATCTTTCCGAGCAGGGCCGGCTGAGCGAAGCGGTCAGCATCCTGATGAATTACGCGGAGTGCGTGCGGAACACGGATGCCGACGCGCGGCGTCGCACGGCGCTGGGATTGAGCGAGCTGGCGGAACTCTACGCGAAAACGGCGCAGGATCTGCTGGGGCAGGCACTGCGGCTGGTGGGCGAGCAGGTGGCGGTGGAAGAAGACCGAGAAATGCAGGCGCTGCTGGGAGCGGCGTTTGCGCGGCTGAGCCAGGAAGCAGGCACGCGGAGGAATTTCCTGGCCATGCAGCAGGCGTTGGACAGCTTGGGACGCATAGAAACACGGCGAAGCACCCTGGCGGAAAGCTTGCGGCCGCGTCTGGGCGTGGAAAACCGCCTGGGCGAGTTCCTGGAAGAAGCGTTGCGCGGGCAGTGCCCCGCGGAGCTGATGGAAGTGCTGCGGCGTGTGCCGCGGGCGGCCGCGGAACAGGCTGCGGTGCGGTTCAGCCGCTCGGAAAAGCGAGAGGAATGCCTGCGGCTCACGAAATTGGTGCAGGGAATTGGCGCGGAAGCGGTGGCGCACCTGCGGCGCATGTTGCACGAGCGTCCGGCGGCGGAAGCGGTGACGGCCACGGGCCTGTTGAGCGAACTGGACGTGCCGGCACTGGAGCAGGAATTATTGGAACGCTTGCCAGATTGGGACCGCGCCTACCACGACGCCGTGGTGCGGCAGATCGCGTCAGCGGGCGCGCCGGAGCGCGGGCGGCTGCTGGTGATCCTCATGGACCGGTTGGACCCGGTGGTGTGGTCCGAAGTGGTGGATGAAATCGGCATGAGCGGAGACAAAGAAACTGCGCGGGCGCTGCTGTCGTTGGCACAGGGGGAGCGCGGGGCCGCGGCGGGCCCGTACATCCAGGCAAAGGCGATTGAGGCGCTGGGCCGGTTGCGCGCGGAAGAAGCCGCGGGGGCGTTGCGAATAATCGTCGAGGCGCGGCAAGTTTTCCGCTGGGCGCAGCCGAACGAGTTGCGCATCGTGGCCGCGCAGGCGCTGCAACACATTGACCCGGAGTGGGCCGCCAGCTATCTGCCCAAAAGCGGGCTGAGCACCGAGGATCTGGGGCTGGCGCCGCTCGATGCCATGCCCGATGCGGCGTGGCTGCGGCAGCGGCGGTATGCGCGCGTGAAACTGCCGCGCACGCTGAACGCGGTGGCGGAAACGTCGCACGGAGAATATCCGATGAGCGCGCAACTCCTGAGCTTGGGCGGAGGGCTGGCGCTGGCGGAAGGCAGGCTGACCCAAGGCGTTCAGGCCAGCTTGAAGATGCAGGCCGGCTTGCGTCCGCTCAAGGCGCGCGTGCTGATGCGCAAGGCCGGGTCGCAGCATATCGGTTTCGAGTTCGTGGAGATGGACCTCGAAGAGCGCGCGCGGCTGCGGAAACTGCTGGCCGGGCTGGGGAAAGCGTCGTCCATTCTCAATTTGTCGCTGGCTTCGCCCAAGCAGGCGGCGGTGGCGTAGCATCTCGCCTCGCAAAAACATGCCGGTCTGAAGCCCGCCGCTACATCAATCAGCCAAATCAAAGGATCAAGCGAACAACTAAGCGCGGGGGTGGGCTTTGTCGTAGACCTCCATCAACTGGCGAATGGAGGCGTGTGTGTATTTCTGCGTGGTGGAAAGCGAAGCGTGGCCGAGCAGCTCCTGAATGGCGCGGAGGTCAGCGCCGTCGGCGAGCAGATGCGTGGCGAAGGCGTGGCGCAGCGAGTGCGGGTGCACGTCCCAATTGATGTTGAAGACGTGGACGTACTTTTTGACGATGCGCGCGACGGAGCGCGTGGTGAGGCGGCGGCCGGCGTAGTTGAGGAAAACCGCTTGCGCGTCCGTGGCCTTGTTGCGGCGGAGGAGTTCGGTGCGGACAGGCCAGTAAGAGTCAATCGCGGCGCCGGCCTTGCCGCCGAAGGGCACGATGCGTTCCTTGCGGCCTTTGCCGCGGACACGCAGCATCTGCTCGCGGCGGTCGAGGTCGTCGAGGTTCAGGCCGGTCAGCTCGCTGACGCGAAGGCCGGAGGCGTAAAGCAATTCGAGGATGGCGCGGTCACGCTTGAGCAGCAAGCGCGTTTCGTCATCCGGCGCGCCCGGGCGATGGTGATGTGGCAGATCGGAATCGTCGGCGGCATGGGAGAGCTGGCCGCGGGCGAGCGAGTCGAGAAAACCGTTAATCTCCTCCGCGGAAAGTACCGAGGGAATACGCTTGGGCAATTTCGGTGTGGCCACAAGGCGTGCGGGATTCTGCCTGAGGATGCCCTCGCGGACGCAGAATTTGAAGAACGAGCGAATGGCGGCGAGCTTGCGCGCGATAGAGCTTTTTTCGAGGCGCGCGTCGTGGAGATGGGCGATGTACTCGCGCAGCAGGCGGTGGTCAATCTTGGCAAGCGCGGGGTCTTTGCCGGCGGTGGGTGTGAGGTAATGCCAGAATTGGTCGAGGTCGGATTCGTAGTTGCGCAGCGTGTGCGCCGACGCGTTGCGCTCGTGCTGGAGATGCCGCAGGAATTTTTCGAGAGCGTCTTTCATTGTAGGAATTTAACCACAGATGAACGCGTATGAACACACACGAAGGAAAAGACAGAGGATTCACCACAGAGACACAGAGGGCACAGAGAAAAACCGAGCTAAATCTTTGATTCAGGAGGCGGCGGCTTCTGCGGGAGCGGACTCGGGCGCGGGGATTTCCCAATCGCAGCCTTCCTTGAGGCAGGTGCGGACGGCGGGGGCGTTCTTGGAACGTTTCTCCACGACGAATTTCGCGCCGCACTTGGGGCACGGCTCGTGGATGGGGCGGTAGGGCGTAGTGAAATCGCACGCGGGATATTTGTTGCAGCCGTAGAAGCGGCGCATGCGGCCTTTTTTGGACATGCGTTCGACGAGCTCGCCGGTTTCGCACTTGGGGCAAGGAATGCCCAGTGTCTTGGAGCGGATGAATTTGCACTTGGGGTAAGCGGTGCAGCCGGTGAATTCGCCAAAGCGGCCGTGCTTCAAGACAAGCTGCGCGCCGCACTCGGGACATTTTTCGTCGAGTAATTGATCGGGCTGGCGCGCCTTCCGCGTGCCGTGGACCAGGCGGCGCGTGGTCTTGCAATCGGGATAACCGGTGCAGGCGAGGAACGGGCCGAAGCGTCCGCGCTTGATGGTCATTTCCTTGCCGCAGTTTTCGCAGTACTCGGGACCGGCTTCGCTTTCGACGTTTTCGCTTTCCGGTTCGGGTGAAATGTCCTGCGTAAAGTCGCAGTCGGGATAGCGGTCGCAGCCGAGGAAGAATCCGTGGCGGCTGATGCGCTCGAGCAGCTCGCCCTTTCCGCACTTCTCGCATTTCTTTCCGGTCTTGATGCCCGCCTTGTAGGACTCCATGTCGCCCTTGGCCTGCTCGAGGTCGAGAGCGAAGCGGTCGTAGAAATCCTTGACGGCGTTGCGCCAGGGCAGCTTGCCTTCTTCGATTTCGTCCAGCTCTTCTTCCATGCGCGCGGTGAAGCCGACGTCGAAAATGTCCTCGAAACTTTTCACCAGCAGCTCGCTGACTTTTTCACCAAGCATCGTCGGTGCGAGTCGGCCTTGCTCCTTGGAAACGTATTCGCGGTCCACGATGGTGGAGATGATGCTGGAGTAGGTGGACGGGCGGCCAATGCCTTTTTCCTCGAGTTCCTTGACCAGCGTCGCTTCCGTGTAGCGCGGAGGCGGCTCGGTGAAATGCTGATCGCCGCGGGGATTTTTCGCTTCCGCGCCATCCGCGGTGCGTGGCAGCGATTGCGGGTCGGCAAGGCGCAGTCGTTCGCCTTCGGCTATCACCGGCAGCGCGCGGCCCTCCTCTTCCGCGTCTTCTTCCAATTCCTCTTTATCAATTTCGTACGCGGCGAGGAAGCCGTTGAACTTCAGCACGGCGCCGGAGGCGCGGAACTGGTAGTCGCCGGCGGCGATGTCAATGGTAGTCTGGTCGAAGACAGCGGGCACCATCTGCGAGGCCACGAAGCGCTGCCAGATGAGGCGGTAGAGACGATACATGTCGTCGTCCAAATATTTGCGGACGGAATCGGGCGTGCGCGCGACGTCCGTGGGGCGGATAGCTTCGTGCGCGTCCTGCGCGTCCTTTTTCGATTTGTAGAAGATGGGCTTTTCGGGAAGATAGGTTGCGCCATAGTCCGTGCCAATGAGGTCGCGGACCTGCGCGAGAGCGTCCGCGCCGACGCGCACGGAATCGGTGCGCATGTAAGTGATGAGGGCGACTGCGCCTTCTTCGCCCAGCTCCACACCTTCGTAGAGCCGCTGCGCGAGCGCCATGGTGCGCTTGGTGGTGAAACGCAGCTTATTGAACGCGGCCTGCTGCAGCTTGGACGTGGTGAAGGGCGGCGCGGGGTAGCGGCGCTTTTCCTTCTGCGTGACGCCGGAGACGAGCCACTTCGCCGGCTCGAGTTCGGCCAGCACACGCTGCGCTTCGGCCTCGCTGGGGATGTCGAGGTCCGCGCCCTTGTACTTCCAGAGTTTCGCTTCGAAGATAGGCGGCTCGGCGGCGGCGAGCAGCGCATGGATGGTCCAGTATTCGCGCTTCTGAAAGGCGCGAATCGCCACTTCGCGCTCGACGATGAGTCGCAGGGCCACGGTTTGCACGCGGCCGGCGGAGAGGCCGCGGCGGACCTTGTCCCACAGCAGCGGGGAGATTTTGTAGCCGACAAT
This sequence comes from Acidobacteriota bacterium, assembly GCA_023481105.1. Taxonomy (GTDB): domain Bacteria; phylum Acidobacteriota; class Terriglobia; order Acidiferrales; family UBA7541; genus JACQDE01. The sequence continues at coordinate 39,968 of JAMCWK010000146.1, read as the reverse complement.
GCGGTCGAGCACGCGGCGGGCCTGCTGCGCGTCCACCAGGTTCGTGTTCACTTCGCCGGGCTTTTCGAAAGCGGCCTTGATGGCTTTGGCGGTGATCTCGTTAAACATCACGCGAAAAATTTTCTTGCGTTCGGTTTTGTTGCGTCCGAGCTGCTGCGCCAGATGCGCGCAGATGGCTTCGCCTTCGCGGTCGGGGTCGCCGGCTAGATACACGGCGTCCGCTTCCTTGGCGGCCTTCTTCAGCTCGTTGATGACTTTGGTCTTGCCGGGAATGGTTTCCAGCGTGGGGACAAAAAACGTTTCCGGATCCCCGGCCTGCGCGTCGTCCGGCAAGGGAATGCCGAATACCTTCTTCGGCAGGTCCATCACGTGGCCGAGCGAGGCTTTGACAGAGTAATTGCGGCCGAGATACTTATTGATGGTTTTGGCCTTGGCCGGCGATTCGACGATGACGAGTGAGCGAGCCATTTGCTGTGGTGAGCTTAGTCCCTTTCTACTCTAAACACGAAATTCGTAATTCGATACTCGAAACTCGGTCAATTCAGTTTTGACCACCCCAAATGCGCTGAGCGGAGTACTCAACACAAATACAGCATAGCGGCGGTCGAGCGCAAGTGCCCTCGCCCTGCGCCGCTTGGCATCATGATGCAAGGAGGAGGCAAAACGTCGCTTTTCTCGGTCCGTGCGCTGTTGTGGGTAACAGCCGGATTAGATGCCGAAGCGATTCAGAATGACTCCCGGCGCGGCGGGGGAGCGTCACGCGGGTGCAAGGCCCGCGCTACAGCAGGACTTTTACAAAATTCTTTCCGGGGAGCTGGCGGACGTAGTTTTTCATTTCCAACTCGAAAAGAGCGGCGAGGACTTCTGAAGAGTTGAGACCGGACTGCTCGACCAGCTCGGCCACGTGCAGGGCCTGGTCGGTATTGAGCAGAGCGAAGAGCGTGCGCTCAGTCTCGGAGAGCGACGCTTCGAACAGCGCGGCACGCTCCTGCTGCGAGGAAGGTTCCACGGGAAACAATTGCGCGCGGATTTCGGTGGGCAACTCTTCGATGACGTCTTCCCAGCCGGTGACCAGCTTGGCGCCTTGCTTGATGAGCAGGTTGGGGCCAAAGCTGGCGGGCTGCGTGACATTGCCGGGGACGCCGAACACTTCGCGGCCGAATTCCATGGCCAGGCGCGAAGTAATCAGCGAGCCGGAATACTGCGCGCCTTCGACCACCACCACGCCCAGCGCCATGCCGGCAATCACGCGGTTGCGGATGGGAAAATTCTGCGGCGCGGGAAAACTCCCCAACGGAAATTCGGTGATGATGGCGCCGCGCTCCTCCATCTGCGCGAAGAGTTTCTTGTTCTCCTTGGGATAGACCACGTCAATGCCCGCGCCGAGCACGCCGACGGTTGCGCCGCGCGCGGCGGCGAGCGCGCCTTTGTGCGCGCAACTGTCAATGCCGCGCGCCAGTCCGCTCACGATGACCAGGCCTCGCTCGGCGAGGTCGCGCGCGAGGCGCTCGGACATCTGCACGCCGTACGGAGTGGGGCGGCGCGAACCGACAATGGAGATCGAAAATTTGTCGAGCAGTTCGGGATTGCCGCGGACGTACAGCAGCGGCGGCGGATCGTAGATTTCGCGCAGGCGTTGTGGGTAGGCAGGCTCGTCCCAGTGGAGCAGCGCGCAGCCGTTCTTGCGGATACCGGCCAGCTCTTTTTCGGCATCGCTGAGCGGCTTCTGCGAACGGATGGCTTGCGCGACGGCGCTAGGCAGCCGGAAAGATTCCAGCGTGGTCAGCGAGGCGGCGAAGATGGCCTCGGGGCTGCCCAACTCGCGGAGAAGCTTGCCGGCATGGCGCGCGCCGAGTCCCGGCGTGAGAGCCAGCGCCAGCCATCCCAGGTACTGGTTGAGCTCCATCGCGGCGCAGCGTAGCGAGGAGGAAGGCGGGCGTCAAGGAGATGTTTGCAGAAGCGTAATGGTGGAAGCGAAGCAGGAAAACCGTGATATGTTGCGCCACATGTCAGACGAGACACGGTCAGGCTTGGAGGCGTGGGCAGCGGCGGATTTGCCGAAGCCGCCGGTAACGCGCGGCGTGGGCATCCTCGGCGTCATCGGGCCGGGCGCGATCATCCTGGGACTCTCCATCGGCAGCGGGGAATGGCTGATCGGGCCGGCGGCGTTCGTGAAGTACGGGCTCTCGCTGCTTTGGGTTACCAGCGTTGCGGTGTTCCTGCAAACCGTGCTGAACACCGAATTGATGCGTTACACGCTCTACACCGGCGAGCCGGCGGTGACCGGCTTCATGCGCACGCGGCCCGGCGCGACATTCTGGGCGTGGTTCTATGCGGCGCTCTTTTTTCTGCAAGTGGGCTGGGCGGCGTGGGCGGCCAACGCCGCGGGCGCGTTTTTCTTTTTGTTCCTCAAACGGCTGCCCGGGCAGGGCGACGCGAACGTCGTGTACTGGTTCGGCGTGGGCACTTTTCTGGCCTGCGTGCTGATTCTGCTTTTCGGGCGGCGCATCGAGCGCACGCTGGAAATCCTGAACTGGATTCTGATCATTTTTCTGCTGGGAGGAATGCTCTTTCTGTGCCTGCTGTTTTTTGTGCCGGGGATTTGGCTGGAAGCGCTCGCGGGATATTTCGGCTACAGCCTGAAGACCGGCGGCTTTGTGTTGATTCCGCCCGGCGCAGATTGGTTTCTCATCGGCGCGTTTGCGGCGTACTCCGGCGCGGGCGGCGTGAGCAACCTGATGCTCTCGAATTGGGCGCGCGATAAAGGCTTCGGCATGGGACAAATCGTCGGATTCATCCCGGCGGCGGTCGGCGGGCACAAAGTGAAGCTCGCGCATTCCGGCTGCGTCTTTCCCGTCACGCCGGAAAACATGGAGAAGTGGCGCGCGTGGTGGCGCATCGTGCAAATTGACCAGTGGGGCGTGTTCTTTGCCGGCGCGCTGCTGGGCATGGGCCTGCCGGCAATCTTGTATTCGATTTTCATTTTGCCGGGGCGGGACATTCGCGACCTGGCCATCGCCGCAGAACTCGCGCAAGCCATCGTGGTGCGCGGCGGGCCGCTGCTGGGCGGGCTGGTCGCGCTGATGAGCGCGTGGGTGCTCTTCAAAACGCAACTCGACAACGTGGACGGCATGGTGCGAGCGCTGACGGATATTTTGTGGACCGGCAGCAAGCGCATTCGCGCGTGGCGTGGCGGCGATGTGCGCCTGGTGTACTACTCGCTGCTGGCGTTTTTGGTGGTGTGGGGCGTGCTCGCGCTGCGCTTGACGCGGCCGATTATCCTGCTGCAACTCGCGGCGAACATCGCCGGTGCGGTGCTGGTGGTGGCCGCGCTGCACATTCTGTACATCAACATGAAATTTCTGCCGCCGGAGCTGCGCCCGCCGGTGTGGCGGCGCGTGGCGCTGGTGGGGACGGCGGTGTTTTACGGATTCTTCGCGTACCTGTGGCTGATGGGCGGCGTCGTGCCGGATTTCGAAAAAGGATTTCTCTTCAACATCGGAAAGTTTCTTCACCTCGGCGGAAAGTAATCAGCCAAAACGCGAAAGGCGATACGGCGCGAGCAGTTGCACGCTTGCGCCGTCGAGGATTTCCGTTGCGGCAAATTGGCCAATGATGGGAGCGAGCGTTACACCGCTGTGCATGGCTGCGAGAAAGAGATTCGGGCAGCGAGCATCGAAGCCCACAATCAGAAATTCGTCTTTCGGCAGGATGCGCCACCCCAATGTCACCCGCTCAAGCGATAAGTTTTTCAAGGCGGGCAGAAAGCGCGACGCCTCGCGCAGCATTTCGCGCCCATGCGCCATGGATTTGTTCGACGAAAGCGCGCCGCCGAATTCCATGCCGGTCACCACGCGGCCGTCCGGGTCTTGCTTCATGTGCGCTCCGGGCGCCAGCGCGACGCGCCCGAGCACGCGAGGCGCGGGCGCGGTGTGCGCCAACACTCCCGGCGTGGAGCGCAAGGGGACTTCCAATCCCGCCATGTGTGCCAAAAACGGGCTGTCCAAACCGCAGGCCAGAACAAAAACGTCCGCAGGAAAACGGCCACGCGTGGTTTCGACGGCAGCAATCCGGCCGGACGAAATTTCCAGCGCAGTGACTTCGCACGGATAGAGCACCCGCGCCCCGGAGCGTCTCACAGCCTTTGTCAAAACATTTACGGCGTGGAGCGGATTGAGCGCGCCTTCCTGCGCGCTAAACGCCGCGGATCCCATCGGGCCGGAATTCGCGCCGGGCAAAAGCTTGCGGATTTCTGGTTCGTCAATCAGCCGCGCATCGTAGCCCCACTCCTGATGATTGTGGACGTCGTTGCGAAGCGCATCCGCTTCCGCGCCCGCCGGATACCACTCGACGCAGCCGCCCCACTGGATTTGCAGCGCGCCGTTTAATTCACGCTGCAATCGCCGCCAGCCGGCGATGCCGAGAAAATTCAGGTCGAAATAGTTGCGGGGCTTTTTGGAAAAAGTGGCGTTGAGCCAGGCGAAGGAATTTCCGGTCGCGCCGGCACCAGGGCGAAGTTTTTCGAGCAGCGTCACGCGCGCGCCGCGTTTTGCCAGATGATACGCGATGGACGCGCCGAGGATGCCGCCGCCGGCAATCACAATCTGCTTTTTGGGTTCGTCGTCCGCGCGCAAATACGGCGTGGCGGCGAGTGCAGCGAGAAGTTCGAAAAAGTAGCGGCGGTGCATGCGCGCGTAGCCTAGCACCGGCGACGGAAAGACGAAACTCCCAAATCGAAGAGCTGCAGACACGTTAGAAGCCAGTCCTACGGCCAGTCGCAGTCGGCGCCGATAGGCGCGCCGTCGGGCGGCTCCGCAGGTCGCGTGAAATTCAGCTCTTTGGGATTTTCCTCAAATTTTTTGAGTTGCGCGAGGCCGAAGAAGTAGTGCGCGCGCTGGCTTTCGTCAGTGGTTGCGCGAATCTGCCCCGAGAGCCACGTCTTTAGCTGGTTGAGCTTGTGCGCAGCGATGGCGCGGGCTTGCGCTGCGGCGCGCTCGTTGGCGGCCAGCGCCATCAAATGGTGCAGCGCGATGGCGTTGATGGTGCGCTGCACTTCCGCGTTCGCTCCAGTAGCGACTGGCGCGCGCCAGGATTGCGCGAGCAGCCTGTCAATCACTTCGGCGAGCCCGGGATTCTTTGCGTCGCGCGCGTGGTAGTCCACCAGGCGCGCCGCGCGCTCGGGATTCAGCAGCAGGCTCAGCGTGAGGTTGGCGGCAGTTTCCACAGGAGCAAGCGCGTCAAAGGTGAGCCCTGTGCGCCCGCGGAAATTTTCGCGCCCGCGGCCGTAGCCCATTGGCTTTGGCGGAATAAGCTTCACAATCGAGTCAGGCAGCGCCAGCGCGGCGGGCGTGATGGTGGCCAGCACGGCGTCGAGGGCGCGGAGCTGTTCTTTCGGCGGAACAATCTCGAGAATCTTCTGCTCGTCACCGCGCAACGCATACCGGTAGTCGGTTCCGCCCACCACTTTCACCGCCGCTTCGACCTGATAGCGATGATAGAGGTACACCGGCACGAGCACGTCTTCCAGCGTGGCCATCGGAGCGCCCTCGCGGATATTGTTTTCGCCGAAGCGGCGCAACGCGGCGGCGCGAACTTTCATCACGTTGCCAAGCTCATCCACGGCGTTCGCGCCGTTGTCCCAGAGATGCGTCGTGGGATGGGCGCTCGAAGGCGGGCGCGCGTCCTGGTCGGAGAGGAAAACGATTCCGCGCGCGATGCCGCCCTGAATGATTTTATCGAGCGCGGCTTTTTCGTTCGTGCCGGGCGAAAAATCCGAGTAGCCGTAGGTGATGGCGAGCTTGTCCCATTCGCCGATGCCGGTGGCGTAGGCGTCGGAAAGATTGGGCACGCCGCTGGCGTCGAGCTTCACCGTCGGGTGCGGATAATCCATCACTGACGCGCGGCCGGCGGTGCTGGCGATGTAGTTGTGCGAGAGTCCGAGCGTGTGGCCGACTTCGTGCGCGGCAAGCTGCCGGATGCGCGCGAGCGCCATCTCCAGCATCTTTGGCGAAACGGGCTGGCTCTTTTCGTACGCGGCGAGCAGGCTTTCGGCGATGAGGTAGTCCTGGCGGATGCGCAGCGAGCCGAGCGTGACGTGGCCCTTGATGATTTCGCCGGTGCGCGGATCGGTAACGCTGGCGCCATAGCTCCATCCGCGCGTCGAGCGATGCACCCACTGAATAACGTTGTAGCGCACGTCCATGGGGTCGGCGTCTTCTGGCATCAACTCAACGCGAAAGGCGTCTTTGTAGCCGGCGGCAGTGAACGCCTGGTTCCACCAGCGTGCGCCTTCGAGCAGCGCGGAACGAATGGGCTCCGGCGCGCCGCGGTCCAGATAATAAATGATGGGCTTCACCGGCTCGCTGACAGCGGCGCTGGGATCCTTCTTCTGCAAGCGATGCCGCGAAATGAAGCGCTTCACGATGGGTTCGCCGACGGGCGTGGCAAAATCCATGAAGTCCATGCCGAAATAGCCGGCGCGAGGATCGAACACACGCGGCGTGTAGCCGGGGCCGGGAAGCTGAATGAAAGAATGATGCTGACGGACAGTGACGGCCTGCGGCGTGGGCGTCACGCTGCGCAGGTAGAAGCCGGGGTCGTCGCCGGTGAAAGTCAGCGTGACTTCGATTTCAGAATTCTGTGGAAAATTTTTCGTGCGCGGAAGATAGAACGCACTGCGCGAAGGATCGAGGCGAAACTGCCCTTGGTTGGCGCGGCGCAGCGTGCCCACAACGTCGCGCGCGTCGCGGAGGAAGAAGGCGCTGGCGTCCACCAGCACGCGGCCGCCTTCTTCAGCGGCGACGTCGAAGCCCCACAGGACGGATTCCGCGAAGGAGTCGCGCACGGCGCGGCGTTCATCGGGATTATCCGTGATTGCGCGGAATTCGTAGTTGGACTGCGTGAGCAGCACCTTGGGTCCGCTGCGCTCGAAGCGCACCACGCGCGCGCCGCCCAATTGGCCGCGGTCCAAGCCGATGTCGTTGGAGCCGACACCGGCCGGCAGCGAATTCACGTAGAGAAATTCGTCGCCCCACTTGTCGATTTCCAGCCAGATTTTCCCGGTCTTTTCGTCCCAGTAATAATTGAAGTAGCCGGGAAAGGATTTTAAACCGGCGGTTTTGGCCGCGATGGTCTGCGGCGCGGCGGGCTCAGGGCGCTGCTGGGCGAACGCGGCGGAGCAGGCGAACAACACGACAAGAAGCATGGTGCCGAAGCGCTTCATGGGTTCCTCCAATTGAAGATGGCCAAAGGTTTATACCAGAGAATTCGATTTCTTCGGAATGAATGAAATCGCGGAGCGATTCGGCGAAAGAGACGCGGCGGGCGTGACCGGTAGCGGGGCCACGGGCTGCGAATATGCTATATTTTTAGTTTCCGCGAGAGGCAACGGAACGTGGAGAAACTGCGCATTTCGATTGTGGAGTACCTGAACACAGCGCCGCTGGTGTGGGGCTTTACGGACGGGCCGCTCGCTGGGAAGTACGAACTGGAGTTCACCGTGCCCGCGCAGTGCGCGGAATCGCTGCGGCGCGGCACGGCGGACGTGGCCATCATCCCTGCCGTCGAATACCAGCGCATGGACCACGTGGTGGTTTTGCCGGGAATGTCCGTGGCGGCCAAGGGGCCGGTGTGCAGCATTCTGGTCATCGCCAAGAAGCCGATCGAGTTGGCGAAGAAGATTGCGCTGGACACCAGCTCGCGCAGTTCGCAAGCGCTGGTGCGGATTTTGTGCAAAGAGCGGTGGAACATCACGCCGGACTTCGTGCCCGCGGCGCCGGAACCGTCGGCGATGCTCGACGAAGCCGACGCGGCGCTGCTGATCGGCGACCCGGCGCTGCGCGTGGTGGTCAAAATGGACGAACTGGCGGCGCGCATTGCGACTGACGGAAAGTGTTGCGGCGGCGATCCCAACGACCTGCCGGTGCCGGGGCACGAATCGCTGTTTGTGTACGACGTGGCGCACGAATGGCGCGAACTGACCGGGCTGCCGTGCGTGCTGGCCATCTGGGTGGCGCGGCGCGGCGTGGCCACGCCGGAAGTGCTGGCGGATTTTCTGGCGTCGAAGGAATACGGCATGGCGCGCATTGCGGAAATTGCCGAGGGTGCGGAAGCAAAATTGAAAATGCCGGCCGAGGCGCTGGAAAACTACTTGCGCGACAACATTGATTTTTCGCTGGACGAGGAAAATCGCTCGGGGCTGGAGCTGTATTTCCAGAAATGCGCGGAGCTCGGGCTGATTCCGAGGGCCAAAGCCGTGGAGTTTGTGGAGGCGCCGCAGAAGGTAGCGGGAAGCAGGTAGCACGGAATGGGAATCACCAAAGAAAAAGCGCTGGAGATGTTCGAGTCGGACGACCTGATCGGCATCGGCATGGCGGCGATGGAGGTGCGCCGCGCGAAAACCGATCCGCGCATCGTGACCTACCAGATCGATCGCAACATCAACTACACGAATTTCTGCACGGAGTACTGCTCGTTCTGCGCGTTCTACCGGCCGGTGGGGTCGAAGGAAGGCTACCTGCTTTCGTTCGAGGAAATTCACCAGAAGATTGCGGAGATGCTCGAGCTGGGCGGCACGGGCGTGTTGCTGCAAGGCGGGCTGAATCCAGACCTGAAAATCGACTATTACGAGGCGATGCTGCGCTCCATCAAGGAAAAATTTCCGCAGGTGCACCTGCACTGCCTTTCCGCGCCGGAAATTCTGTTCATCGCGGAATTTTCCGGGCTAACGGTGCGCGACACCATCGCGCAACTGCGCGACGCCGGCCTCGACTCGATTCCGGGAGCGGGGGCGGAGATTCTGGACGATGAAATCCGCGCGCGCATTGCGCGGCTGAAGTGCACCAGCGACGAATGGGAAAGCGTGCACCGCGCGGCGCATTCGCTGGGCATGCGCACCACGGCGACCATGATGTTCGGCTGCGGCGAGGAACACCGCCACCGCGTCAATCATCTGGAGCGCATCCGGCGGATTCAAGAGGACACGGGCGGGTTCACCGCGTTCATCCCGTGGATGTTCGCGCCGGAAAACACGCCGCTCGGCAAAAAAGTGCCGCAGACCACGGCGGTGGACTATCTGAAGACGCTGGCCATCAGCCGGATTGTTCTCGACAACATTGACCACGTGCAGTCGAGCTGGCTCACGCCGGGCGTGAAGGTCTGCCAGGTGGGACTGCAATTCGGCGCGGACGACGTGGGCAGCATCTTGATTGAAGAAAACGTGGTTTATGCGGCGAACGTGCGCAATCGCACGAATGAGTCGGAACTGCGACGCATTATCAGCGACGCGGGCTACATTCCGGCGCAGCGCGATACTCTCTACCGTGCTTATTATCTGAAGTAATCCGCTTTCAGCCTGGTGGCCGGCGCTGAAATTGAAGATCCAAGCCGCGGAAACAAACCTCCATCTCCTTGCGTATTACCAAGCAAATGGCCTCGCTGAAGAAATTCCGGGCGAAGCTTTGGCTTTGGATCGTGCTGCTGGTGATTTTTGCGTCCACGGCGGCGAAGGTGGGACCGACAGCGTTATCCCCGCAGAAATTTTCTGACTTCACAACTTCCACGCCGATTCCCGAAGGCGACACGCTCGTCATCGGTTTTCTCGGTGGGTGGGAAAAATGGAATGAGCCAAAACGCGGCGTGCGCAAGTTTGCGATGCGCCTGCGCGCGAAAAATCTGCCTGGCGTGCACATTGAAACCGCAGAAAACCATCGCCGGGAAATTGCCCTGGAACTAGTGAAGAAAGCGTTCGACCGCGACGCTGACGGCACACTCAGCGAAGCCGAGGCCGCGTCGGCGCGGCTGATTGTCTTCGGGCAGAGCTTCGGCGGCGCGGCGGTGAACAAGCTGTGCAAGGAACTGAAGCCGCTGGGCGTGCCGGTGCTGCTGGCCGTGCAGATTGACAGCGTGGGCGTGGACGATGCGGAAGTGCCGTCGAACGTCCGCCGCGCCGCAAACTTTTTCCAGCGCGACGATTATTTTTTCATCCGCGGAGAGCGCCAGTTGCGCGCGGAAGACGCCACCCGCACGGAAATCTTGGGCAACTACCGCCTCAAATATCGCGGCAAGAAAATCGACCTCTCTGACGGGCGCTGGTACCAGAAAATCTTCCGCAACGCGCACGTGAAAATGGAGCAGGACCCGGATTTATGGGCGAAGGTTGAAGAGCTGATTTTGGCGCAAATCCAAGAACAGAAAATAGAAAAGGGAAAATAGAAAATAGGCCGCATTAAGAAATGCAGCGGGATTAATTCGCGGCTACGTGCGGTGGGGAAGAACGGTGAGGTCGACTTCGGCGCCTTCCGGGAGGTCGAGCGGCTCGACGGGATGGAAGGCGCCGCTTTTGTAATGAGCGCGGACGCGCAGGGCATCCGCGCGTGTCGCGCTGCGCGGTTTGGGAGTCGATTTTCGAGGCTCGCTGGAAGAAGCAGGCGCACCGGAGCGCTCAATCCCCTGAATTCTGCTGTGGCTGCTGGTGCGGTCGAGCGCTTCATTGGCCAGGCGGTCGGCGTCGCGATTCAGCTCGCGGCGGACGTGTTCGATGGCGAAGTACGCGAGCCCGGCCGTCAGTTTTTTGGCGCGCTCGAAGAGCGGGCGCAGGTCGGCGTTCTTCACCTTATAGAGGCCCTGCATCTGGCGCACGAGCAGCTCAGAATCGCTGAGCACGCGCAAATGCGCGATGCCTTGTGCGCTCGCAAAATCCAGGGCCGCAATGAGCGCGTAGTATTCGGCGACGTTGTTCGTGGCACGGCCGATGTATTTCCCGATTTCCTTCAGCAGCGACCCGTCGGGGCGGCGAATGATGACGGCGTACGACGCGGGGCCGGGATTGCCGCGCGCCGCGCCGTCAATCTGCGCGGTGTGCAGGTTCGCGGGGCGCTCGGGTTCGCCGAAGAGGCGCGGGCGATGAACGGCATGCTTGGTGCGAGCGCTAGGTTTCACTGGACTCGGCGGATTGCGCCACGGCCTGCGGCTGGGCCGCGGGTTCAGGCGGGCAATAAAGGATACGGGTGCACGTTTCGCAGTGGAAGATCTGTTCATTCTTGGGGTCGCGCAGCAACTGATAGGTGTGCGGGCGGACGCGCACGCGGCACATCGAGCAAGACTCGTCTTCCTTGACTTCGGCGAGCGCGACGCCGCCGTGCCGCGTGGCCAGCTTCTGGTACATGTCCAGCAAATCCGCAGGGACGTCAACAACGGCTTGCTTGCGTTCGGCTTCCAGTGCGACGCGCTCTTTTTCCGCCGCGGCGTATTGCGCGGAGATGGTTTGCTGGTCAACTTTGGCGGCGGCTTCGATCTCGGCCAGCGCTTTTTCCTCGGCCTTCACTTGGCGGACAAACTCTTCACCGGCAACCATGCGCTCGAGCAGGCGATCCTCCGCGGCGGCGATTTCCTTTTCCGCGAGTTCGATTTCGTGCAGCAGCGCCTTGTAGGCTTCGTTGGTTTTGACGGAGCCGGTCTGGTCCCTATATTTGCGGACTTTTTCCTTCCACTGGTCCACGTCCATCTCGAAGGTCTTGCGGTCCTTCAAGCTCTTAGTAAGGGCGTCCTTGGCTTGCGCAAGATGCACGCGCGCGGCGTCCACGCGGCCATTGACCTCCGCGAGCAGCTTGGGGAAGGCCGCCAACCGCGCGCGGACGTCGTTGAGCCGGATGTCCACGGCTTGCAGCTCCACCAGATGCTTCACATGGGGGTGCATGGAGCGGACATTCTAGCACAGGCGCGCAGATGGCGCGGCTGCGGTAGAATGTCCGCGTTTTGCCAGGAGGATGGAATGCCAAGCGTGCAGATTACCTGGGTGGCGGGACGCAGCGCGGAGCAAAAGCGGAAGATTGCGCAACGCGTCACGCAAGCGCTGGTGGAAGAAGGCAAGGCTAAGATTGAAAACGTCCACGTGACGTTTCACGACCTGCCGGCGACGGACTACGCCGAGGCGGGGGTCATGGTCGCGGACCAGAAGCGCACGGCGTAACCGCAGCTATTTCGGCACGGGCTTTTTTTCGTGCGTGCGGATGTATTCCATGGCGAAGTCGCGCGTCGCGGCATTGCGCAGCCCGACCTTCTTGGCTTCTTCTTCGGCCTCTTCCACTTTCCAGCCGTCCTTCAGAACGCGGTAAATCATCCAGAACGCGCCGACGCGGTTCGCGGTCGTGCAATGGATAAAGATCGGACGATTCGCCGCGTCAGACATCACTCTCAAGAACTCATCAGCGGCGTCCGCCTTGGGATGGTCGTTGTCGAAGGGAATGTGGAAATAGCGCAGGCCCAGTTCTTTGGCCTTGGCGGATTCTTCCTCGACGTTCATCTCCGAAGCCAGCCGGAAATTGATGACGGCCTTCACGCCGTCGGCTTTCAGGCGCGCGAGGTCCTCGAGGGATGGCTGGCCGCCGGTGCAGATTTTGTCATTGATGCGCAGAAAATTTTTGATATTGGAAAAATCCTGCTTGTCTTGCGCGAGAGCAAGGGGCGGAAGCGCGGCACACATCAAAAAAAAGAGGACAAAGCCGGAAAGTTTCTTCATGGCGCGCTCCTTTAATTGCCCGAGCTGTAGAGGCCGAGAGTCAGGATAGCGCAAACGGAATGCACGCGAAAGGGAGCCCTCTGGGTGAGCGGGCGGCGCCGCCGCAGAAGCTCGGCGGGGTAAGGCGGAATGTGCATCAAGGGCACGCGAGGCGCGTGAGCGGCCGGAGTTCATGTTATCGTGGGCATCTGCGGAGCAAGCGCGATTTGCGCACCATGCTCCCGAGGCATGAGAATGAGCGTGCGCCCGAGTGGCGACCATTCGAAACAAATCGAGCAGCTTCGCGCGTTTGAAATCGAGGAAGCGCGGAGCATCCAGCAAGCCATGGTGTGCATGGATTCGCTGAAGCTGGACCCGGTGGAGATTGTGAGCAGGTTCCGCCCGATGACGGAAGTCGGCGGAGACTTCCTCGATTATTTCCGTCTGGAAGATTCCCGGCTGGGGCTGTACCTGGGGGACGTGGTCGGAAAGGGCCTGGCCGCTGCGATGTACGCGGCGCTGGCCATGGGCACAATGCGAGGAATCCACAAATCCAATATTGCCCCGACCATGGTGCTGGAGGTACTGAACGAGCGGTTGCGCATGCGCATCGTGCCGGGCCGGTATTGCGCTCTGCAATACGCGGTGTACAACCCGGAAACGCGAAAGCTTAGTTACGCCAATGCAGCCCTGCCGCGGCCCATCCTGGTTTCGCCGTGCGGCTGCCGGGAAGTAGGAGAAGGCGGATTGCCCTCGGGCCTGTTTGCGGGGGCGCGCTATGACGAGTATTCGCTGCAACTGGAGCCGGGCGAGGCGGTGCTGTTCTGCACGGACGGCATTTTGGAAGCGCGCAACCATCGCGGCGACGATTTTGGCCACGAACGCGTGCTGGAGGTCTGCGAGCGGAAGGGAGCTTCGAACTGCGACGCGCTGCTCGACCACCTGTTCGCGGAGGTGGACTCCTTCACCGGCGACGATCCGCCGCACGACGACATGACGGCGATTGTGTTGAAGATTCGCTAGCAGCTTGGACTCGCGGGCTACGGCTTGCTGCTGGCTGCGAGCCCGTCCATCACCTTGAAAATCTCATCCGCCTTCGAGCGCACCTTGTAATCTTCCGTTAGATTGAGCCACAGGACTTTGCCGTTGGCGTCCAGCAAAAATTCCGCGGGGCGGGCGATGTCCGCTCCGCCGAACCCGCCGGCGTGCAGCAGGTCATAGCGGCGGATGACTTCGGCTTTCGCGTCGGAAAGAAACGTGAAGGTGAAGCCCTGTTTTTCGCAGTGTTTGCGGGTGACGTCCACGGCATCCACGCTCACGGCCACAACAGACACGCCGCGCGCGGCGAACTTGTCCAGGTTCTGCTGATAACTCCGCAACTCGGAGTTGCAGTAGGGTCACCAGTAGCCGCGGTAAAAGACCAGCAGCAGCGCGGGCGACGTGCGCGCCGCGCGTTTGGCCGCCGCTGCGGCGTCGCCGAGCAAGGCTGAGAGCTTGACGGGTTTCCCGGCCGTGTCCGGAAGCGTGAAGTCAGGCGCAATCTCTCCCACTTGTGGCGCGCCCTTGGACGCCGGAAGCTGCGTAAGCATCGGCGCCGCAGCAACCAAGAGTCCTGCAAGGAGAAGCATCGGTAAGACCAGGAGCCGGACCATCTTCATAGACAGTTTCCTCCGCAACGCATGACAGGCGTGAAGGATTGGATGTGCCGCGAGAAATTAGGATTCGCGGAAAGGAGGCAGCGCCGGTCCTCGCGGGAAAACACCTTTACCCGCGGAGCTTCGCCAGCAGCTTGCTCAGTTTCTTCTGCGTCTTCTGGACATCTTTGCTGAGGGCTTTGGCCTTTTTCTGAAGGTCGCGGGAGGCGGCTTTCGCCATCTTGGAAACCTCCGCGGCGGCCTTGCCGGCATCGCGGGCAGTGCTCTCAGCGGCCTTGCCCGCATCCCGGGCGGTGCGTTCGGCGGCGCCGATTGCCCCGCCAATGGCTTCGGCGGCCTTGGTGAGTCCCGTCTTTTTCGCCATGTGTGCCTCCGGGGCGGTTCGACAACCCCACGATTCAGGAGCGACATCATAGCAAGAAACGGGTTGAAAAGTTCAAGAGTTGATGAGCAGCGGAGCGAAAACGCAGCCAGGGTGACATTTTTCAAGGATAATGCACGTAGGAATGAAGTGCGATTGCGGCAGGGAGGTTGATATCCATGAAAAAAGCAAAAATACTTTCAGCGGTCGCTTGTGTTGCCATGGTGTGGACTCTTGGGCTGGCCGGCGTGCGGACAGCGGGAGCGCAGGGGCAGGAGCCGCCGGACGCGAAAAAGCGCGGCGCGGAAATTTTGGCGGAAGCCGCTGCGGCAACTGGCGGGGATTCCCTGAAGAAAATTGAGACTTTGTCTTTTACCTCCGCGGGCGACGTGAATTCGCCGATGGGCACATTGACGGTGGAATCCAAGTCCAAACTGGCCTACCCGGATCGAGCGCGCTTCGACGTTTCGTTCCAGATGGGCAGCGTTACGCAGGGATTTGACGGCAAAACGGGCTGGGCTTCCTCGGAGCAAGGCACATTCGATTTGCCCGCGGACTTGAACGGCGAATATCAGCGCGGGATTGACTTGAGTGCCGGGATCGGGATTTACAAGAAAGCATTTGCCGGAACGGCGGAAGCGGAATTTTTCGGCGAAAAGGAGTTTGCGGGTCAGAAGACTCTGCTGGTGGAATGGACCGGACCCACCGGTAAAGTGAAACTTTATTTCGACGCTACGACCAAGCTGCTGGTGGGTGCGAAATACCGCGCCGTGTCCATGCAGGGCGCATTCGAAGAGGAGCGCCGCTGGAGCGATTTCAAGGAAGTGGACGGCGTGAAATTTCCGCACCACTGGGTCACCTATCGCGACGGCAGCCAGTATTCCGATGTCACCGTGAAGGAAGTGAAATTCAACGAGAAGATGGGAGCCAGCACCTTTGCCAAGCCGCAGTAGCACTGTGGCGAGTGCGACCCGCTGCTAGATGGTCAGCAAAACCTTGCCGATGTTCTGCCGTGCGTGGATGAAGCGATGCGCGTCAGCCGCCTGCGCCAGCGGAAATGACTTGCCGATAACCGGTTTCACTTCTCCCGCCTCGTACATCCGCAGGATTTCATCCATTTCTTTTTTCATCAGCGCTTCGCGGCCCTGCATGCGTCCGAGGTGCACGCCGATGACCGCGAGGTTCTGGTCAATCATCGGCAGTGGATGATAGAGGCGCGTTTGCAGCAGTGCTTTGGCGATGCGCCAGAGGCTGCGTTTGCCGTCCGCGCCGACCGCGGCGGAAAAACCGTACACAACGAGCCGCCCGCCGGGTCCGAGGCAGCGCTGGCTGCGCTTGAAGTAGTCGCCGCCCACGGCGTCAAAGGCCAGCTCGATGCCGTCCGGAGCCGCGCGGCGAACCACCTCGACAAAATCTTCCTTGGTGTAATCAATCGGATAGTGCACGCCGATGCTGCGCAGGTAGTCCTGTTTTGCGGAACCTGCCGTGCCGAAGATGACCAGCTTGCGTGCTTTGGCGAGCTGAATGGCGGCCACTCCCACGCCTCCCGCGGCGGCGTGAATCAGGATGCGGTCGCCGGCCTGCAGATTGCCCATTTGAAACATGGAATGGTATGCGGTCAGGTAATTCACGGGAATCGCCGCGGCGTCCTCGAAGGAAACGCGGTCGGGGATGGGGAAGACCTGCGACGCGGGAACGGCAACAAGCTCGGCGTAGCCTTTGAATTTGGTGAGCGCCGCGACGCGCATTCCCTTGCGCAAGCCGGCGGCCTGCGCCGGGAGATTGTCCGCAACATCTTCGATGACACCGGAAATCTCCAGCCCCGGCACAAAGGGCGGCTTGGGGACGCCGCCATATAAACCCATGCGGGAAAGGATGTCGGCGAAGTTGATGCCGGCGGCCTTGACGCGAATGAGCACCTGGCCGGGCTTGAGCTGGGGGTCGGGCAGGTTTTGCAGCTCAAAAACCTCCGGTGGGCCATACTGCCGGGCGACGACTGCACGCATCAAACCTCCCGTGGACAGTGCTTAGTGGCTGGCGGCCCGCAGACTCGACAAGAAACTGGGCACGGCATACACTATACAACTTTGCTTCGCATCAGGAAGGACGACAGATGAAGCCAGCCTGGCTTGGCGGTACGCGAACAGTTTCCGGGGTGTGTTTGGCGCTTTTGGCGCTGGCGGCGATCCCGCAAGGCGGGACGGCGCGGCCGCTGCCTAAAGAGCCGCAGTCCAGCAGCGCCAAGCCCGGAACGCCTCCGGCAGCCGACAAAACTGCGCCGGCCGGCAAGGGCGGGCCCGTGGTGCAAGCCATGGAAGCGGAGCTGGAACGGTCCATGAATGTGCTGCGCGCGGCGGATCCACCGGTGTACTTCATCGGCTATTCAGTCACCGACCAGACGCGCGTGGAAGTGATGGGGTCAAACGGAGCGCTGCTGAACAGCCAGGAAACGAGGTCCCGCTTTTTGCAGGTGCAGGTGCGCACCGGGTCTCATGAGCTGGACAACACGCGCAAAGTGGGCGGGCGCGATCAGTCCGGCTTCGAAGGCGCGGTGGCCGTGCCCGTGGACGATGATGTGCCCGTATTGCGGCGCTTGCTCTGGCTGCAGACTGACCGCGAGTACCGCGACGCGGCGGAAGCGCTGATGCAAATCCGCACCGGCAAGGAAGTGAAAGCGGAAACCGCGGAAGCGCAGGCTCCGGATTTTTCCGTGGAAAAGCCCCAGACGTATTTCGGCCCGCAGGCCCGCATCCAGATCGACCGCAAGCCGTGGGAAGAGCGGGTACGCAATTACACGCGGATGTTCCGCGAGTCTCCGGTGGTGCTGAACTCGATTGTCACTTTCAGCGCGCAGGCGGAAAACGATTACCAGGCCAACAGCGAAGGCACGCGCGTGCAGTTCGGGCAGACACGCTACCGCCTGGAAATGCAAGTGCAGGGCAAGGCCGAAGACGGCATGGACATCAACCGCTACGCGAATTTTGACTGGACGGAAGCCGCGGGCGCGCCGAATGATGCTGCGGTGACCGCGCAAATCAAGCAACTCATCAGCGAGACGCAGCAATTGCGCACCGCGCCTTTGGTGGAGCCCTTTGCCGGGCCGGTCATGCTGACGGGCCGCGCCGCCGCGGTGTTCTTCCACGAAGTGTTTGGGCACCGCGCGGAAGGGCACCGGCAGAAAGACGTGAACGAAGGCCAGACGTTTGCGAAAAAAGTGGGAGAAGAGATTCTGCCGCCGTTCCTTTCTATTGACGACGACCCCACGATGTTGCGCGTCGGCAAGCAGGATTTGCTGGGCCACTACCCTTATGACGACGAAGGTGTGCAGGCGCGGCGCGTGCCGCTGGTGGAAAAAGGCGTGCTGCGGAATTTCCTGATGTCCCGCTCGCCGCTGGTGGGCTTTGCCAACTCCAACGGGCACGGGCGCCGGCAGGTAGGCTACAGCCCGGTGGCGCGTCAGGGCAGCCTCATCGTGCGCAGTTCGAAAACGATGACCAACGCGCAACTCCGCCAGGCGCTCATTGCCGAAATCAAGCGGCAGGGCAAGCCCTTCGGCCTGGCGATTGACGACATCGCCGGCGGCTTTACCAACACCGTGCGCGGCGCGCCGCAGGCCTTTCAGGTGACGCCGCTGGTGGTGTTCAAGGTGTACGCGGACGGCCGGCCGGATGAAATCGTGCGCGGCGTGGACATCGGCGGAACGCCGCTGGTGTCGCTGACAAAAATCGCCGCCACCGGCGACACGCCGGAAGTGTTCAATGGCTACTGCGGCGCGGAGTCCGGCTGGGTGCCGGTTTCTGCGGTAGCTCCGGCGATGCTGATTACGGAAATGGAGGTCCAGAAGAAAGAAACCTCCACGGACAAGCCACCCATCTTGCCGCATCCCAGCCACGACTCAGGGAAGGCGGTGCGCCCATGAGCCGCACAAGAATGATGATGCGCTTCGCGATGGCGATGTTTCTTGCTGCATCCACTGCTGCAACGACACTTGCTCAGGCGCAGCCGGGCGACGCCGACCAGACGCTGCGCGCCATGCGCGACGAACTGGAGCGCTCCAAGACGCGCCTGCGCATCGAGAATCAGGAAAAACCGTTCTACATCGAGTACCGCCTGCTGGATGTGGACGTGCGCGCCGTGACCGCCTCGTTCGGCGCGCTGCTTTCCAGCCAGACTTCGCGCAACCGCTTCATGTCCGTGGACGTGCGCGTCGGCGACTACATGCTGGACAGCTCAAACTTTGTGAGCGACGACGGCTTTCGCGGATTTATCGGCTCCACCGGACAGGTAGGTATTGACCGCGACTACGATTCTTTGCGCCAGGACCTCTGGCTGGCCACCGACCAAGCCTACAAAGAAGCGCTGGTGCGCCTCTCGCGCAAGCGCGGTTTCGTGCAAAGCCTCGCGCGCCGGCCGGACATTCCCGATTTTTCGCCGCCGCCGGGCGGGCCGATCGTGAAAATCGAGCCGCACGCCGAGCCGGACTGGACTTCGCGCAACTGGGAAGAGGAGGCTCGCGCAGTTTCGGCGGAATTCCGGAAATTTCCGGCGCTGCACAGCACGCGCGTGCTGTATTACCTGGTGTACACGACCACGTACTTGATGAACAGCGAAGGCACGCAGATGCGCACCTCGCGCAGCCTGGCGGCTATCGAAGCCGCCGCGGATACGCTGGCCCCGGACGACGGCATGGCCCTGCATCATTATTACAGCCGCTACGCGGTGCGTCCGGCGGATTTGCCCGCCGTGGCCGACGTGCGCATCGAACTGGCGCGCATCAGCCGCGAACTCATGGCCCTGCGGGCCAGCCCGCCGGCGACAGACTATGCCGGCCCGGTGCTGTTTGAGGCCCAAGCCAGCGCCGCTTTGCTGGCGCAAATGCTGGGGCCCTCGATTTCCGGCGCGCGGCCGCCGCTCTCCATGCTGCCGATGATTGACCAGATGATGGAGCGTCTGGGCGCACGCAGTGAATGGACCGGCCGCATGAACACGCGCGTGCTGCCTCCCGGCGTGACTCTGCGCGACGATCCCACCGCCAAGGAATTCAAGGGCCAGCCGCTCATCGGCAGCTACGACGTGGATGAAGAGGGTGTGAAGGCCGAGGCCGTCCAACTGGTGAAAGATGGCACGCTTCGCAGCCTGCTGATGTCCCGCCGCCCGGGCCCGGATTTGAGCCGCTCCAACGGGCACGGCCGCTCGGTGAATTTGACGGAAGCCCATCCATCTCTAAGCAACCTGTTTTTCGAATCATCCGCAGGCGGGGAAAGCCCGGCGGATCTGCGCAAGAAATTCCTCGAGGCCTGCAAGGCCGAGGGACGCGCTTGGTG
This sequence comes from Acidobacteriota bacterium, assembly GCA_023481105.1. Classification (GTDB taxonomy): domain Bacteria; phylum Acidobacteriota; class Terriglobia; order Acidiferrales; family UBA7541; genus JACQDE01. Next base: position 20,132 of record JAMCWK010000146.1, on the reverse strand, counting down.
CCTGGTCGTCAAGCAAATGGACAACCCCGCGCTGAGTTCGCAGCGTCAGGATGATTTCACCGACGCGCTGATGTCCGCCGGAGGCGCGGGTGGCGCGGACCGCGTGCCGCTGCGCGTAACGCGCGTGTATGTCTCCGACGGTCACGAAGAACTGGTTCGCGGCGCGCGGCTGTCTGGATTGAATCTGCGCGCGCTGCGCAACATCGAAGGCATCGGCAACGACGAGACGGTGTACGCGTTCCACGTGAACGCTGCGCAGGGTCTGGCGGGAACCGCGCTGGGCGCGTTTGGTTCGGCGCAGGGCGGACTGCCCGCAACGGTCATCGCTCCGTCGCTGCTGCTGGCCGACGTGGATGTGCGGGCGCCCGTGGCAAATCCGCGTCGCCCGCCGCTGGTGCCGCCGCCGCCGATCAACTGACTCGCAACGGCGGGCTATCCATCATTATTTCTGAAGTGCGGAACCTGACAGAAGCAATTGGAAAAGAAGGGTTCAGGCGGGGACGCAGGTGACACGCAGGAGCTGGTGACCGATGAGGACAATGTCTCCGTCGCCCAGAGTGGTCTTTTCGCGGACGCCCACGAACGTGCCGTTCTGCGCTTTCAAATCCGCCAGCACGAACTGTCCATCCTGCCAGGAGATGCTGCAATGCTGGCCCGAGAGGAACGGGTCGTCGGGAAAAGAAATAGTGCCGCGCGTGCGCCCCAGAATGTTCTCTCCAAGCTGCAGCGGGTAGTGATTTTCCTCCACGCCGCCGGGTAGCAAGCGAATCAACTCCGCCGCAACCTTGTCTGCCTCGCGGCGGCGTGGCGCAGCGCCCGCGCCCGCGGCAGAAGCGGTTCCGGCGGCGCGCGACTCGGGACCCGTGCCCGGCGCGCGAGTGCCCGGTGCAGTCGGGCACACGAAGCGGAACATCTGCCGGCCCATCAGGATGATGTCGCCATGCCGCATTTTGTGGGGCTTGTTCAAGCGCCAGAAAATCCCGTTGGCGCTATTCAGGTCTTCCACGACGAGGTTGTCGCTGGTCACCGTAAAGCGCGCATGGCGGCGGGAGACCAGCGCGTCTTCCGGAAACAAAATGTCCCCGTCCACGCGCCCGAGCGTAACCACCGGCTTGTCCAGCGCGCGCTCCTCGCCGTGCGAGCCGTCCGGCCGCACTACCAGCAGCGAATACTTCACCTTCGGCCGCGCCACAGCCGCCAGCGGCGAAGTCAGTGGAGGCACCGTAGCCTTTTCGCGCGGCGCTTCCGCCGCTTTGGCCACGTCCACGCGCCCGGCCATCTGCGGCGCGCGCGGCACCACCTCCACGGCCGCGCCTTTCATTTCGCGCCACAAAATGTCGAAGGCGATAATTTTTTCGGACTTACCTTTGACTTCCGCCTCGGCGGCTTGCTGGAATGGAATTTTCGCCTTGCGCAGTTTTTCTTCCAGGTTGTTGCGCTCGTCCTTGGACGCCGAAACGTAAATGGTGTCCGGCTTGGCCATGGTTTGGATGCGCGCCGCCACGTTCACCGCGTCGCCGAACACATCCTTATCTTTGATCATGCCCGGGCCGAAGTTCATGCCGATGCGGATGTGGATGCGTTCCTGCTCCTGCTGGTGGGTGTTGTAGGCTTCCAGGGTGCGTTGCATGTCCACCGTGGCGCGCACGGCAGCGATGGGATCCTCGAAGTAGGTCATCAACGCATCGCCAATCGTCTTGCAAATGGTGCCGCCGTGCTGCTCGGCGATGGGGCTGAGCATGTCAATGCACTTGTGCACGTACACCAGTCCGGCCACGTCGCCGAACTCTTCGAAGAAACGCGTGGAGCCGACGATGTCGGAAAACACCACAGCGACTTTGCGGGAGAGCTTACTCAGCTCTTCGTCGAGCTGCTTGCGGCGCTCGATGAGATCCTTGAGTTTCTGCGAAGAGGACTCGTCCTGTTTCATTATTCAGCGAACCGACGGCAAACCCAGAAGCCTATCTTCAATCTCAGCCGAATGCAACCAAAGCAGACGCGGCAGCACACACAAAATCAACATCGCAGTCGCGTTCCCATCCATTGGGACGCCGAACTGCGTTCGGCTGTTTCCTCGGGAGAAGGCCTCCATTCCAAAATTCGTGAACCCTGACGAGGAACCGGGGCCTGCCTCCCAGCTTTCCGGTGCCATATTGCCACAAAAAGGAAATGGTGTGGAGAGGATGCGCAGTGCGTGTGTTCCAGAAAGTCCCGCAGCGGAAATTTCCGCGCCGCGGGCGGGGTTGCGTTCCCGCCTAGTACTGGACGCATTTCCCATTGACACCCCCCCTGCCATTTGCCAACATTCGCGCTAGGCGCTTCTCCGGTCACCGGACTCCGCCGGTCCGCTGAGAATCTCCGGGCCGCGCACGGGAACATTCCCGGGGGAGAAGAGATCTCCGTCTGGACGGGCGGCTCCGCCCTGCGCGCAAGGGTGTCGGAGAAGCACGAGGTGTTGTGCGGCTGCACGCGCAGCCCCGAGTGCCGCGATCGGGGAAGTTCGCGAGGAAAGACAGCAAGTGGAGAATCCGCCACAAGCAATTCCCGGCAGTTCGTCCGCCGCAGTGGCTGCGCTGGAATTGCGCATCGGTGCGCAAACCGACGTCGGAAAAGTGCGCGACCAGAATGAAGATCGCGTCCTCGTCTTCGACCTGAAGCGCTTCCGCGAACTGAGCGCCGTGGGCACGGAGACCGCCTCCCTGCGCCGCCCCGGCGTGCTGCTGGTGGTCGCGGACGGCATGGGCGGAATGAGCGGCGGGGAAACCGCCAGCCAGATGTGCGTGGAAAACCTGCTCACGCTGTTCCTGGAAAAACTGGATGCGCCGGGAGACGGCGGGCGCGTGGATGCGCAGCAGACCCTCGGCGACGCCGTGCGCGAAACGAACGATTTGATTTACTCGCGCGCCACCGCGGACATGAAACTGCACGGCATGGGCACCACGCTGACGGCGGCGTTCCTGGAAGACGACCGCATGTGCGTGGCGCAGGTGGGGGACTCGCGCGCCTATTTGTTGCGCGACAGCGAGATGCAGCAGTTGACCCGCGACCAGACCCTGCTGGCCAGCTTGAAGGAACAGGGCAAGCTGCCGCCGGGCGGCTTGGGCAAACGCTGGAAAAATATGCTGCTGCAAGCCGTGGGTGCGCAGGAAAATTTACAGGTGGCCATGTCGGAAGCGAATCTGCGCCCCGGCGACTGGATGATGCTCTGCAGCGACGGCCTGCACGGTCCGGTGGAAGAAGCGGACCTGGCGGCGATCTTGAGGGGAAACGGCTCGCCATCGGAGAAAGCGAAAGCGCTGACGGTGCGCGCCAATGAAAACGGCGGCCCCGACAACGTCAGCGTGATTGTGTGCGAGGTCGTGGCGGCGCCACCGGCTGGCAGCCAGGGAGAAGCGCGCTGAAGAAGCTGGGCAAATACGAGATCATCGAGGAGCTGGGCCGCGGCGCCATGGGCGTGGTGTACAAAGCGCGCGACCCGCTCATCGGGCGTCTCATCGCGCTGAAGACGATTACTGCGGGCCTCGCCGACAACCAGGAACTCCTGCAACGCTTTTACCGCGAAGCACAATCCGCGGGCGGGCTGCAGCACCCCAACATTGTGACGGTGCACGACCTGGGCGAAGAAAACCAGACGCCGTACATCGCCATGGAGTTCATCGAAGGCACCAGCCTGGAAGCCATGATCCAGAAGAAAGCGGCGCTGCCGCTTTCGCAAAAAGTGGGGCACATCGTGCAGGTGTGCCGCGGGCTGGGGTATGCGCATCAGCGCGGCGTGGTGCATCGCGACATCAAGCCCGCCAACATCATGCTGACGAGTGAAGGCGTGGTGAAGATTGTGGACTTCGGCATCGCTCGCGTCATGGCGGCGTCGAAGACGCAATCCGGCCTGTTCATCGGCACCGTGGCCTACATGTCGCCGGAGCAGGTGCGCGGCGAGCATGTGGACGGACGCTCGGACATTTGGTCCGTCGGCGTCATGTTCTACGAGTTCCTGACGTACATCCGGCCGTTTGCGGCGGACAACATGGCGGCGATGATGTTCAACATTGTCAGCCAGGAAACCAAGCCGCTGCGCGAGGTATTGCAGCAGGCGCCCGCCGAGTTGGAAGCTGTGCTGCAAAAAATCCTGAAGAAAGAAACCGACGACCGCTACCAGTCCATGGAAGAAGTTCTGCTGGACCTGGAGCCCATCCATAAGCGCCTGCAAAGCGACATTGTGGGCGAGCTGGTGGTGCAAGGCCAGCAGCTCATCGATTCCGGCGACTTCACCAAGGCGCGCGACGTCCTCCGCCAAGCCGCGCAGATGGACACGGCGCAGACCCAAGTCAAGCACCTCCTGGAAAAAGTGAACCTGGAATTGAAGCGCGGCAAGGTGCTGCCGAAACTCCAGGAGATGGTCTCCAAGGCCGAGGAGTTTCTGAAGGCCGGCAAGTTGCCGGAAGCAGCCGCGGAAGGCGAAGCGGCGCTCAAGTTGGATTCCAGCTACGAGCCGGCTCAAGAGCTGATGCGCCAGGTGAAGGAACGCGCAGAACTGGCCAGCCGCGTGAAAGACGGGATGCAGTTCTCGCGCAAGCAGCTTGCGGAAGGCGACCTGACCGGCGCGGAAAAGAAGGTCGAAGAGATCCTCGAACTGGAGAAGGAAAACCCGCAAGTCATCGAGCTGAAGCGGCAGATTCAGGACGAAAAGGCGCGGCGGGAAAAGAAGAAAACGCTCGGCGAGCGGTTGCAGCGCGCCCGCAGCTTGTGGACGGAGCAGAAGATTATCGAAAGCATCGAGCTGCTGAACGAGCTGGACAAGGAGTTTCCGAACGAGCCGGAAGTGAAGAGCCTGCTGGCCAGCGCGCGGGCCGACCAGAGCGAGCAGGAAAAGCAAGGGAGTCTGGCGGAAGCGCGCAAGCTGCTGGGCGAGCAAAAATTCGCGGAATCGCTGGCCATCCTGGACAAGCTGCTGGAGGCCAGCCCGAACGACAGCAGCGTGCAGCGGCTGCGCGAGCGCGTCGTTGAGGAGCGCAAAGACCATGCCAAGCGCATCCGCCTGCACCACGAACATCTCGCCCTGAAGAAACTAGTGAGCGACGGCAATTACAAGGAAGCCATCCAGCGCGCCACCACCCTGCTCGACGAATTCCCAGGCGAGTTCGAGCTGACGCAACTCCGGGACTTCGCGCGCAGCCAGCAGGAACTCGCCGAGCACAACAAGAAGCTGGAAGCCAAGATCCGCGAAGTGCGCGCGCTGATGGAGAAGGCCGACTTCAAGCAGGCCATTGTGGAAGTCGAAAAAGCGCTGACGGCTTTTCCGGGCAATGCCGAACTTTTGGAATTGCAGAAAGCGGCCGCGGCCAAGAAGAAAGAACTGGATGACCGCGAAAAGAAAGAATACATCGCCAAACAACTGCAGGCGATGAAGGTGGCGCTGGATAAGGAGGATTTCACCGGGGCCATCGACCTGGGGCAAAAGACGCGCGTGCTGGTGGGCGATAACAAGGACGTCACCCAGGTGATGCGTTTGGCGGAGCGGGAAAAAGAACTGCGCGACAAGAATCAGGAAGTCGCCGATCAGTTCAAGACCGCGGTTTTCCGGATGGACGAGGGGAAATTCGACGAGGCGCAGCAGCTCCTCGAGGATGTGCAAAAAACGCACATCTTCGACCCGCGGGTGCACAAGCTGCTGGATGCGGCGAAGGAGAAGAAGCCGCTCCCCGCGTCGGACGAAACGCGCATCGGCATTTTCCGTCCCGGAGCCGAAGTTCCCTTGCCGATGGCTGCGCCGCAGGAGCCGGCGAAGGACACCCTGCCGGCGGCCCCCGCTACGCCCGCAGCAGCTCCGCCGTCGGACAAAACCATGGTGGGCACGCCGCAGCAAATGGCTGAAGCGTTTGCCGGTGCGCCGGTCGTCGAGCCACCGGCAGCCGTTCCGCCGGCCGCAGCACCTCCGGCCGCCGAGATTGAAAAGGACAAGAAGAAAAAGGGTAAAGAAAAGGAAAAACCGGCGGAGCAGGCAGCGCCTGAGGCTCCTGCCAAGCCCGCGGAGGCCAAACCCGCGCCGCCTGCCGAAGTGAAAGCTGCTCCGCCTGCGCCTTCAGCAGCGGAAAAGCCCAAGCCAGCGGAGGAAAAGAAGCCTGCCGCCAAGCCGGTTTCGCCGCACGACGAAACCGTGCCGGTCTTCAAGGCAAAGAAAGAAGGACCGGCGCCGCCTGCGCCACCGGCGGCGGAAAAGCCCAAACCGGCAGAAGAAAAGACTCCCGCCGCCAAGCCGGTTTCCCCGCATGACGAAACCGTACCGGTTTTCAAGCCAAAAAAGGAGAAGCCCGTCGAGGCACCCGCGGCCGCTGCTGCCGTGCCGGCTCCCGGTGCCGAAGAAGTGCCGGTATGGAAGAAGCCTGCGGTCATGGGCATCGCCGCCGTGCTGGTGCTGGCCGTCGTCATCGGCGGATACATGGTCACGCGGCCCAAAGCGACGGAGCAGGGCCCCGAACCCGGTGCTGGCACTGCGATTACAGAGCCCACCCCGGGTCCTGCGCCGAGTGGGCCGTCGCCCAGCCAGATCCAGGAACAACTGATGAATGATGCGCGGTCGCTAATGGCCTCCAAGAAATTTGACGCCGCAGACGCCAAGCTCAAACAGGCAAAAGGCATCAGCGGCGGCACCCACGGGTCCGACATCGACGCCATGATCTCCACGAACGAGCGCATGAAGAGCGGCGACGTGGCTCTGGCAGCACTGTTGAAGCGAGAAGATGACCTTTGGAAGCGGGGCGTCAAGGCTTACTCGGACGGCAAAGCCCCCGATGCGAAACGCGTGTTTGGCGAAATCGTAAATCTGCAGGGCGGGCAGCGGCGCACCGAAGCGCAAGACTACTTGACCAGACGCATCCCGGATTTGGAAAAAGCAGATGGGCTGCTTTCTCAAGCCCGCCCGCTGGCGCAGAAGAAGGATAAGGCCAGCTTGGACCAGGCTCGCGGAATCGTCCAACAAGTGATTGCCATGAATGGGCCGAGAACCGAAGATGCGCGGACCCTCGATGGCGCGATTACGCGGGGCCTGAACGCCCTGGCCGGCGAGGCGGCAGCAGCGGCCACCACAGCAAAGGTTAATGAGTTGAAATCCGGTGCGGCGCAGGACATTGCCAACGAGAACTTTGACGCCGCGCGCGCCAAAGCTGATGAAATTCGCTCCCTCGGCGAAGACCCGGCGACCGTCACCAGCGCCATTAACCGCGCGGAGCAGAACAAGGCCAATTCGTTCCAGACTCAGTTCAATAGCGCCAGAAACGACGCCGGCGCCCTGAAGCAATTGCAGACTGACCTTCAGAAATATATGGGCGCGAGCGGAAGAATCGGCGAAGCGGCGCGCGATGTGTCCGGAAAGATTCCGGCAGAGCTGACCCGATTGGAAGCGGCCAGCCGTCCCGCGCCGGCACCCGTGCCTGCGCCAACTGAACCGTCGGCGCCGCGCAGCGCGACGGTGGCAGTCCTGCCGGGACTTTCAAAACTTCCGTGGACGGGGCCGCTCGGCGCGAAGCAACTGGTGACCAACCGCTTCCTCGATACGCCACTGAAGACCGTGTCCACGAATGTTTCGCCTGATATTCTACAACGCGCAGCAGCCGGAAGTTCCGTGCAACTGCGATTGGATGTCAGTGAAAGCGGCAAAGTCACCAACGCCGTTGTGAACAACGGCGACCCGGGCATCGGACTGTTGTTGGTAAATCTGGCGAAATCGAGCTGGCAGCTTTCTGAGCCGCGCGTGAATGGCAAACCCGTGACCACCCAGGTGACGGTGAAGGTGCAGTTCTAGCCCAGCGAGTCCTTCTTCCAATTCCTGATCAGCGACGTGCCACGTGATTTGTAGGGTCGAAGCCCGCGCGGTTGGAATGCAGCGCGCTATCTTGGCGCCCGACGTTGCTGCGAACTGTTGGCGCAAAAGAAAACGCCCGGGAGAATTAAATCCCCCGGGCGGAAGAGCCTCTGTTGTGCCGCGTGCTAGAAGAACAGTTTCACGCCGAGCTGCATGCGGCGGCTGCTGGTGTTCATATACTTCTGGCTGCCGAAGGTGTTGGACAAAGTGACGGCATCGAACGCATCGATGGCATTCTCCGGGATGACGCCGGTGACGCCGGCCGCGGTAAACCGCGGAGAGAATGCAAACGCCGGCGAGAACTGCGCGTCCGTGGAGAAGACGTTGCCGGTGGGATTCCCCGGGTTGCGGTGATTCAAGATGTCATAAATTTCCAGGCGAAATTGGAGCTGTCGGCCTTCGCCGATGCGCACATTCTTCAAGAGCGAAAAGTCCCAGTTCACGATGTTCGGACCGACCAGCGAGTTGCGCGCGGCGCTGCCGGCGACGAATGTGGAGCCGCCCACGGAGAACGTCTGCCCCGGCCGGAAGCCCAGGGGTACTTGGACGAAGTGCGCTGTGGACGGGGCAATCGTCGTGCCGCTGCCATCCACATAGCCAAGCGCAGTGTTCGTGCAATTGGGATCAGCCAGCAAGGCGACGGAAGTAAGCGATGCACTGGGATCGCCGATCGCCGGCCGCGCCGTGCTCACGCGTCCGAATCCGCCGGGATCGTAGCAACTCCCGAAGGGACTGCCATTCAGCGGCGTGTAGGATTGGCCGGACTGGTAGGTAATGATTCCGCCCAGCTGCCAGCCGCCCGCGAAAGCGTTCTTGGAATGGCCCAATTCCCACAGGTAGCTGGTCACAAAGCGATGGCGGCGATCAAAGGAGGAGTTGCCGCGATCGAAATTAACGTTGCGCGGATCTTGCGCGAACGGCGAAATGGCTTCAATGGTTTCGAAGCCGCCGATCGTGTTGGAAAACAATCCGGCGATGTTGCGCTGGACGATGCGCACACTGGGCCCGAAGATTTCGCTGGTGTTGTCGATATTGTGGCTCCAGGTGTAGGCCACGGTAAATGTGGCGTTACCCCAGGCTCCGATGGGGGCCATGCGGCGGGTCAGGCTGGTCTGCAACGAATGGTAAATCGAAGTGCCGCCGTTTCCGATCTTGGTGATGGCACCGCGCGCATTATTGGTTCGATTCAAGATACACGCCGGACTCGGACCAAACACTGTGGTGCCCGTCCCCGCGGGGCAGAAATTGGTCGGGGAGGCCACCCCGGTTCCCGCTCGGTTCCAACCTCCGCCGGGATTCTCGTCCGTGCGCATGAACAGCTTGGTGCCCTTGCTGCCCACGTAGCCGAATTCAAAGAGGATATTGGAAGAGATTTCCTGCTGGAGGCCGAAGGAGAAATTGTGCACGTACGGGTTCACCATGTTGGTGGCTACCGTATCTTGCGCCGCACAGTCCAGCAGCGGCACCGTGCCCGTGCGCGCGCGGCTGATGACCGTGCTGCAGCCCGATACCAGGCTGGCGTTTACGCCGGAAATGTTGATCGGCGCGTTGGGATAGGTGCCGGTAATCGGCAACACGGTCAGGCCCGGCAGCACCGCCTGGTTGGCAGCCACAAAGAACGGCGACACCGGCCCGCTCTGCCAAACGAGCAAAGGAATATTCAGCACCATCGGGTTGTACATCATGGCGTACCCGCCGCGGATGACCGTGTGCGTGTACGGGTTCCAGGCGAAGCCGAAGCGCGGGGCGATATTGTTGTCGTCGCGATCCACCACCGGCGCGCGGCGGTTCAACTGGTGCACGCGGTTCAGCGGCTGGCCAAAGTTCTCGTAGCGGATGCCCCAACTCAGCGTAAATTCCCGGGAAACGCGCCAGTCGTCTTGGAAGAAATAGAAATGGTCGAACTCGCGCAGGGACAGCTTCGGATTGCCCTGTCCGATAATCTGGCCGGTAGTGGGATTGGTAATCACGTTCGCCAAACGTTGGATGACCACCAGCGCGTTGCTCGGTGCTGCGGCCGGCTCGGTGGCAAAGGCCTGCAAGCCGCCGAACCCCGAATTGCCGAAGAAGTACTGGCCCAGATCGGAGGGCATGCTGTTGATGTTGCTCAACACGCGCACAAAATTGACGCCGAACTTGTAGCTGTGATTCCCGCGGTTGTGGGAGAAGTTCTCCTGAAACTGGAAAATGTTCGTGCTGACCTGGCTGGGGCTGGAATCGCGGCCCAGAGTGAAGATTTCTCCGGCGGCGATAAACCGGCGCGTGAACGGTACGAAACCCCCGAAGGCATCGATGACCGTCGCAGCCGGCAGCGTGTTGCGGGCGATCTCCGGCATTTGGAAAGCGCCGGTGCCCGTGGAAATCCGGCTGAACGAAAAGCGGAATTCATTCAAGGAGCGGGCCCAATAGTAACGATGGTCCGCGAGGAAACTCTGGCTGCGCTGGCGCACCAGCGACCGGTAGTCCGGAAGCAAGCCGAGGTCGGAAAAGGCGCTGTCGCCGGCATTGGAAAGCGCCATGCGCGGCGTGCGCACTTCATCAAACAAGTACCGTGCGTAGATGTCGCTGGAATTGCTCAAGCGATGATCCACGCGCGCCGACCACTGGTGATCCTTTACTTCGTACGCATTGGCGTCGGGGACGAGATACGTAGAGTAGGGAATGGCCCTGGTGCCCACAAAGGCGTTGGTTGGCGCCTGGCACGGATTGGTAGCATTGAAGCCCGCCGGTACCGGGGCATTGAAGCACGGCACCGTCGTGCGCGTCGGCACGGACGTCACGGAGGGCACGCTCAAATAGGAAAGCAACGCAGGATTTACAGGCAAGGCGCGCAGTGCGGTGAGCCCTGCCGGCGTCGGATACGTGGCGACCACCGGGAAAACGTTGGACAAGTTGTTGCGCGTGCGGTCCCACTGGTAGGACACAAAGTAGAACGTCTTGTCCTGGATTATCGGCCCGCCCAGCGTGGCGCCGATCTGATTTTCATAGTAGCGGGCCGGGTTGGCCAGCAATGCCACTTCCTCTGCCTGATTGCGCGCATTGAGGGAGTCGTGCTGGCCGTACCAGAACAAAGTGCCCCCCATGCGATTGGAGCCGCTCTTGGTGATGACGTTGACCGTCGCGCCGCTGTTGCGCCCGAACTCGGCCTTCAGCTGGTTGGTGAGGATGGTGTACTCGGCAATGATGTCCGTATTGGAAAATTGCGTCGCCGCGCCGCCGAAAAGCGGCTCGTTATTATCCACGCTGTCGATAATGAAATTGTTGTCGCGACCACGCGAGCCGTTGACCGAGAAAGGCACCAGGGTGCTGCCGAAGCTGAAGGTTCGCACGCTCAAAACGCCCGGAGCCAGCAGGCCGAGGTTATTGACGTCGCGTGTGAGCACGGGCAACTCGCGGGACTGTTGCTCGGGGAAAGAAGTCGCTTGCGTGGCGCCGGTAGTGTCGGTCATCGGAGACGTGGATGCACGGACCTCCGTGCTGACGGTTTGTGGTGCGGGCTTCAGCACGAATTCTTCAATCGTCACGCGATTCACAAACACCTGCACCGGCGTGTGCCGCACACCCTGGAACTGTTCGATTTCCGCGGTCACTTCATACACTCCCGGCGGGATTTCCGGGAAACGGTACGTCCCGTCGGCGTAGGTGCTGGCGTTGTAACTACGGCCTGTGGCCGGGTTCTTGACCTGAATACTCACGGCCCCCATCGGTTTACCCTGGCTGTCACGCACCTGCACGGCAATCACGCCGCTGATGGTCTGGGCAGCGAGGGAAACGGCGCCGGCCAGAAGTGCAAGAATTAAGAAACAAGCCCACCCAAAACGCGCATGTCGCCCGTGCATGGGTTTGACTCCTCTCAAGAGTTTCATTGGGGGAAGCGTATGCACAACCGCACCTTCCACAGCACACCCCGCACCGTCCGAGCAAAGCTTGTGGCGGACACTGCCGTGAGTTCTCGGAAGGCAGAGTGCACCCACAAGTGCTGGTACTTTGCAAAATTAGGAATTCAAAGTCAAGGACTTATTCCAGAGATGGCGCGGATGTTAAGTGCAAGTAAATCGTGCGAATTATGAGACGGAAACCGAGATTTGTTCTTGACTTTTGGGGAAGCAAAATAGTAGCTTGCGCGCGCGAGTATTTTTTCCCTAGGGGTGCGGTTGCACGCCAATTGACTGCTGTCAGGGCAGTCATAAAAATAGGCGAAAGCGGGGGAGTCCTACCATGTCTTCGAATCGTATTCCAGCCCATCAAACTATGCGCAATCAAAATCCTCTTCGGCAGCAGCGCGGCCTGTGGTTGAGTATCGTTCCGGCACTGGTGCTCGCGCTCGCTCTGGGCGGCTGTGCGCTGAATTCCACCGGGTTGCCGGGCAACTTGCCTATTCCTCCCGGCGGCGGCACCCTGACCATCTCCCGCAGCACGCTGGTCAACGGGATCACAGGTCGCACCTACACGATTTGGATTCCCACCTCGGGCGGGACGGGAACGCTTTCCAGTTGCACGATCATTGCCGGCACTCTGCCCGCCGGACTGAGTATTGCTATCTCTGACGACAGTACCAATGCGCCCCCGGTGACCGCGGTGCGCTTTTGCAAGATTACGGGGACCATCTCCACGGCCGGACCGACCACCGTGAACTTCACCGTGCAGGCTGCGGACACCGCTACGCCCGCCAACACTGCGTCGCAGGCTTTCACTATTTTTGTGCGGCCGGAGTTTACAGTTACCACCGCGACGGCATTCCTCGATGGCCGGCAAAACGACCATTACGGAGATCCGGCGGAAGCGAAGACTCCGCAGCCAGTGGTCACCGACGTAAGCGCAACCGTTGGCAATGCGCCATTGAATGCCACCGCGGGTGTGGGGTGCGTTTTCACGATTGTCGGCAACCCGGGATTCAACCTGACGCCGGCGCCCACCTCAGGCAACACGTGCGCGCTGAGTTCAGGCGCCACGCCGCTCGCCGCAGCGGGCGCATTCACCGTGACGCTGGCCGCCACTGACACGGACTTGATGGACACTTTTGCCGGGCAGACTACGAAAATCGTGGTTCCGAGAAATGCGATCAGTAGCGTGGCGTTGAGCTTGACCGTAAATCCTCCGGTGACCGCCACCTTCAATCAAGCCGGGAACACCGTCGCGGCTTCCACGCTGTTGGACGGTGTGGACGCGCGCAGCTACGGCACCATCAACGCCGGGGCGGGTGCGCCGACGTGGTCCGTGACGGGAGGCTTGGGAGCAGGCGCTGCAGGTTTGGCCAATTACAGCTGGTGTGTCAGCGCGGGCGGCGCTTCGGTGACGGCGGTGGGATTGACTGGGATCAGCACGAGCTGCGCGGCGCCCACGGCGGGTGTGAATTCTGTGAGTTTGACTTCTGCGGCGGTCGTGCAAGGTTCCGCGTCTTTCTCTGTGGATGTGACCGACGCCGGTAACGCCGCCGTCATCAGCCGCACTATCACGCAAGGCACTAGCGTCATCAATGCGCTGGCACAGCTTGCGGGCAGCTTTGTGCAGGGCGTGGTAACGCCGAACACGAATGCGAATTCCACGCTGCTGGATGGCGTCAACGCGCAGAGTTACGGAGTGATTAATGCCAACGCTGGCGCGCCGACCTATGCGGCCACCGGCGGGTTGGGTGTCGGAACGGCGGGCGCAGCAGCGTATCAATGGTGCGTGAGCGCGGGCGGTGCGACGGTGACCGCGATTGGTTTGGCTGGAATCAGCACGAATTGTGCCGCGCCGACAACCGGTACGCCCGTGCTCCTGTCCACAGCTTCCGCCGTGACCGGCGCTGCCTCTTTTGCTGTGGACCTGTCGGACACCGGCAACGCGGCGACCCCGCCTGCTCCTAACATCACCTTCGGCACCAGCACCATCACTGTCTATTCTGATTTCCTTGCCACCTTCAACCAGTCGGGCAACACGAATCCCGCCTCCACGCTTCTGCCCGGCGTGAACACCCGCAGCTACGGCGTGATTGGTGGCGGCGCGGGTGCGCCAACCTGGACGGCGGCGGCTGGCCTCGGCTCCGGCACAGCAGGCGCAACGAATTATCAATGGTGCGTCAGTGCGGGCGCCGCGAGCGTAACCGCAACTGCCTTGGGTGGGATTAGTACGAATTGCGCCGCGCCAACCACCGGCGCTAGCGTGACGCTGACGAGCGCATCCGCAACGACTGGCGCGGCCGTCTTTTCGGTGGACGCCACCGATGCCGGCAACGAAGCGGTCCCCAGCGTAACCATCACGCAGGGCACGAGCACCATCAATATCAATCCCGACCTCGCCGTGGCCTTGCAGGCGGTTCCCGCCTCTCCGGACCCGACCACTCCCGCTGCGCAAGCAGTAGTTGGACGCACCTACGGAGCGCCTCTGGCCGATGTGGTGTATGAAGTCATTGGCGGCTTGCCGGCTTATGTGATTACTCCTTCCGGTACGCTCACCACCGACACCAACATCGTGTGCGTTTCCGGCGCGACCACCTCCACGTGCAACAGCGCGGGCGCGGGCGTGACCAATACCGGTGGATTGAATCCGAGCTTGACCATCTCCGCCACGGACACCGCTAATGCCGCCACTCCCGCAGCCCCGGCTCCGGCCACAAAGACGGATGTCTGGACGGTGAACCCGGCAATTACTTTCAGCTTGCTGCCGGGTCCCACGGGCGCAGCACCCAATGGCGTGATTCCCGATGGCGTCGTGGGACGCCAGTACGGCACGCCGCTGGGCACGAATGACCTCGTATTTACGGCCAGCGGTGGACTGGGCAACACCGCGGGCTTTGGCTTGACGGGAACTGCATCCGGCACGTTGCTGGCGAATGGCGTGAGCTGCTCTCCGGCGACGCCGCAAGTGGGCGCAAGCGTAAGCGTCACTTGCAACAGCGGCGGTGGCGTGACGACTCTCAGCGCGCCGACTGGTGCGCGGACGTTCGTTATGACCTTCAGCGACGCGGGGAATTCCACCACGCCGCTGGGCTCGACGAACACCGATTCGGCTGGTTTCACCAATTACTCCAATAACGTCAATGCACCGCTGACCGTGGCATTGCAGACTGTTCCTGCGTCTCCGGACCCCACTACTGCCGCAGGCCAAGCTGTCGAGGGACGCACCTACGGCGCGCCGGCGAAGACCGACGTGGTATATGAAGTCACCGGCGGCTTGCCCGCGGCGGCGCCTCCGCTTTACACGATCACGCCTTCTGGAACTCTGACTACAGACACCAACATTGTCTGCACGGCGGGCTCCACCACCGCGACCTGCAATAGCGGCGGCGCGGCTGTGACCAACACCGGCGGCGTGAATCCGAGCTTGACCATTTCCGCGACGGACACATCCAAT
The DNA here is from genome assembly GCA_023481105.1 of Acidobacteriota bacterium. GTDB lineage: Bacteria > Acidobacteriota > Terriglobia > Acidiferrales > UBA7541 > JACQDE01. Next base: position 4,939 of record JAMCWK010000146.1, on the reverse strand, counting down.
GCCCTTACTCCCGCGGCCGCGGCGGCTGCCACCAAGACCGACACATGGACGGTGAATCCTCCGATTACTTTCAGCCTGGTGCCGGGCGCGACAGGCGTCGCACCCAATGGCACGATTCCGGACGGCGTCGTGGGACGCCAGTACGGCACCCCGCTGGGCGCGAATGATCTCGTCTTTACAGCCAGCGGC
>JAMCWK010000146.1:1027-4740 GCA_023481105.1 Acidobacteriota bacterium | reverse complement strand
TTGCGCGCCGGCTGGCGCGCAAGTGGGCGCGAGCGTGAGCGTCACATGCAACAGCGGCGGCGGTGTGTCCACGCTGGGTGGAACCGCCGGGGCGAAAACGCTGGTGATGACTTTCAGCGATGCGGGGAACTCGACTACACCCACCGCCTCGACCAATACAGACACAACCGGCTACACCAACTACGCCAATGCAGTGCAGGCTGCCCTCGCGCTCGCGCTGCAAGCGGGTTCGCCGGACCCGGCCAATGTGAATGCGCAGGCCGTGGTGGGACGCACCTACGGCTCGGCGCCGGAAGCTCCAGTGGTGTATGAGACGACCGGAGGGTTGCCGGGCTACACCTTCACTACTGCAGGCACATTGCTTGCGAATTCCAACATCTGTGCGGTGCCGGTGATCGCTGCGACGACACTCACCTGCAACAGCGGCGGCGTGGGTGTGGCTGGGACTTCCGGATCTTTGACGGTGACCACGTTCGACACCGCCAATGCCACCACGCCGCAAGGCAGCGTGCCGCTGGTCAAGGCGTACACCGTCAACCCGGCCGTTTCTCTGACGGCCACGCCCGTTACTCCCGACCCTGAGCTGGCGAGTTCAACGGCCGTGGTGGGCAGGCTCTATGGAGTGCCCGCGGGTCTCGCTTCGCCGACATTCACAGCCACGGGCGGGTTGTCCCTTTACACGTTTGTCCACGGTGGAACCTTGGAAGCGAATACCAACATCGTATGCACGGATGCGACTCCCACTGTGACTTGCGAAAGCGCCGTACCGGTCACGGGCACCGCGCCGTTCCCGCAGACGGAGCCGTTTACGCTGCAGGTGACCGACGGCGGCAACCTGACGACGCCGGTAACCTGACGACGCCTGCGGATCCTGTCGGCGATACAGTGACCAAGAATTTCACCCTTAATGATGCGCTGGCCATCACCACCGTCACGCTTCGCAACGGACTGGTCGATTTCACTTACGTGCCAACCGGGCCCGGCGAAACCATCGTCGCAGCCGGAGGCTTGGGCGGCAACACGTGGGTCGCGCCGGGGGGCGGCGGCGGGGGTTGCGCGCCGGCCGGAGTTTTGCCGTTTGGCTTGACGCTGGGCGCGGCAAGCGGTTTGCTCTCTGGAATACCGACGACAGCCAGCCCGACACCTTTGGATTACGCGTTCGATGTCTGCGTCTTCGACACGGCCAACGCGACCACGCCCTCCGGCAACAGTACAGCCAGTTATACCGTCAACATCATGGATCCGCTGGCTGCCGTGGCCCAGCCGGGGAGCGACACGGTGGAAGGGATTAACACGAAGACGAACCTAAGCATCGGCCCCGTTGCCATGCCAGCCGCTAGCTTTCCGACCGCTGTGGCCGTTACGCCGGACGGGCGCAAAGCCTACGTCACGCTGAACGCGGCGGATGATGTGGCGGTGATTGACACGATCACCGGCACTGTATCACTCGTCGGCGGCTTGGGAACTTGTGTCGGTCCGCAGGGCATCGCCATCGGGATGCCCGGCGGGTTGCCCACGGCGTTCGTGGCCTGCTCGAACGGCGAAGTGGCGGTGATCGATGCGGCGACGGATACCTTCGTGGCTTCGGGCCCATTCGGAACGCAGGCACCTATTACTGCCGACTTCTACGGAGTGGCCTTCACGCCGGACGAATCGCTGGTATATGTCACCGACGCGGCCAACGATGAGTTCGTGGTGCTCGACGCCATCTCGGTGGTAGAGATATTCGGCTCGCCATTCGCCGCGGGCGTGACCGCACCGCACGGCATCCTCATCAGCGCCGACCAACTCCGCGTGTACATCGCGGGGTCGCTCTCGGACGATCTGATCGTGCTGGACACGGCGGATAACACCACCGTGGTAGCTGGGCCGATCGCGATGGGCCTGGGGAGCGGACCGGAAGCGCTGGCGGTGACGCCGGATGGTGCGCATGTGTACGTCACGCTGACCGGCGCCGATGCCTTCGCGGTGATTGACGATACGCTGCCGGTGCCGGCGCTCTTTGCGGGCACGCCGGTGGCATTGGCGCTGGCGTCTTCGCCGTGGGGCGTCACGATTCCGCCGCTGCTGGTTGTTCCGGGCACCGGCTTCCGCGTGTACATCGCGCAGTTCAGCCTGAACAATGTGGCCATCCGCGACGACGAGCTGGTCACACCATTCGGCCCCAATGCGGCTTCGCCCATCGCGTTGACGCCGCCCGCGTCGTTGCCGATGGGCATCGCGCACATCCCCGTGCCGAGATAGCGCGCGGGCGAAAGATCCGAAGGCCCTGACGATTCGAACCATCGTCAGGGCCTTTGTGTTTTCAAAAGAAAAGTTAAACGTTAAACGGTTAAAGGTTAAACGAAAAACCTCCAAAAAAAATCCTTCAGAACTTCAACGCGAGGCTGTTGTTGCGGATCAGTGTGTTCAGCTCGGACGACGAGATGGCGAGCGCGAGCTCGACGCGGTCCTCGGGCTGGTTTAAGCGCAGAGTGCTGAGCACCCGTGCGAGATCGGGCTGCGATTCATTGAGGCGCGAAGCCTGGTAGGTGACGGCGGCCTGCAAGAGCTTGGAGACAACCAGCGCGTCGTTGGCGGTCTGGCAGCGGAGGGCGGCGCTGCCGCGGAGCCCGTCGGACAACTGCAATTGCAGCGAGGCGGATAGCAGGCGCGCGGCCAGGGTTTCAAAGCCCGCGACCTGGGAAATCTGCGGGAGCATCTGCTTGACGGCGAGCAGCGTGAACTGGCTGTCCATGGCGATCCACACGGGAGCCTTGCCGTTCAGCGGACGAATCACCTCCATCAGCGGACGGTTGTCGAGCAGGCTGGGGCCGGAGGCGGCGCGGCGGTCGAGAATTTTTTCAGCGATGTCGCGGAAGCCGAAGATGGCGGTATTGGCATCGGCAAAGGCGAACACGAATTCGCGGCCTTGATCGTTCTTGCCCAGGTTGAGGATCAACGAACCGGCATGGCGGGAATTCGGCAGCTTTTTTTCTCTGGCCAGTCGCTGAATTTCCTGCGTGGGGAAGTTGCCTTCGGCGATGCCGATCATGCCCACTTGTTCGCCTTCTGCTGCCGGTAGGAAAGCCCAGCTCAATTGATAGACTTCGGTATCAAAGTCCACGCCGATGTACTGCGTCCATTCGGCAAGCTGGCGGAAGCGCTCGGGAAGAACTTTGGTCTTCATCTCGGCGTAGTTGGGCGAATTGCGCAGCGAGCGGACGTCCAGAAAGGTGATTTCCCCGGTGTCGCGGGGATAGAGAGCCAGCACCTGGTTAGGCAGGGCCTGCGCGGCGGCGGGCGACGCGAATGAAAACAGGATGGCGAACATTCCGAAGGCGACGAACAGCTTTTTCAAGTAAGATCTCCTTGGCAGCCAATCATTCGATGCCGATTCCGGGCGCTGGGAGGTTTCCCTCTCAAGATGGACGTAAGCAACGTAGACGAGTTAGCACGGGGCGTCAAGCGTGGCAGACAGTGGCGAGTGATGAGTGGCGAGTGGCGAGTACGTATACCCCACCCCCCGTTCAATCGAAATCCGCAACGGCTTGAAACAAAAAACGTTGAGGGATTTGATTCGTTTTGAATCAAAACCGTATCCGCAAGCGCACCAAAGAGATGCGGATTCGATTGATTTTTGCGACCAAGCGAGGCGGAGCGCCGATTACGGCCCACCAGTTCGTGGCCTAGTTGTCTAAAGTGCATGCCCCCTCCCCCCTCTTTATCGAGTA
>JAMCWK010000146.1:0-1017 GCA_023481105.1 Acidobacteriota bacterium | reverse complement strand
GATTTATGCGTTCCGTTACAGTTTGTAACAAGATGCGGAAGTGATTTGTTTTCATGGCCATAGTGGACTCGATAGAATTCTCACCCTTCGCGACATGCGGCACCAGTTTTCAGTGCTCCGTGTTCCGTTGTCAGCTCCCTGATGCCAGGACCTCACGTGCGCCAATATCTAATAGTCAATCAAAGACAAGAATATTTTAGCGTAATGACAATGGCTTGTCAAGAGAAAAAGCGAGAAAGGAAGTGGCCCATCGCTTCGCTCTGGGTAAACGAGTGATGAGTGACCCTTCGACTTCGCTTCCCTCTCTCCGCTCGGGACAAGCAGGGCAAGTGAGTGGCGAGAAAGAAGAGGCGTTGAACGTTCCACGTTGAAGGTTGAAAGTGGGAATGAGGAAGGAGGAATGAAGAAGGGAGGAAAGAAGGAACGGCGAAGCGTGGGACCAACATTTTTTGCCGGGTGCTAGCGCCCGGCACGCGAGATTGAGGGCGGGTGGCGACAAGTTCATTTCCTGGAAGGCCGCACCCTTGACTGCGTCAAGGATGCGGCACCCGGCATCGAAATTCACGCACTTCAGGCTGTCCCCTTTTCTCCTACAAAAGAGCCGGCAAGATGCCGGCGCTACGGATGCCGGGCTAAAGCCCGGCGCTACATAAGGCGGAGACGGATGCGGGCGTCGGCAGCTTTGCAGTCTTCGGAGCGCTCGGAGACGAAGAAGGGATTGATGTCCAGTTCCTCGATTGTGTCGAAATCGGCGACGAGCTGCGACAAGCGCATGATGGATTCTTCGAGCTTGGCGAAGTCCACGGGCTTCTGGCCGCGGACGCCGGCGAGAATGGGATAGCCGCGAATGGCGTGGACGAGTTCGCGGGCGTCGAGGTCGGTGAGCGGGACGGGGGAAAAGGCGACGTCGCGAATGGTCTCCACAAACAATCCGCCGAGGCCGAACATGAGCAGCGGACCGAGGTTGGGGTCGCGGACGATGCCGAGCACGGTTTCGCGGCCGGTGGGAACCATTTC
>JAMCWK010000011.1 GCA_023481105.1 Acidobacteriota bacterium | reverse complement strand
CACCGTCGTCCACGTCAATTCTTCTTGCCGAAATAAAAATAGACGCGAAGACGCTCGAGCAGGTGCGCCCACATGCGCTCGACGGCCCGGCGAGACGCGCCGGGAGGGAGTCGCAAGTGCTCGAGAGAAACGAAAGCGCCGTAGGGCGTGCGCTCGGCGGAGAGGCGCACCTCGGACGGACGCGGGCCGCCTTCCCAGGAAAAGGCGATGTGACGGCCTTTGGTGATGTCGAGAAACGCTCCGGAATTTTTCGCGCCCTTCTGATGCTTCCATTGCCACTCGAAGCGGCCGCCGACTTTGGCTTTCAGCGCGACTTTGCCGGGGAGAATTTTGTTCATCACCGCGGGGCTCAGCCAGGCGCGTAACACTTCCGCGGGAGTGGCGCGCATGAGCGTGCGGAGATACAGCGCGTCGCCGGAAGGATGCGGTTCGAGCAGCGTCTTCACGCGCAACAGAAAATCGGCCCAACCGTACTGGTAGTCCTCGCTGGGAGCGGAAGAAGAATTGACGTGGACGACGGTGAGCAGCGCTGCGGCGCCTTCGCCTTTCACGGTGAGCACGGCGGTGGAACTGCCGCCGCTGAGAATCAGCATGGAGCCGGGGACGACGTCGAGCACGGTGCCGCGCCAGTCGTGGGCACCCTTGCCGGGAGCGGCGTCGGCCCACACGCCCCACTTCCAGACGAAGGGCTTGCCCGGGCGCGGGTCGAGCTCGACGTGGCCCATGAGGATGTCGCCGAGAAAACCCGGGTTGGTGAGCGCCTCCCAGGCGCGCTGCGGAGACACGGCGACAGCGAGCGATTCGACGATGGGTGCGGGAGGCTGGCGTTTCGGCAAGGCGGACTCTCGGACGACGGGCGACGCGAGATTATACACCAGACGTGACGAGGAAGAGAGGAAGGAGGAAGGGAGGAAAGTAAAAGTGTAGAAATGTAGAAGCGAATGGGGCGGAGTTTCGCGGGGGTACAGAACGCTGCTATAGTGGGCGTTCGCCAGGACGCCGAAATTCATGACAGGACGGCAGGCGACCGGTTGATGGGAATGACGGGAACGCCGGAAGGAATACGCGAAAAGAAAATTGCGGCGCTGGCGTCGGTGGGGACGGCGCTGGCGCTGGTGTCGCTGAAAGTGTTTTTGACGTGGTACACGGGCAGCCTGGGGGTGCTGTCGGAGGCGCTGCACTCGGGGCTGGACCTGGTGGCGGCAATCATCACCTATCTTTCCGTGCGCATCTCCGACCGGCCGGCGGACGCGGACCACACCTACGGGCATGCCAAGGTGGAAAGCTTTTCGGCGTTTGTGGAGACGGCGCTGCTGCTGTTGACGGCGCTGTACGTGATTTACGAGGCGTTTCACCGGCTGCTGACGCGCAGCGTGCACCTGGAGCCGAGCTTGATTGCCATCGCCGTGCTGGCGGGGATGGCGGGGATGGACGTGATCCGCTCGCGCGCGCTGGACAAAGTCGCGCGCGAGCATCACAGCGAGGCGCTGGAGGCCGACGCGCTGCATTTTTCCACCGACGTGTGGAGCACAACGGTGGTGATGTTCGGAATGATTTGTGCGTGGGTGGGGCAGCGATTTGGCGCGGAATGGCTGTACTACGCGGACCCCATCGCGGCGTTGTTCGTGGCGGGCGTGATTATCTGGGTGGGGTCGCAACTGGGGCGGCGCACGCTGGATGCGCTGCTCGATGCGGCGCCGGCGGGGCTGCAAGGGCGCATCACCGCGGCCGTGGGGGAACTGGAGGGCGTGCTGAGCGCGGAACGCGTGCGCGTGCGGCGCGTGGGGAACCATCACTTTGTGGACGTGACCATCAGCGTGCCGCGCACAGCCAGCTTCGAGCAGGTGCACGCCATCAGCGACGCGGTGGAAAAACGAGTGGAACAAATTGTGCCGGCGGACGTAATGGTGCACATGGAGCCGCGGGCGCCCGGCGGAGAAACGCTGTTCGACGCCATCCGCGCCATGGCCCATCGGCGCGGGCTGGCGATCCACGAAATCTCCGCGCACCAGGTGGATCGCAAGCTGTTCGTGGAGATGCACATGGAAGTGGACGAGCATCTAAGCTTGCGCGAGGCGCATCGCCGCGCTACGGAGCTGGAGGATGACATCCTGCATGGGGCAGGGGAAAACCTGGCCGGGGTAAACATCCACATCGAGCCGCTGGGGCAGCACATCGCCGCGGCGGGAGTGATGGGCGAGCTGGCGGCGGCCGTGCAGGGGCACGTCAACAGCCTGTGCGCGGAGTACAGCGAGCTGCTGGATTGCCACCAAGTGCTGGTGCGGGAGGCGGACCAGAAAATCATCGTCTCCTGCCACTGCGCGATGGACGGCGGGCTGCCCATCACCAGAATCCACGACGTAACCGAAGCGCTGCAAGACCGCATCAAAGAGAAGTTCCCTCAGATATTCGAGGTAAACATCCATCCGGAACCCGTAGAAGAAAGTTGAAAAGTTTCAGAGTGACAGAGTGGCAAAGCAAAATACAAAACCTGTGAGGGAAAAAAGGTCAACGAGGGAACATGAAGAACAAAATCATTTGCACTGTTAGTTGTTTGCTGGTGCTGTGGGGCGGAGTGCAGTGGAAGGCGGCGGTCTTGCAGCGCTTCGGTTA
>JAMCWK010000117.1:8917-14165 GCA_023481105.1 Acidobacteriota bacterium | reverse complement strand
GCAGACGACGTTGTTGGCTTCGGTGGCGTTGCGGACCAGAGCCAGCTCGTCGCGCTTGCAGTGCAGAAAGTTGGAGAGGGAATCGCGCAGGTCGCGCAGACGCGTGTTCTCTTCGTAGCCGAACCATGGATAGGGCTGCTCGCGATAGGTCTCCGCGGAAAGAATGTGGTCAATCATGGCGCGAAGAATCGGCAGCGGCGTACAGCCGACGGAGCCGCAATTCAGGTTGATGCGGTCAGAGGCCAGCAGCCATTGGCGGCGCAGCTCCGCCCAGTAGCGGTCCGGGTCGGAAGCCAACAGACCGGGCGCAGGCATGGGCACGTCCTGCGAGAACATCTGCTCCGCGCGGGCGATGGGAATGCCCAAAATGGCCGCGCCGATGGCGGCGCGTTGCAGAAATTCACGGCGTGCAAGCATGGCAACCTCCGCGAAACGATGATTACGCGCGGAGTGTAGCAGAAAACAAGAGGTCAAAGTCATTGAGATGGGCGCAAGCTCTCGCACTCCAAGCGAAGTTACTTCTTTTTGCCGATTTTGGACCAGCGCTCTTCGAGCGAGGCGCGGGTGAAGAGGGAATCGTCGAGGCCGGTATTGAACTGCACGGAGGTGTACACGGATTCGGAGATACGGCGGCCGGCGCGGCTGCGGGAGACGCGAAAGGGGGTCACCACGCCCTGAATCGTCTGGTAATTGGAAAAGTAATCCACTTCCTCGACGGGGTTGCGAGTATCGGGGTCGCGCTGGAAATTTACGGCGCGCAAGGGCAGGTGGGTGTTGCGGTCAATGGCAATGCGAATGACGCGATGCTCGCGGTCGGAAACTTCCACCCAGTCCACCTGCTTCATGTCCACCAAGTCCATGCCGCCATAGCGCAGGACGATGCCCTCCTCTTTGTTGAAGCGGAAACGGAAAAAATTATCCATGCCGCGGCGGAGGTTTTCCTGAAACGCGTCAAGCGTGACGGCGGAAGTTTCCTCGATGCCTTCCTTGTCGAGCGACCAGCCTTCGTCGCCGTTGAAAACGTCAATCACATTGCGGCGCTTGGAATATTCGCGGCGGCGCTTGTCGGGAAGCTTGGTGTAGTCGAAGACTTCGACGAAGCCGCCGAGTTCGCCGTTGGAGTTGAATTGGGAGACGCGGCCGGTGGCGAGAGATGTCGCGGACGTGGAGATAGGCGTCGCCGCCGAGGGCCTGAATGGCGGCGTTAATCAGCTCGCGAGCCTTGGCGGTAGATTGCTCGGGAAGCATCGTGTTGGGATTCTGGGCGAGTGCGGGAGTCGCGGTGAACAACACGTAGTGGGGCGCAGCAAGAAGCACGAGCAAGCCGAGACCGGAAATGCAGATTCCTCGTCCCGAGGAAATCGGGACTCGGAATGACGACCATGGAAATGCTAGCCGCACAGGACGGCACCTCCGTTAACATTGAAGACTTCGCCGGTGATAAAGGTTGCCAGGTCGGAGGCGAGAAACAAAATCGGGCCGGCAACTTCCTCGGCGGTGGCGACGCGGCCGAGCGGAATCGAGCGCGTGGCGAATTTCCAGCCGGCTTTGGTCTCGAGGATGGGCTTGGACATGTCTGTATCCACCCAGCCGGGCGCGACGCAGTTGACGAGAATGCCGTGGCGGGCGAGTTCCGTGGAGAGGCCTTTGACGAAGCTGATGATGGCGCCCTTGGAAGCGGCGTAATCGGCATGAAACGCTTCGCCGCGCTGGCCGGCGGTGGAGCTGATGGCAATAATTTTCCCAGACTTCTGCACAATCATGCGCGCGGCGGCGAAGTGCGTGACGCTGTACACGCTCTTCAGGTTGACGCGCATCATTTCGTCCCACTCGCGTTCGCTGAGGGACTCAATGGGACGGTCCTCGGCGGGCCAGATGCCGGCGTTGGCGACGAGAATGTCCAGCTTGCCGAGCCGCTCGGCGGTGAAGTCCACCAGATGCTTCGCGTCCTTCATTTTGCCGAGGTCGGCCTTCAGGAACTCGACGCGCGTGCCGTGCTTGCGGGCGTCCTGCGCGACCTGCATGGCGGCGTCCTTGTTGCGATAGTAGTTGAAGACGACGTCGGCGCCGGCTTGCGCAAACATGCGCACCGCCGCGGCGCCGATGCCGCGCGATCCGCCGGTGATGAGTGCAGCCTTGCCTGCGAGTGAAATCACGATAGCCCCCGAAAAAAAGATTATCCGCAGATTACGCAGATTTACACAGATTGAAAAATGCAAAGAGCAGAAAAAATGAAACCAGAAAATCGAAATTCAAAAACCTAAAACCTGCTACCTACCACCTGAGTTTTTGCGGCGGCGACGAACTCGTGAAAGAGAGATTGCGCGAGGGCGTCGCTGGTCATGCGCTCGGGATGCCATTGCACACCAATGACCCACGGCTCGGCGCCAGTCCTAGATGGCGGGCCCTTCGCGTCCGCTCTGGGCAAGCTAAAGTCCGTCCCTACATGCGCGGAAACGTCCTCGACGCATTCCACCGCTTCAATGACGCCGTCGGGAGCGCGCGCGACAACGCGCATGCCGCGGCCGAGGCGGTCGAGCGCCTGATGATGCGAGCTATTCACGCGCGCAGTCGTTGCGCCGGCCAGTTGCGCAAGCCGCGAGCCGGGCGCGATGGCAACGTCGTGATGCGGCTCGGGCGCGCCGTTCGTGCGGCCTTCCCAAGCGTGCGCCAGCGGATTTTGCTTTTCACTGGCGATGTCCTGCACCAGCGAGCCGCCGAGATAGACATTAAGCGATTGCACGCCGTAACAAATCGCCAGCACCGGCTTGCCAGCGGCAAAGGCGCAGTCGAGCAGGGCGAAATCGGTCTGCTCGCGGTAGGGATCGGATTCGCCACAGGCCGCGCGGCGCTCGGCGTGATACCACGCGGGGTCCACGTCGGCGGGGCTGCCGGTGAGCAGTATGGCGTCGAAGGCGCCGGCCCAGGCAACGAGTTTCTCGAGCGGAAGACGCAGGGAAATCTCCGCGGCATGTCCGCCGGCGGCTTCGACCGCGCGAAGATACGGCTCGATCTTGTCGCGCGCGGAAGGGTCGTCCTCTTCGCGCAGCGAGCGAAAAGGGACGCCAATCAGGGGGCGTGAGCCGGTGGACATAGAAGTTACATCGTAACAGAAGAAGGAGGAAGGGCGAAAAGTGGCCCTTCGCATTTGCTTCCCTCGCTCCGCTCGGGACGAGCTGGGCAAGCTGGGCAAGCCCTTCGCTTTCGCTCCCTTCGCATGTACTCTGGGCAAACCGGGCAAGCGACAGGGGAGAAGAGACACCCCCCTCCCCCCTATCAATCGAAATGGGTAACGGCTTGAAACCAAAAGCGTTAATGGATTTGATTCGTTTTGAATCAAATGGACATCCCCAAGCGCGACAAGGAGATGCGGATTCGATTGATTTTGGGGGCGCACGCCAGACTTGGCGGTATGCGACTCTTGATGGCGACGGACCCCTCCCCCGGGGGTTATCGAGTGACGTAAGCGCAAGAAGCAAAAAGGTTTGTGGGTTTTGATACGATTCGTAACAGATCGTGGAAGTGCTGTATTTTCAACAGATAGAGGATTCGATAACTTTTTCACTTTGCGAGACATAGGGCACGATTTTTCAGTTCTCAGGGTCCAGTCTTGAGTGGCAACCCCGAACCCTACCGCCGCATATAACTAATAGATGTACTACGGCAATAGAATATTAGCAGGTAGGCGATGGTTTGTCAAGGAAAAAAGCGAGCGGAAGCGAGCGGCAAGCCGCAGGCATTACAGCCAATCAGCGGGTGCGGTCGGCGAGCCAGGCGGAGTGATTTTTCTTCATCTGCTCGATGTGGCCGTGGATGTGGCGGGAATAGATTTCCAGCCAGCGGTCAAAGGTGTAGTTGGCGTGCTCGGGGTGGAGAGCGGTGCGAGCCCACACGCCATCGGGAAGATCGCGGATAATCGCGTGGGTCATTTTGCGGACGAGCTGCACGAGGGCCACGGCGTCGTCGGGATTCTGAGAGTGATAGTCGAGCTTCTCCGCCCAGAGGTCCTGATCGTAGGCCATGACGGGTTGGCCGGGTTCGGCGAGAAAACGGCGCGCGCGCAGGTAGGCGTTGGACTCGCTGTCGGCGAGGTGCACGAGAATTTCGTGGATGCTCCAGCGATTGCGCGCGGGCTTCCATTGCCACATCTCGCGAGGAAATTGTTTCAAGGCGTCGGCGAGCAGCGCCGGGCCGGCGGCATAGGCGGCAATTTTTTCAGTGCGCTCGGCTGGGGTCATGATTTCCTCCCGAAGGGATTGGTCATCCTAACATGAGATTCCAAGGAGCCACAGAGGCACAGAGACACAGAGAAAAGAGAAAAGAGAAAAGAGAAAAGAGAAAAGAGAAAAGAGAAAAGAGAAAAGAGAAAAGAGAAAAGAGGGAGAACCCGAGGAAGGGCCGTGGCATCGTAGAATAGACAAGAAATAGAAGCTGGTGAGTGACGCCGATGGAGAGCGAGAACTGAGCGAATGCGAATCGTGGCGCTGCTGAAAGGAAGAATCGTGCGAGGGGTGTCATTCGCGTGTCTGCTGCTGGCGGGAGTGTTGGCGGCAGGAGGACAGCTCGCGCCGGTGAACGGGATTTCCCCGAAAGCGGAGGAGTCACTGCGCGCGGCGACGGACTGGGTGCGCAAACCGCCGGCGGTGCGCGGGAACTACGAATACGCCATGACCGCGCGGATCCGCCTGCTGATTTTCTGGGTGACGCGGCACGACGTGGGCGCGGGCACGATACGTCGCGGGGCGCTGCTTGACGATCCGCAGCGCGAATTGATTTCGCTGCTCATCGGATCCGACCCGGCGAAAGCGCGCAAAATCAACCGCTGGGGCGCAGCCCTGGAAGTGGTGCGGCGCGCGGAGAATGAGTCCAAGGCGCCGGAGACCAGCGTGTTCTTCGGATTCATGACGCGGGCCAAAGCGGAAGAAACTTCGGAAGAAACCAAAGCGCGCATCGAAAAGGAAAAAACCTCCAAGGCATTCGAGTACCAGGCGGTGATTGCGCGGCTGGACCGCGAGCAGGGCATTGCCAAGACGGTTCCCTTTGCGACGGAGAAAGAATTGGACATCTACCAGTTTGCGCCGATGAAGGAAAAAGTGTTTGTGGAACTGGACGGCGGGGCGGGGAAATTCCGCGAAACGCCCGCGGCCATGCGGCAGAAATGCGCGCGCGTGAGCGGGTTCCTGGCGTCGGTGGCGGAACTTGCGGACCGGGCGATGGAGCGCGGCGTGAAGAAGGACGAGGTCTGCTA
>JAMCWK010000117.1:8333-8907 GCA_023481105.1 Acidobacteriota bacterium | reverse complement strand
CCACCAGACCGGGAAAAAGACTGAATTCACGCTGCTGATGGCAACGCAAGGACGCCTGCGCGGCGCGCCGGTGCAGATTGTTTACCAGCCGAATTGGTGGATTCAGATTGTGCTGAATTTGAAGCCGGAAGAATCCACAAACTAAATTCCGAAAAGCGAAAAGAGGGATCCTTCGCTTCGCTCAGGATGACAATGCGTACACGTGTGCGAACATCACGGGACTGTGGCCATCCTTCGCTGCGCTCAGGACCAGGCGGAGGATTCGTCGAAGTCGGCGGCGATGATGGCGCGAACCTGCTCGCAGAGCGCGTCAGCGGAATGGGAATGCATGCCTTCGGTGGAGACGGGCGGGTGGAGAACCATCTCGACGCGGCCAGGGTGGACGTGAAACGAATTCATCTTCAGCACCGCGCGCGTGCCGTTCAGCGTAACGGGAATTACCGGCACACCGGCCTTGATGGCCAGCAGAAACGTGCCGGCCTTGAATTCCTTGAAGTGGCCGTCGGGCGAGCGGCCGCCCTCGGGAAACACAAAAACGCTGGTGCCTTCGCGGACGTGTACGCATTGTCATCCT
>JAMCWK010000117.1:0-8323 GCA_023481105.1 Acidobacteriota bacterium | reverse complement strand
CAGCAAGCTGCGCGCGGCGCGGCGGGGATTGTCGCGAGCGATGGGCATGTGTCCCGAGCGGCGCAGGTGCCAGCCGAGAAACGGAATGTGAAACAGCGTGGCCTTGGCCATGATGCGGAAATTTACAGGCAAGAAACCAAAGGCGACAGGAATGTCGAAATAGCTCTGGTGATTTGCGGCGAAAATATAGGTGCGGCCGGGCTGGAGATGCTCGGTGCCGCGCACGGTGACGCGCGCTCCGGCCAGAAGCAGCAGCGTGCGTGCCCAGCCGCGCGCGCAAAGATGCTGGATGCGGCCGGTGGAATCGAACGCGGAAACGAGAAGCGACAACGTGCCCCAAATAATCGTGGCCACGTAAACCAGCGGCACAGTGATGACCAGCGAACGGAAATGGCTGAGCGCGTCGAGAAGGGGCGGCATCGTCAGGAGGCGCTCCGGAGCGCGTGATTGGGTTCGGCGGCGCGAGCGGCCCAGTAGCGGCGAAGATCGCCGGCAAGATAAAGCGAGCCGGTGGCGAAAACGGCGTCCTCGGGCGCGGCGAGAGAAATAGCGTGCTCGAGCGCATCGGCGGGATCGGGAACGGTTTCGAGGTGGCCGGAAGAAACAAAGTGGCCGGCGATGCGCGCCAGCTCTGCGGCGGTGATGGCGCGAGCTTGATGCGGCTCGGTGAGCGTGACGCTCGCCGCGCGGGGAAAAAGCAGGCCGGCGATTTCGTCCACGGCTTTGTCGCGCACCGAGCCGTACACAAGATGAATCCTGCTGCCGGCAAAATGTTCGTTCCAAAATTCGAGCAGGGCGCGAGCGCCGGCGGGATTGTGCGTGCCGTCGAGAAAAACACAGGGATTTCGCTGCAGCAATTCGAGACGGCCGGGCCAATGCGTGGAAGCGATGCCGCGGGCGATGGCCGCATCATCAATAGGGAAGCCGCGCTCGGCGAGCAGGCGCGCGGCAGCCAGCGCGGCAAGGGCGTTGCGCATTTGATAGCGACCGGGGAACGGCAGCGAGATCGCAATGCGATGCGTCGAGCGCGCCGGCAAGACATCGGCGCGATAGCAGCCGTTTTCGGAGCGGAGATTTTCTAAACCATAGGCGGAGTCCACTTCAACGAGGCGGGCATCCTGCTCGGCGCAGCGGCGGGCGATGACCGCGCGTGCTTCGGGGCGCTCGGCGCTGGTGACGACCCACGCTCCGGGCTTGATAATGCCTGCCTTTTCCGCTGCAATTTCTTCGATGCTGTGGCCGAGAAAACTTTCGTGGTCGAAATCAATCTGGGTGATGACGGCGACTTCCGGCGTGATGATGTTTGTGGCGTCCAAGCGGCCGCCCATGCCCACTTCGTAGATGGCCAGGTCCACCGGACCGGAGAGAGATCCTTCGTCCGCCACGGCGGACTCAGGATGACGGCGCTGGGAGGGATGACAACCGTTTCCAAAATAATCGAAGGCCATGGCGGTGAGGCATTCGAAGTAGGTGGGATGCGCGGCGAGCGAGCCGGAGGCGAGCAGGACTTCGATGAACGCCTGGATGCGGGAAAACGCGGCGGCAAAATCGGCATCGGAAATATCCTCGCCGCCGACGCGGATACGCTCGTTGATGCGCACGAGGTGCGGCGAGGTGTAGAGACCGGTGCGCAGTCCGGCCGCGCGAAGAATCGCTTCCAGCATAGCGGCGGTGGAGCCTTTGCCGTTGGTGCCGGCGATGTGCACGCAAGGGCAGGCGCGATGCGGATTTTCCAGGCGGTCGCCGAGGATGGAAATATTCTGGAGATTCAGTTTATGTGCGGCGATACCGGATGCGTTGCTCGGAACCGGCTGGCGCGGCGCGGCCAGCTCGCGGCCGAGCGAGAGCAGATAGCGAACTGATTCGTCGTAGGTCATAGAAGCTAGTGGCGAGTGACGAGTGGCGAGTGGCGAGAGACTTCTCCGCTTCGCTCGGCACAAGCTGATGGCGAGCCAATAGTGTAAGCCAAAATTGAAGAATTAGAGCTAGGCCAGGAAGAAGTCGAGGGATTTGGAGATGTAGCTCTTGAGGTCGCGGCGGTGGACGACGGCGTCGAGGAAGCCGTGCTGGAGAAGAAATTCGGAGCGCTGGAAGCCGGCGGGAAGTTTCTGGCGGATGGTCTGCTCGATGACGCGGGGGCCGGCAAAACCGATGAGCGCGCCGGGCTCGGCGATGTTGAGGTCGCCGAGCATCGCATAACTGGCGGTGACGCCGCCGGTGGTGGGGTCGGTGAGCACGGAAATGTACGGCAGCCGGGCGTCGTCGAGCAACGCGAGCGCGGCGGAAATTTTGGCGAGCTGCATCAGGCTGATGGTGCCCTCCATCATGCGCGCGCCGCCGGAACAGGAAACGATGACCAGCGGAAGCTGCTTCTGAATGCACAGCTCGATGGCCCGCGTGACTTTTTCGCCGACCACGGCGCCCATCGAGCCGCCGATGAAGGCGAACTCCATGGAGCAGCAAATCAGCGGGCGGCCGTTGAGCTTGCCTTCGGCGGTGACAATGGCGTCGGCCATGCCCAGTTTTTTCTGGGTGTCGCGGAGGCGCAGCTTGTAGGGCTTGGTGTCCACGAAGGCGAGCGGGTCGTTGGAGGCGAGAGCAGCGTCGTGCTCGGTCCAGGCCGCGTCGTCCAGGAGCATTTCGAGGCGGCGGGTGGCGCCAAGCTTGAAGTGGTGCTCGCACTTGGGGCAGACCTGCCAGTTGGCCTCGAGATCTTTTTTCCAGAGGATGGCGGCGCAGGCTTCGCACTTAATCCACATGCCCTCGGTGCGCACGCGGCGCTCGTCGGGCGGGACGGTTTCGAGGGATTTTTTTTCGCGCTTAAACCAAGCCATGTGAATTCAGAGATCAGAAATTAGAAATCAGAAAATCGGAAAAACCAAAACATGCTTCTTAAGTTCAGTAATCAATGCCGCGCTGGGCGAGGATACCTTTCGTGTACGGGTGCTTGACCTCTTTCATCTCCGTCACGAGGTCGGCGAGCTCGACCAGCCGGGGATGCGCGTTGCGCCCGGTGCAAATCACGTGCAGGCGTTCGGGGCGCTTGGAAAGCGCATCAGCCACTTTTTCCGCGTCCAACATTTTATAGCTGATGACGTAATTTATCTCGTCGAGAATCACGAGGTCGTACGTATCGCTCATCATCTGCGCGCGGGCAAATTCCCAAGCCTCCTCGCAGAGGCGAATATCTTCGGGATCGGTCTCCGCGCCGCCGACCTTGACGAAGCCGCGCCCCATCACGCGAATTTCGAATTTATCGTCGCCGAGCAGCTTGGCGGTATCCAGCTCGCCGTAGTGCCACGAGCCTTTGATGAATTGCACCATGAGCACACGAAGGCCCTGCCCCACGGCGCGGAAGGCGGTGCCAAGCGCGCACGTGGTTTTGCCCTTGCCGGGACCGGTGTAGATGATCAGCAATCCTTTGCCTTCGGGCATTTGCGGCGACCAGTGAAGAGAAGATAGTGAAGGCGAGGAAAGGAAAGGTCAAGTCGGGCGAAAGTTGCAGAGTGGCAGAGTTGCAAGGTGACAGAGTGAAAGTCTCTATCACAAGGACGACGCGAGCGAATTCGTTTCAGGTGCGCAGAACACTACGGGCCGCGAAGGACCGAATCACGGATTGGGCGGCGCTTCGCACAGTGAAGTGACCTGACCCGCTTGCGAGGGCGGGAAGAGCAGTACCACGCGGCGATTGCGCTCACTGGCGGCCTGCGTGTCTTCCACCGGTTCGCGCTCACCTTTGCCGATGACGTTATCGCCGAGTTTGGCCAAAGACTCCTGACGGACACCCACGGCACGGCCCGCAGGCGGCTGTTTGGCTTCGAGCAGACTGCGAACGACGACCAAGCGGGCCTGCAAGATGTCGCGCGCGGCGGCGTCCTGCGTGTGGAGCAAACCATCTTCGAGAAAGTAGCGGTACACGGCAAGAGCGCGCTGCTCGGAGAGCCACTGGTTGTAGTTGTCGTCGCCAACGCGGTCGGTGTGGCCTTCATAGCGCACATTCGCTTCGGCGAAGAGCAGCAAGCGCAGCACGGCGAGCTTGGATAGGTTTTCGCGCGCGGCCGGGCGAAGTTCAAAGCTGCCAAAGTCGAAGAGAATGTCCGAGGAAAGCGTCAGCACCAGATTACCGCCCTGCTGGGTGAGCGAGCCGAGAGCGCCCAACTGGCGGCGCAACTCGCCGCAGATTTTTTCGCGGTCTTCGCGGAGACGCGCATTCTGCTCGGCGGATTGCTTGAGCGCCTGTTCGAGTTCTCCGATGCGGCGATTGAGCTCGAGGATTTTGGCTTGCGCGTCGCTTGAGGCGCTGCGTTCGCGCGCCAACTCCGCTTCGAGCTGCTGCACACGATTGCGAAGTTCAGATAGCTGCTTTTCGCAACTTTCTTTGAGCGCGGCATTTTCCGCGGTGAGGCGCGCCACCTGCTGGCGGAGGGATTCGGCTTCGGCGCGCAGGGCTTCGAGGTCGCGCTCGAGTTGGCGGACGTGCAGCCCGCCGACAGCGCCGAGCGCCAGGGCGCGCGCGTTTTCCGCAATCTGCGCGGCGGTGCGCGCGAATTGAACGGTCTCGCTTCGCCGCGCGGGGTCTTTCATTGCGGCTTCCGACTCCTGCAGGAATTTGCGCGCCTGCTCGAGCGTCTGGCGAGTGCGCTCTTCGTCGGGCAGTAAAGCGGCGCCCGCGGGTGTGGGCACAGCGAGGATGCCGGAGCGTGAGGCCAGCTCGACGGCTTTGCGAGCTTGCAACAATTCGTTGGGCGTGGAGGTGTCGATGGCGGCAGGAGAATTGTCGTACTGCGAATAGTAAGTGTAATAGAGCAGCTTGCCGGGAACGGGCAGGGCTTTGTTGCTGGTGACGGTGTTTTCCTGGTTGATGCTGTAGAGCACGACCACCGGGCTGGGATCGTTGACGGCGTAGTCAGGCTCGGCGGTGACCATCAGCCAAAAAGTCTGGTAAGGCGTGGTGACGTTGATGCTGACGGGGCCCGTGGAATCGAAGGTAATTTCGCCGAGATTCATCGCCGCGCCGTCCACGGTGACGGCCCACAGCACATAGGTATGAAAATCCTTGCCGAAGCGGCGCGCGGGCTCGAGGCCGCGAATCGCGCCGCGGTTGATGTCGATTTCGGAGAAGCCGGGCCGGCTGCCGATTTTCATCTGCGTGGCGGCCTGCGGCATGAGCTTGGTGCCGCGCATCTCGACTTCAGTGGAGCCGGAAAGATGACGGAAGCCGAGGATCTGTCCGCCGGGTTCCTTCACCTCAACCGCCTGCAGCGTGGGAGACGGCAGAGCAGCTTTCTGCGCCTGCGCGTCGCGGGGCGCGGCGCAGAGGCACAGGGCAAACGCAATCACGGTCCATCGGACAATCTTCGTCATATGAATTTTCCTCACGGCGCGCGGCAGAAAAGCAGGCAAAACTGCGGTGCGCTCAAATTCGGCGGGCTGAATACTCCATTCTAACGGATACGAGGCGCAGGAACGAAATTCGAAGCAGCGGCTGTGCTCATTTGGAATAGGGATGGCCGGAGAGAATGGTGAAGGAGGGAAAAGGAATGGTCAACTCTCGAGAAACGCCAACACACTGCGCCTCAACTTCAGCTGGGCCCGGGCTGATCTTGGCCATTTGGCGGCGGTCGCCTTGGCGTGAGGTCGAGCGTCGGAAGGTTTGGGTTCCCCGGATCAATCTTTGCTGGAAGTAGGGAGTCGATCCAGATCGTGAAGCCTAGTGCTGCGGCGATGGATACGAGAAGGCCCAAAAACAGAGACGAATCGCTTTGAAGTTGCCCGGTCGCTTCTTGAACAATCAAGAAGGCAATGCAGGACAGCGAATAGCTCGCTAATATACGCTTGGGCCGTGCGTGCGTGGTTCCGAGTATTTCATGGCAGTGGGGGCAGCGAAAAGTTGCAGACTGGCCAAAATCGCTTGCCGTTAGGTTTTTATGACAGAGCGGACACAACGTGACTACCGGAAGGCCCGAGGATGGTAGAAGTCGAACCGTTCTACGTAAGAGGCCGTAGAGTCCTATGTCGAAAATGATGCGACCACCTAGCGGCGCAGCCAAAGTCCCAAAGTGGAGAAACAAGCCGCCGTAAACCAAGCCTTCCAGTGCCCCATAGGCGATGCGATGCCGCCCCTGCAGCACCATCCTACCTGCATAGACGGCCGCGCATGTAACAAGGGCGTTAGAAGGTGACATGCCGTCGGCCTGGAGAGCAGACAGAACCGTCGCGCGCCAGAATTCGATGGCAACTGCTCCAACCAGGAACAAGCTTCGACGTGCTGCGCCGTCAATGTAAAGCACCGGAGCTTCCCAATGGAGGAGACTCGCGGGCAAAAGCCTTTGCTGCAGCTTCACCAACAGAAACAACGCGGCGTACCAGGCCCAGCCAGCTATGGCTCCGAGTAAGAGTCCGTCAAAAGTCGGAGACGGCGCACGGAATCCTGATACTTGGACTGCGAAGTTCGATCGCCACGCCAAGGTCCCAAGCAACACCAAGAAGTGGGCGACGAGCGCTGCGTAAGCCCAATTCTCCTGCACCTTTTTGAAATCTGATTCAGATATTTCTGAGTCGTGCAAAGTCAAATGGACGCCACCCTTCGGGAAAAAGAATGGCGCAACAAAAACGACGAACCATTCACAGACCGGGAGGAGCATCACGATGAGCAGAGAAGAATTTGACATGGGCGTGCCGCGGGGTGAATTGAGTCCAAACCACCCGCCTGAGAAAGTTCAGATTAACTTTCAAGTACTCGCAGGTCAATGTGCTCATTTCGAGTATGGATGGCCGGAGAGAATGGTGAAGGCGCGGTAAAGCTGCTCGGCGAGGACGACGCGGGCGAATTCGTGCGGCATGGTGAGAGTGGAAAGCGAAAGTTGCATGTGCGCCTGGCTGCGGAGGTCGTCAGGAAAGCCTTCCGCGCCGCCACAGAGGAAGACGAGTTCCTTGGCGCCACGGTCGCGGAGATCGCCGAGCCAGCGCGCGAATTGCGGAGTGGTGAGCTGCTTGCCGGCGGCGTCGAGAAGAATGAGCGTGGCGGCGGGGTCGAGCTTGAGATTGCGCAGAGCGGCTGGAGACGCATCGCGCAGCTCGGTGGTGTTGACGGCGCAATAGTGGCGGATGCGGAAAAGATAGTCATCGAGAAGGGCGCGAATTTCGGGGCGGCGAGTTTTGCCGAGCATGAGGAGACGTATTTTCATTCAAGAATCCACAGATGACGCAGATTACACAGATTCGAAAAACAAAACAAAGGCAAAATCCAACGCAGAGGCGCAGGGGTCGCAGAGGAACGCAGAGAAAAACCATCTGCAGATTACACAGATCAAAAAGAAAAAATTAATTCATGGCCTGGAACACCCATTGGCACTAGAAATGGAGGCCAAAACCGCAAGCTTGCATCTCTAGCTGCGTAATCTGCGGATTATCCCAATCTGTATTTCTTGCGTTTTTCGAGGAGGGTTTTGCGGGAGATGCCCAGGATTTCGGCGGACCGGGTGATCTTGTAATGCGTGGCTTCGAGGGTGGCAGCGATGGCTTCGCGCTCGACGTCTTCGAGAGTGCGCAGCGCGGCGCCGGGCGCGCCGGCACGCGCGGCGGAGCGGATGTGCTCGGGGAAATGTTCGGGGCGGAGGATCGCGTCGGCGGAAAAAACCAGCGCGCGCTCGATGGCGTTTTTCATTTCGCGGATATTGCCGGGCCAGGAATAGGTTTCCAGAATTTTCCTGGCGGCGGCGTTGAAGGCGATGCCCACGCGGGCGTGCACCGCGGCGAAGCGCCCCAGCAATTCATCGGCGAGCGGCAGAATGTCCGCGGGGCGCTGGCGGAGCGGCGGCACGGCGATGGTGAAAACGTTCAGGCGGTGGAAGAGGTCTTCGCGGAAGCGGCCGGCGGCGACGAGGCGTGCCAGGTCGGCGTTGGTGAGGGTGATGAGGCGCGCGTCAATGCGCAGCGTCTCCGTACCGCCGAGGCGCGAAAAGGTGCGCTCCTCAATAACGCGCAGGAGCTTGGACTGGATGGCAGGCGCCAGCGCGGCAACTTCGTCGAGGACGATGCTGCCGCCGCGAGCCAGCTCGAGGCGGCCCAGCTTGCGCTCGACGGCGCCGGTGAAGGCGCCGCGCTCGTGGCCGAAGAGTTCGGACTCGACCAGCTCAGGCGGGAGGCTGGCGCAATCAATTTTCAAATAGGGAGCGTCGCGGCGAGGACTCGTCTCGTGAATGAGCCGGGCAAGCTGGTCCTTGCCGCTGCCGCTTTCGCCGGTGATGAGCACAGTGGTGGACGTGGCGGCGACCTTTGTGGCGAGGTCGAGGACGCGCTGCGCCGTGGAGGCCGCGCGCAG
>JAMCWK010000129.1 GCA_023481105.1 Acidobacteriota bacterium | reverse complement strand
TTCGCGGCGCGACCGCAAGACCGGCGACGAAGACACGCTCACGTCGGCGGAAGGCGGCGCGTTCCGCCCGGTGCTTTCGCCCGACGGCAAGAAGCTGGTGTACGGCACGCGGCATGAAACGGAAACCGGACTGCGTATTCGCGACCTGAATTCCGGTGAAGACCGCTGGCTGAAATACCCGGTGCAGCGCGACGACCAGGAATCGCGCGCCACGCGGGACTTGCTGAACGGCTACGCCTTCACGCCGGACGGAAAAAGCGTGGTGGCGTCGTACGGCGGAAAAATCCATCGCGTGGATGTGGCCAGCGGCGACGACCGCGTGATTCCGTTCACGGCGAAGGTGTCGCAGGACGTCGGCCCACTGCTGAATTTCCCTATTCGCGTGGACGAAAGCGCGGTCCGCGCGCGCATCCTGCAAGGGCCCGTGCAGTCTCCGGACGGCAAGCGGCTGGCGTTTTCCGCGGTCACACATCTTTACGCGATGGAATTGCCGAATGGAAAAGCGGCGCGTGTAACGAAGAGCGAAGCGCGGGAGTTTCAGCCCACGTGGTCGCCGGATGGGCAGTGGCTGGCGTACGTGACGTGGTCGGTGGACGGCGGGCACATCTGGAAAACGCGCGCGGACGGCAGCGGCGCGCCACAACAATTGACGCGCATCGCCGCGTTTTATCGCGAGCCGGCATGGTCGCCGGACGGAACGCGCATCGTCGCATTGCGCGCGCCGGCGTATGAGCGCGTGCAGCAGCCCAGCGAATTTGGAGGACGCCTGGTACCCGCCGACCTCGTCTGGATTCCCGCGGAGGGCGGCGACGCCACGTTGATCGTGCCCGCGCGCGGCACAGGCAAGCCGCACTTTACGCACGAGACGGACCGCGTGTATGTGCACTCGCCGGGCGGGTTGATTTCCATGCGCTTTGACGGCACGGACCGGCGCAGCCGCGTGCGTGTGGTTGGAAAAAGTTTTGGCCCCGAGCCGTCGCCCGCGCAGGAAGTGCGGATTTCGCCGGATGGCACGATGGCTTTAGCGCTGGTCGCCAACCAACTGTGGGTGGTGACGGTGCCGCCGCCGGTGGGCGAGATGCCCACGGTGAACGTGAATTCGCCGTCCGTGCCGGTGAAGAAGCTGACGGACGTCGGGGCCGACTACATCGCCTGGGCCGACGATGGCGCGACAATTACGTGGGGGCTCGGCGCTTCGTTCTTCCGCCAGCCGCTTTCGTCCGTTTCATTTGAGCCGGAGAAAAAACCGGAAGGCGAGGAGAAGGCGCAGGGCGAAAAAAAGGAAGAAGAAAAGAAAACAGAAGCGAAGAAGCCACCGCTCTATCAAGAGACGGAAATCGCACTGGAATTTCCGCGGCACAAAACGCAAGGCACGATGGTGTTGCGCGGCGCGAAGATCATCACCATGAAGGGCGACGAGGTGATCGAGAACGGCGACGTCGTCGTTAACGACAACCGCATCACGGCGGTGGGCGCGCGCGGCAAGGTGGCCATTCCCGCCGGCGCCAAAGTTTTCGACGTAAAGGGCGCGACGATCATGCCCGGCATCGTGGACGTCCACGCGCACTGGGAGGTGCGCAACAGCGTTCTCGAATTGCCCAACTGGAGTTATCTGGCCAACCTGGCCTACGGCGTCACGACCGGCCGCGACCCGCAGACTTCCACCAACGACCAGCTCGCCTACCAGGACTTGGTGGACATGGGAGAGATGCTGGGGCCGCGCGTGTACTCCACCGGGCCGGGCGTGTTCAGCAACAACGACTTTCAATCGGCGGAGGAGGCGAAGAACGTCATCGCCAAATACAAAAAGTATTACCGCACGAACACCCTGAAGTCGTACATGGTGGGCAACCGCAAGCAGCGCGAATGGGTTGTGGAGGCGTGCAAGGAATTGGGCATCATGCCCACGACCGAGGGCGGGCTGGACCTGAAACTGAACCTCACGCACGCCATCGACGGAATGAACGGCAACGAGCATGCGCTGCCCATTGTGCCGCTGTATAAGGACGTCGCGGAACTCTTTGCCAAGACGCAGATTCATTACACCCCGACGCTGCTGGTGGCTTACGGTGGGCCGTGGGCCGAGAACTATTTTTACGAAACCACCGACGTGCACGGCGATGCGAAACTTCGGCGGTTCATTCCGCACAACGAACTGGACGACAAAGCGAAGCGGCGGCCGTGGTTCAGCAAAGAAGAGCACGTCTTTCCGCGGCTGGCCGAGGCGGCGGCGAAAATTGTCCGCGCGGGCGGGTTCGTGCAAATCGGCGGGCACGGACAGTTGCAGGGCATCCAATGTCACTGGGAAATGTGGGCGCTGAAGGAAGGCGGGCTCAGCAATATGGACGTGCTGCGCGCGGCCACCATCCGTGGCGCGGAAGCCATCGGTTTCGCGCAGGACCTCGGCTCGATCGAGCCCGGCAAGCTGGCCGACTTGATCGTGCTGAACAAGGACCCGCTGGCTGACATCCACAACACGAACACGATTCGCCTAGTGATGAAGGATGGAGAGCTGTTCGAAGGCGATACGCTGAAGCAAGTGTGGCCGAAGGAAAAGGCGGTCGAGCCGCTGTGGTGGTGGAAGGACAAACCATAGAAGCAGAAAATAGAAAAGAGAAAACAGAAAAGAGGAAAGCGGAAGGAGAAAGGAAGGCTTTTTCCCCAAGTACTTTGGTACCACGAAAGGTGGTACCCCCTAGCCATTGATGGGAGCGGCGAGAGAAGCGAAGATGAACGCGTTGTAGGAGCGCAGAGCGACGCAGGTGAAGCAATGATTGTAGCGATTGGAATCTTCTTCTGCGTGGCCGCCCTGGTGATGAGCCTGACGGGGCGATCGACGACGTCGCGATGAGCTCCAAGAAGAACTGATCTCCACCACCCCCCATGCCCCCCGAGCGGCCGGTGCCCCCACCGGCCGCTCACCTTTTTAGCAGAGTTTCAGAGTGACAAAGTGGCAGAGAGATCCTTCGTCCACCTACGGCGGACTCTGGATGACAAACACAAGCAACTAGCGGGGACGAAGGCGCGGGCGATAGGCGCTGAGCGCGCGCGGACGCATGCGAGCCGCCAGGCGAGATGGCGCGAGAGGCGGCGGCACATTGCGCAAGGGCGCGCCACAGTTGCTGCACTGCGAGATGTGATCTTCGGTGACGCGCAGCCAGTGGCCGCGTGCGTCACACTCCGGATTGATGCACTGCACGGTCCAGCCGGGCAAGTATTGCATCGTCTCCCCCCTGAGACTTTTCGCGGGGAACCGCGGGCGAAATCACTTTCGCGCATGAACCCCTGAGCCAGCAGCAGTTCGAACCGGAAAAGTTGGGCGGATAATGCCCCACAATCTGCAGCGTGTCAAGGCCGAGTGCCCCAATATGTAGTAGCAGGGTGGAAACGGAGGAAAGTGACAAACCCGATCAAAACCATCGGGACTCACTTCTCCCGCAAAGCGGGATCAGGGCAGGTAGGGTGACAAGAAAGGGAGTACGGAGAGAAAGCAGACTACAATGAGCGGGCGCGGGAAAGCGGGGCCGCGCAAAATTCAGCGAGGAGGCAGCGATGAGTGCATTTCGAAGAGATGAGGACGACGGGGGACGCGTGATTGACGTGGGACAAATGGGGAGGAGCGCCATGGGAAGGATTGGCACAATTATCGCGGTGATTGCAGTGGTGGTTCTGCTCTTCTGGTCGGTGGTAACGGTGCCGTCGGGGCACGTGGCCGTGCTGACGCTGTTCGGGGAAGTGACCGGGCAGGTTCTGGGAGAAGGCATCCACCTGATCAACCCGCTGGCGGCGGCGCACGAGATGAGCGTGCGCACGCAGGAGTTCAAGGAAACCGCCAGCGTGCCGTCGAGTGAAGGACTGATGATGACGCTGGATACGTCGCTTCTGCTGCGGCTGGACGCGAAACGCGCGGCAGACGTGTACCAGAAAATCGGCGTGAACTACATCACCGTGGTGGTGGAGCCCATGCTGCGATCGGCGATCCGCGACATTACCGCCAAGCATTCCGCCAACGCGCTGTACACCGGCGGCCGCGAGGAAGTGCAGCAGAAAATCCAAGAGATGCTCTTCAAGGAATTGGGCGACCGCGGCATCTTCGTGGAGAACGTGCTGCTGCGCGACGTGCAACTGCCGGCGATGCTGAAGACGTCCATCGAGCAAAAGCAGCAGGCAGAGCAGGAATCGCTGCGCATGAGCTTCATCCTGCAAAGGGAAAAGCAGGAGGCGGAACGGAAACGGATCGAAGCGCAGGGCATTGCGGACTTCCAGCGCATCGTGGCGGCGGGCATCTCGCAACAACTGCTGGAATGGAAAGGCATCGAAGCCACGGAAAAACTGGCGGCGAGCAGCAATACCAAAGTGGTGGTGATCGGGTCGGGAAAGAGCGGGCTGCCGCTGATCTTGGGTGGAAACTGAAAGACAAACGTCGAAGAGTGGCAGAGTTTCAAAGTGGCAAAGGAACTCCTTTTCGCGCTCCGCGCTCGCCGGCGCAGGGCGCGCTCCCGGATGACGAGCAAAGCGCACGCGCGAAAGTCGCCGCAGACTTGGCGGCGGCGCGTCTTGTAAAATACGACGGCTGTTGCGGGAAGGTGGCATGCATTCCAACGCGCCAAAGATTTCCGTAGTGATTGCGTCCATCGTGGGGCCGCCCTTCATTGATGAATGCGTGGCGTCGGTGTACGCGCAGAAGAACGCGCCGGAGTTCGAAGTGATCGTGGTGGATTGCCGCGGCGCGGAGAACGTGGGGCGGCTGCGGCAAAAATTTCCGCAGGCGCGCTTTGTCGAGTTGACGCAGCGGGAAACAGTGCCCAAGCTGCGGCGCCTGGGCGCAGAGCAGGCGCGCGGCGAAATCGTGGCCATCATCGAAGAACACTGCCTGGCCAAGGACGACTGGCTGGCGACGATTGCCAGCTCGCTCACGGCGGAGTACGTGGCCTGCGGCGGGCCGGTGTTCGACAACAACTTCACGCGGCTGCGCGACTGGGTGACGTACTTCGTGGAATACAACTCGTCGCTGCCGCCGTGGCCGGACGGCGCGACAACCTTCCTCAACGGCGCGAACCTGGCCTACCGGCGCGAAGCGCTGCTGGAAAACCTCGCGCTGCTGGACCACGGGTACTGGGAGGCCACGCTGAATCCCAAACTCCTCGGCGAAGGAAAAAAATTCCGCAGCGTGCCGACCATGACCGCGTACCACCGCGGGCCATTCGACTACTTTTATTATTTGCGGCAGCGCTACCTCTTCAGCCGGGCGTTTTCCGGGGCGCGGCGCGGATCGCTCTCCGCGGGACAGCGCGCGGCATACCTGGTGGCCGCGCCGCTGGTGCCGTTTCTGCTGCTGGCGCGCATGGCGGCGCGCGTGTTTGGAAAAAAATGCCGCGTGGGAAGCTTTCTGGCGAGCACGCCGCTGATTTTTCCCGCGCTGTGCGTGTACACAGTGGGCGAATGGATGGGCTACGCGTTCGGGCCCGGACGCGCACTACTGGAAGTGGAGTGAGGATGGCGGACGGATCTCTCAAATTGTCGGTGGTGGTGACGGTGGTGAGCGACACCACGCAGCAAACCGACACGCGGCACCTGGAAGGCTGCCTGGCAGCGCTGGCGCGGCAGGAAAATCCCCCGGCGATGGAAACCATTGTGACCTGCGACGCGCGGCTGGGCGGCGTGGACGCGCTTGAAAAGAAATTCCCGAACGTACGTTTTCTCCGCGTGGAAAAGCTGCATTCCGCGCGGCACGGACCGAGCCGGGAACATCACGATGAGCTGCGCGGCATCGGTATCCGCGCGGCGCGAGGCGAAATCGTGGCCATGCTCGAGGACCACGGCGAGCCGGACGCGCGCTGGTGCGCGCAGATGATGGCGGAACACGGCGCGCCCTACGCCGCCGTCGGCGGAGCCATGGAAAATGGCATCGATCGCGCGCTGAACTGGGCCGTGTACTTCTGCGATTTCGGCAAGTATCAGAACCCGGTGCCGCGCGGGGCATCGCCCTATGTCAGCGACGCCAACGTTTCCTACAAGCGCGCAGCGCTGGAGCGCGTGGCGGGGGCGTGGAAAGATTCGTACAACGAAACACGGGTGCACGCGGCGCTGCACACGGCGGGGGAAACGCTTTGGCTTTCGCCAGATGTCGTCGTGTATCAGCACCGCATGAATTTGCGCGCCGGCTCGGCGCTGGTCGAGCGGTACGTCTGGGCGCGGTCCTATGCGGCGACGCGCATGACCGGTGCGGGACTTGGCGCGCGGCTGATGCGTGCGGCGCTTTCACCGCTGCTGCCGCCCATTCTGCTGCTGCGCTATTTCCAGATCGTGCGGCGCACCGGGCGCAACCAGGATAAGTTCTTTGCGGCGCTGCCTTGGCTGGTGCTGCTGACCAGCGCCTGGGCCTGCGGAGAATTCGCGGGCTACCTCACCGGGCGGACGGGTTGATCGTTCGAAAGTTTGGAGGTTAAAAGGTTTGAAAGTGGAAGCCACAACGCAAGTTTCCCCTGTGCCGAAAAACGGCCTCTTTGCGGTGAAACGTTTTAACCTGCTAACCTTCCGACGTTCCAACCACTCAACATGAATTTTAAGGGCTTCGAAATCTGCTGCCCGCACTGCCGCGGCGAGCTGGAATTTTCCACGGAAGAGCAACTCGCCTGCCGCGGGTGCGCGCGGAAGTTTCCCATCGTCGCGGGCATTCCCGACCTGCGCATCTTTCCCGGCAGCCCCTTGAGTATTGAGGAAGACACGGCGCGCGCACGGCAACTCGCGGAAAAATTCGACACACTGAATTTCGAAGGGATGGTGGACTACTACTTCCGCCTGAGCACGGTGGTGCCGCCGCATCACCGGGCAGCGTACAAACGCGGACTGCAGGCGGCCGTGCCGCGAACGCGGGCGTGGCTGAAGTCGTGGGAAGCCGCAGCAGGCAATTCGCCGGCGCGTTCGCTGCTGGAGGTCGGCTGCGGGGCGGCGGGGTTGTTGGTGGCAGCAGAAAACTATCCGCTGCGCGCAGGCGTGGACATTGCGTTGCGCTGGCTGGTGGTGGGCAAACGGCAACTCGCGGACGCGGGAATGGATGTGCCGCTGCTGTGCGCGTGCGCGGAAGCGCTGCCGTTCCGTGACGAGCAGTTTGACCGGGTGGTGAGCGATTCGACGCTGGAGATGGTGCGCGACCAACGGCGCATGCTGGAGGAGGCGCGACGCGTGCTTACGCCCGGCGGAAAAATCTTTGTCGCCACGCCGAACCGGTTCTCGCTGGGCCCGGACCCGCACACGGGAATCCCGGCAGGGTCCTGGCTGCCGAAGAAATGGACGGACGCAATTGTGGTGCGGCAAGGAGCGCTGCCACCGGTGCGGCGGTTGTTGAGCCGGGGCGCGCTGGAGCGGGCGCTGCGCGAAGCGGGATTTGCGGATGTACGCACCTATTTGCCGGAGTTTCCTAAGGAGCAGAGCGCACTTTTTTCGGCGGGGATGAGGGCCGTGGTGGGGATCTATCATTCTTGTTTGCGGCTGCCAGTGGCGCGGCAGTTGCTGACAATGGTTGGACCGATGTTCCACGCCGTGGCGATGAAGAAGCTGAATGGGTAAAGAGCGAAAGAAGCGCGGGCAAGATGCCGACGGTACGCGGGTGTGGAAAAGAGTTGCAGGGAAGGTGGAAAAAAGAAGCGGCACCGGACGGCGGGATAACGTGCAGGAAACGCGGCGCGGTGTTATGCTTGTGTTTCCAACAAGATTGGGCCTAATGTGTTTGGCCAGGCGATTGCAGTTCCAAAGGCATAGTGCGCAGGGAGAAGTGTCTGGGATTTGCACAGGCTAAGGGCGGCAGGAAGGTAGAGGGCACGCAGAAATGAATCTGGCGGAGCGAGTGACGAAACACGCGAAGCTGACGTGGAAAGCGTCGGAGATGGGGAAGCTCGCGACGCCGCCGTTCCTGGTGCTGTTCATCAACTCCATCTGTAACCTGAAGTGCGACCACTGTTTTTACTGGCGGAATTTGAACCAGCGGAACGATTTGTCGCTGGACGAAATCAAGGCGCTGGCGCGCGAACTGGAGCCGTTTGAGAATCTGAATTTGTCGGGCGGCGAACCGTTCCTGCGCAAAGAATTCGCGGAAATCTGCCGGTTCTTCATCACCAACAACGGCGTGAAAGAAATCTATGTGCCGACGAACGGGTGGTACACGGACAAAACCTTGGCGGCGCTGGAATCCATCTTTCAGGAAAAAAGCCTGCGGTACTTCGTGTGTGAGCTGTCCATTGACGGCATGCCGGAGTACCACGACAAATTCCGCGGGGCGCAAAATTCCTTCAAGAAATTGATCGAGACGTACGACCAATTGGCGGAGTTCCAGAAGCGCGAGCCGCGGCTACGTATCCATTCCATTTCCACGGCGACAAACCAGAATATCGAGCAGATCAAGCAGCTCACCACGTACCTCTACGCGCGCTGTCCGGCCATGGACCACCACAACCTGGCGGTGATTCGCGGCGACCGCAAAGACCCGTCGCTGCTCACGCCGGACCTGAAGGAATACCAGGGGCTGTACGAGTACATCCAGCGGCTGTGGGCGCCGCGGGAAAGCGAGCGGTATGGCTCGATGGTGGAGCCCATGTTGCAATGGGCGAAGATACGCACGCTGGAAGAAAAAAAGCAGGTGGTGCCGTGCAAGGCGGGCGTCATCAGCGCGGTGGTGTATGCCAACGGCGACGTGAGCGTGTGCGAAATGCACAAGCCGCTGGGAAATTTGCGCGACAAGACATTCCGCGAGATGTGGTTTTCGGAGCAGGCACAGGAATTACGGCGGCAAATCGCGGCGAAAGAGTGCTGGTGCACCACGGAAGTGTTTTTGTGGTCGAGCATCGTGTACCAGCCGGCGCAACTGGCCAAGGCTATGCTCGGCGGAAAAGTGTGGCAGTCGCCGGCGCCGTTGCGCACAGACGAGCGGCTGAAAATTCTGCCGGAAAATGTAAACCTCAATACGCAGCCGCTGACGGTCATACAGGGCGCGCACGAAGAGCATTGATAACTGAGCGATTTGTGATTTGGCGATGGAGAGAAAAAAGCTAAAGCCAACTCAGCCGCCCATAACGGACCTGCAAGAAAAGCAAAAGTAGAAAAATTAGACAAGGAACTACGGATGCGTGGAGAAGTGCGCGCGCGGGCCGGGGTGTCAGCGGACTAATTCCGCGAAGCGGAGAGCTCTGCGGAGAAGACGGCTTCGAAGCGGCGCTTTTCGTCGAGGTCATGGACCAAGACGACGGGCACGACGCGCAGCGAACGGCGGCAGTTGCGGCAGGAAGACATCTCCCCCTGCAAATCCTGCACGAAGCCATCCGTGAAGCGATAATCGGAGCGAGCGCGACGCGCGGCCTTGTTGCCGGAAGTGCCGCAGTGCGGGCAGACGTACTCCACGCGATCGTCCTGCGGATCGCGATTGAGAGCTGCCCAGGCGGTGTAGCGCACGCCAACGGTTTCTGTGGAGCGATGAGGCATGAAAAGAGTGACTCCTAACTGGAGATTTTCTCCGCTATATCTGATGCCCGGGAGATGAAAGGGGTTGCGGAAAAGGCAGGCACTAGGAGGAACATACTGAAAATAAACACGTTAGATCGCAAGAGTGGCAGCGTGACAGTGGGCCAGAGCGTAACCGTTCCTGCACGCCGGGCACAACTTCAAATCGCGCCGTCAGGATGACCCTTTGCCCAAAGTGTCCAGAGGCCCGCGCGGCTTACTTTGGGGCTGGTGGAGGCGGTGCCGGCACTGACATGTGCTCATGGACGATGAGCCAGTCATCCCCGCGCTTTTCCAACAGAACGGTGTAGCGTCCTTCCACGGTTTCCTTGGTGCCGTCTTTTTTCAAGAGCTCCCCGCGCCAGGTGGCTGTAGCCCAGGCAAGGTTGCCGTGCCGATGTACCCGCAGATCCTTGCCGAGCGTAAACTTTCCTGAAGAGTAGGCGGCAAAAGCCTTTGGAACTCCCTCGGCATACTGTGCCCAGCCCGTATATTTGAGCGGGGTGATGTCGAAAAACACGTGGTCCGCCTCCTTCGCATAGAACGGCGCGGCCTTGGCGGGATCGAGGTCCGACCAAGCATCATAGAGCCTCTGGAGCAGCCCGCGAAAATCGTAGGCAGGCGGCGCGGCCAGCTTCGCAGGCACTTCCTTCTTCTCTCCTTGTCTTGCCAGCGTCGGCGAGGCAAGGAGCAACACACCGACAGCGATCGAGGCAACAATGTTCCGCAGGTTCATGGGATTCCTCCGCGCTAACATAGTTTTTGGTGGAAGCCTTCCAAGCCGAGAACCTACATCGTCGGCTTATCGGTGTCAATGCGCAGGCAGGCATTCTAGCCTACATCGGAAGGGAAGAGTTACGGAGTGCAAGAGGCAGGGGGATTGCAGATTCAAGATTTCAGATTTCGAAGTGGAGATTTGAATGAGAGAACCAAAACATCAACCCAAGCAGAAAAGCGCGGCAGGAACTTTGGGGGCGAGGCGGTGTCCAACGAAGTGAGGCTGCGCAAACCTCAAAGAAACACCGGCGGCGGCGCGGGGATAGATCCTCGGGAAAACAACCACGGCCGCTGCTGCCGCCGCAAATCTTTCAACGGATAGCCAAGTGGGCGGTCACGTAGGTCCGCCCCCACAAAGAACGCACGCGGAAAAGACTGCGCGGAGGTGTGTGTATGAGCAGGCAAAATGTTTTGTCAGGATGCCTGGTGGAAAGCGATCCGGTAATGATCGCGCGGGCGCGGCAGGCGAAGCGGCGCACGCTGCTCGTGGCCGTCATTTTGCAAGTGTTGCTGGTGGGACTGCTGGTGCTGGCGCCGCTGCTGGGAGCCGCGGAGAAACTGTCGGCAAGAATTATCACGCCGACGGTTCCGTACAAAGGATCGCCGAAGCGGAGCGAAGTGGTGCACGAAAAACAACGAGGGCAGCACAAGCCGCCGGTGGTGACCAGTAAGTCAGGCCTGATTGCGCCCACGCACATCCCGCCGCAGGTTGCCGACATCCACGACCCGCCGGATGCGTTTACCGCGCAGCAGGAGCCAATCGGGAGCGGCACGGGCATCGGACGGCCGGATGGAGTGATTGATCTGGATGCGCCGAGCGACCGGCGCCCAGCGATACCGAAGCCACCGGAAGCGCCCGCGCCGAAGCCGAAAGGCCCGGTGGTGGTGCCGCCTGCGGTGCAGGAGGCGCGCTTGATTTTTCGTGTGCAGCCGATCTATCCGCCTCTGCCGCGGAGTGCAGGCATTGAGGGCAAAGTGGTGCTGCGCGCGGTGATAGCGAAGGACGGCACGATTCAATCGCTGGAAACCGTCAGCGGAAACCCGCTGTTCATCATCGCGACGCGCGAGGCTATTCTGCGGTGGCGCTACCAGCCGACGCTGCTGCATGGCGAGCCGGTGGAGGTGGAGACGGTGATTACGGTGGTCTTCACTCTGCGGCGATAGGGCAGGAAACACCAAGAAAAACCGGCCGGCGGTGGGGTAAGCCGTCCGGCCCGTGAATAATGGAAGAAGAATGGAAGCGGGACGCGTCCGCGAGGGACGCGCCCCGGAAATGGTTTAGTTGAAACGGAAAACGATTCCGGTGGAAATCCGGAAGTTGTGCTGGTTGGCGTTCGATCCCGTCACTGGGCCATCGAAGCGCGTCAGGATGTAGTCGAACTGCGCAACGCGGAAAGCCACGTTGTCGTTGATCTTGGCATCCACGCCGCCGCCGAACGTCATGGCGAACGCATTTTCGCTGGTGCCGCCGCCACCGAGGCGCACGCCACCGAACGTCACATGGGCGAACGGGGTGACCTTTTCGTTGTTGCGGTAGCTGATGCGCGGGCCGAAGGTAAAGGAATGAGCGTTGGTCTTCACGCCGGCGATGGTCTTGTAGTGACCGCTGAATTCACCGACGACGCCGAACCAGTTGTTGACGTTGCCGGCGATGGATGCGTGCCACCCGCCCGCAAAATTCTCGCCGCTGACTCCTTGGCCGGGATTGACGCGCAGGAACGAGTACCCGCCAAAAATCTCGGCTTTCGGATGATCCTGAGCCATGGCCGTGCCGGAAACCAGAACCAGCAACGCGACCAGGATAAACAGTTTACGCATGTGCAATGCCTCCCTCTCTCACATTGGATTAGGTGACCGCCTCTCAGAAGAATTCCCTGAAAGAGGACGGCCGCCGGAGACCCGCGAGCCGCGTGGCTGACTATGATTTCAGCGTCGCCCCACCCCTGGGGAGAGTGGCTCGAAGGAATCTCGGTCAACTATTCTGATGCTTTCGGAGGCGGGGCGGTTGCGTTGCGCAAGAGAGTGTGCCGTGAGAGGAAACAGGAAGAGGTGGAACTGCCGAAATGAGGCAGCGGGAAGGGATGAGGAAAAAGGAAAGGAGGAAAGAGGAAGGAACGAAAATGCGGCTTAGAGCAGGTGTTCACCGCAGTGCTGGGCAATGGCGGCACGGGCCGTGTCGCGGAGACGGACGATTTCCTGAAATTCCGGCGCGTCTGGGTTGGGATGAAGGTGCGGAAGAATGGTGACGGTGACGCGGCCGGGCTTGGGCAGAATCGTTTCGTCGCGGTAGATACTGCGTACGCCGCGCAGAGCGATGGGACAGACGGGGCGACCGGTGGAGACCGCGGCCTTGAAGGCGCCGAGCTGGAAAGGGCGCACGCCGTCGCGGGGAGTAAACGTACCTTCCGGAAAGATGAGCAGCGAAACGCCTTCGCGGAGAGAATTTTCCAGGGCGGTGGCCTGGGCGAGGCGCTGGTTGCGGTCTTCGCGGGTGAAGCGGAAATCGTCGCGGACGCGGAGGAAGGTGCCGATAAACGGCCAGGAGAGGACTTCGATCTTGGAGACAAAGCGGTAGGGCACCTTGAAGATGGCCAGGTAAATCACAATATCGAAAAAGCTGGTGTGATTGCTGACAAAAACGCAGGGCAAATCTTTTTCCATGAGCTCGCGGCCGTGAATGGTGATGGGAATGCCCATCAAACGGAAAAAGATGCGCGAACCAATCTGCGTGATGCGGCAGGCGGACTTGCGCGAGGGAGCGAAGTACGCGCCGACCCAGGTAGGCAGAATAAATACGGCAAACGCGAAGATGGAATAAATCCCATAGACGAATTCCAGGATGCGGCGCAGCGTGCTGCGCGCGGCACGCACGCCGCCGCTGGCCGCGAGGCGCGTGACCTGCAGCCACACAGGCGCGCGGTGATTGCCGAGCTTGCCGTCGAGAAACAGCCGGCGAGTCTCCGAGCGACGCAGCTTGCCGCTGGAGGTTTTGGGAATCGCGCCGCCGGGTACCAACTCGACGACATCCGGCGGCACACCAATGACGTCAGCGACGGCCTGTGAGAGCGCGGCCTCCAGCGCGGGGCTGGCGGCGGCGCGGGTCTCTGCGACAATGACGAGGCGCTCCGTGCCAGCCTGCTCGTCGCTGACGCCGAAGGCCGCGACACAGCCGCGGCGAATGCCTTCAACAGCGCCGGCAACCTCCTCGACTTCCTGCGGGTAAATATTGCGGCCAGCCTTGATGATGATGTCCTTGACGCGGCCGGTGATGCGGAATTCGCCGTCCACGCGGTAGGCGCGGTCGCCGGTGTCCACCCAGCCGTCGCCGCGCTGGAGTTCTGCGGTGGCCTCGGGATTGCGGTAATAGCCGCGGGTGGCGCTGGGGCCGCGGAACCACAGCGAGCCCTCCACGCGGTCGGGGACGTCATTGCCGTCAGCGTCCGCGAGGCGAATTTCATGGCGAGGAATGGGTCGCCCGACGGAGACAAACTCCAGCGCGGAAGAATCATCGGGAGCGGCGGGAACGGCGCGGCCTTCGCTCTCGAAAATTTTGCGTTCAATACGATCCACCACCGGACCGCGGCCGAGCGGAGGCATGGTGGCGGCCAGCGTGGCCTCGGCGAGGCCATACACGGGCATGAGCGCTTCGGGGCGGAAGCCGTAACGCGCGAAGCGCTCGACAAAGCGGTCGATGGTGCGCGGGTTAACCGGCTCGGCGCCGTTCAGCAGGCAGCGCCACGAGCTGAGGTCGAGGCCCTCGATATCGCGGTCGGCGACTTTGCGCACGCACAACGCGCACGCGACCAGCCAGTCGCCCGTCGCCACCCACGCGGCGACGCCGACAATCGGCACGTACTTGAGCAGCGGCGTCTGAATCACTCTC
>JAMCWK010000092.1 GCA_023481105.1 Acidobacteriota bacterium | reverse complement strand
ACGACGCTCTTCCGATCTAGCGGGGGGTGTCGTCTGAGGGGCCTGGTGAGGCGAGTGCGCGGGGCTTTGGGCCTAACGCAGGAGCAATTCGCGCGCGAAATGCGGGCAACGGGTAGCTCGGTTCAAAACTGGGAATCCGGGGCGAAGAGACCGCATCCTAACTACCTGAAACGAATGGCGGAGCTGGTGCCGGCGCTGGCCGCGGAATTGCAGAGAGAAATTGCGGCCTACGAATGGCATCGCGGCGCGCGAGCGCGCGGGCCGATGGAAGTGCCGGCGGACCTGGCGCAAGAAATTTCCACACGCAGCGCAGTACTGGGTCTTGACCCGCAGCAAATACTGCGCGATGCTATCAACCTCGGGCTAAGTTCCACTCGCCTCTCTTCCGTGCCTACCAGCAGGAAGATTGAAGACCACAGGGAGGCCCACGACCGTGTCCGCGCCAAGCACGAGCCAGTCAGCAAGCGAAGCCGAAAACGTAAAGCATCCTAACGTCGTTCTATTCCCCGCGGGCGAGCGCGAAGACCCGCGCAAGGTGCACACCATCCGGCAGGAAGATCTGATCGAGCTGCAATATTTGAGCCGCCTCTTCACCGAGGCGCGCGAAGCCTGGGAACAAAAACGTGACTGGATTAAGGATGCGCTGCGCGCCGGCGCCGGCGTCGAGGCCGGGCTGCTCGCGGCCGAGCTCGTGCCGCGCCGGCGCCCCGCCCACCAGGTGGGCGATTGCGCCTACGACGAGCTGGTGGTGCGCTGAGATTCCTCTGGCAGGGAGGCGTCATGCATCCGAAGAAAATGCTCGTTGGCCTGCTGGCGATTTTCGTCCTTGCCTGGGGGCTGGGCGTTGCGCAGGCAAAGCCTTTCGTCGGCAACAAGAATTCGAAGAAGTTCCACGTCGTGGCGTGCCAGTACGCGAAGAAGATGGGCCCGAAAAACCGCGTCGAATTCAGCACCGTCGCCGAGGCAGAAAAAGCCGGCTACGTTGCCTGCAAGGTTTGCAAGCCGGGGCGCTGAAAACAGCCGCCGCGCGGCGCGTTTCTCGCGCCGCCACTTGACACGCATGTTACGCTTGCCCTGCGTCCCCTACCTGGAGGCCTACATGAAATCATTGTTGGTTGGTGCCTTGCTCGCCCTTCTGGGCGCGCCGTGCGCTGCCCAGGAAGCGTCCCCGCAGACCGCCGCTGTGCCGGCGCGTGAACTTACCCCGACAGAAAAGAAGGCTCTTGAAAAAGCGGAAAAGGAGCGGAAGAAATTCAAGGATTGGATCGTGGTGCTGGAATCGCGTGAATACGTCGCTCCGCCGCAGACTGTGGGGTACGTGGTGTGGTGCGGCGGCCCGTTGGGCTGGGTGTTCTGCGTGAGCGCGCCGCTAAACTCTCCGGGCGGGGCCCGCGGTGCGCATTTGATCCGGTTGGAATCGTCTGGCGAAGAAAAAATATTTGCATGCGGCAAAGGGAATCAGCGGCTGCTGCTGCATCCGGGAAGATACCCGGCGCGAAAGCGCTGGCTGATGGGCGTGGTGGAAACGCTCGTGAATGTCGAAGGGAAACTCAGTAAAGTGCTCTGTGTCCCGCACTAGGGGGTTGGATTGAACTGCCTGGTCTGCGGAAAAGAATTCGGGGTATGGGCGCGGCTGACCGGCGACGCGGCGGATGAGATTTGCAAGAGCTGCGAGGAAGAGGCGCAGGCGCGGCTGGATGGGCTGATCGGAACGGTTTCGAAATCGATTCCCAGCGGCCCGGCGATGCAGTGGGTGACGCGGTTCAACGAGCTGAGCGTGAAATATCACCTCAGTGAAGAGCGCGGCGCCGAGCCGCTGCTCGCGCTGCTCGAGGCGATCACGCGCTGGATTGAGCGGCGGGAGAAACTCGAGCAGCAAGATGTGGTCGTTCTGGGGCAGTTCGTCGAAAAATATAAATTGCTGGACCGAGGAAGTGAAGAAACCGCGCGCACAACCCGCGCGATTTGGGCGCGCTGGAACATTCAGGAATGGGAAGCAGGGGCGGCTCCGCGGGCGGAGTGCTCCGGGCTGCTGCTCGAAGACGACGAGGTGTGCCACTGGCAGCAGGCGGCGCGGTTGCTCGAACAGCGTACGCGGCGGGAGTACGTCGGCGCGTCGCAGGGAATCAGTGTTCGCCTGGCGCGCGGCGTGAGTTATCGAGTGGGCGCGTTTAAGGGCGCGCCGATCGACACAACCTACTTGAGCGACGCCGGCGCCGGCACGCTGCACATCACCAGCTCGCGGATCTGTTTCACCGGCAGCAGCGCGGCGGCGGCGATTCCGTTCAAGAAAATTATTAGCGTCAGCGGGCACGAAGATGGGTTGTCTGTCTTCCGGACTGGCGCGAAGAAACCGACGATTTTTCAGGTCGAGCACCCCGAGCTGACGCTGCGCCTGCTGGCCCTGGCCACCCCAGCGAAAAATGACTGATGTCACGCACCTCACCGGATGTCACGCACCTGTCACGCACTTCTGTCACGCACCTACCCCGTAAGCTGTTGATTCCTCGTCGGCGCGGAAAATGTCACGCACCTCAGTCCGTTTCACCTCGCGAACTGCCGGACGACCAACAACAACAATAACCCTTTTTACCCCTACCATTTCCGCGCCATTCTCGCCATTCCTCGCCACTCTGCTCTATCTCCGAAACTGATAGTAGCCCAGCCTCGGCGC
>JAMCWK010000034.1 GCA_023481105.1 Acidobacteriota bacterium | reverse complement strand
TCATCATCATGACCGACGCCGACGTGGACGGCTCGCACATCCGCACGCTCATCCTCACCTTCCTTTTCCGCCACATGAAGCCGCTTGTCGAAGCGGGCTACATCTACATCGCGCAGCCGCCGCTCTACCGCGTGAAGCGCGGCAAGACAGACCGCTACATCCGCGACGACCGCGAATTCAACCGCGAGCTGATGAAACGCGCCACAGAAGACCACGTGGTGAAGGCCAAGGGCGGCGCGAAACTCGAAGGCGGCCAACTCACGCAGTTTTTGCTGAACGTGCAGGAGTTCGAGCAGGTGTCCGGGAAAATCACGCGCAAATTGCGTGATGCCTCGCTGGTGGAACTGCTGGCGAAGAGCGACTTGGAAAAGAAAATGGATTTCGAA
The DNA here is from genome assembly GCA_023481105.1 of Acidobacteriota bacterium. Classification (GTDB taxonomy): domain Bacteria; phylum Acidobacteriota; class Terriglobia; order Acidiferrales; family UBA7541; genus JACQDE01. The sequence goes on along the minus strand of JAMCWK010000034.1, from coordinate 2,355 downwards.
GACCGCAAGAAGCTGGAAAAACTGCAAAACGCCGTCGAGCGCGCCAAGCTGAAAGCGGAAACGAAAATCGGCAAAGACGAGGAGCACTCGCTGTGGGAGTTGGTGGTGGACTTCGGCAGCGCGGGCGAGCGGCGCGTGAACTGGGCGCTGGCGTCGTCGGCGGAATACAAGCGCATGCGCACGCTGTACCAGTCCATCGCGCAGTTCGACGAGCCGCCGTTCGTGGTCACACGCAACGGCGACAAGGAAACGAAGGACACTGCGGTCGCCGTGCTGAACTTCATCCTGGAAGACGCGAAAAAAGAATTCACCATCACGCGGTTCAAGGGCCTCGGCGAAATGAATGCCGAGCAGCTCTGGGAAACCACCATGAACGCGGAAACGCGCACGCTGCTGCAAGTGAAGCTCGAAGATTTGGTCGAGTCAGACCGGATTTTCACGGTGCTCATGGGGGAAAACGTCGAGGATCGGCGGAAATTCATCGAGGACAATGCGCTGGACGTGGTGAACCTCGACATTTAGAGCAGAAGAAAGTTGAAAGGTTTCAGAGTTAGAGAGTGGCAGAGAGATTCTTCGCCCCGACAAAAACCGTCAGGGCTCAGAATGACACGAACCAACTGTGGCGACATATCAATTGCGATGGAAGACGGAACCGGGGCTGAGGGGATTGAGTTGCTCGGAGTTTGGCGCGGTGGAGACGAGTACGCCGGACAACGAGCGCGGGGTGGCGGTGGAATTTTCGAGCGAGGAGGAGCGCGACGCGTTTCTGCGGCATCTCGAGGAAGTTTTCGGGCCGCAGCGATTTTCGAATAATGCGGCGGCGTTTGAGACGGTGAAGGCGTACGTGCTGGAGCAAAGGGCGAGAAGAACCCGTTAAATGTTGAACGTTGAAAGGTTGAACGAAAACGCAAAGCCAAATGCTACGGCGAAGGCAGTGATTAGCACCTCAACGCGGGACGCGTAACGATACAGAAAGAGATAGAAGCAGCAAAATGCCGCCCTGAAGGGCGGCCCTACATAAGGACAACCGAGGACGGCGAATGGCGGACGAAAAAGACACTTCGATATTGTTGCCGGTGGACATAGAAGACGAAATGAAGAAGTCGTACCTCGATTACGCGATGAGCGTGATCGTGGCGCGCGCGTTGCCCGACGTGCGCGACGGCTTAAAGCCGGTGCAGCGGCGCATCCTCGTGGCGATGAACGACCTGGGCCTGACGCCCGGGCGCGGCTTCCGCAAGTGCGCCAAAATCTGCGGCGACACCTCCGGCAACTATCATCCTCACGGCGAAGCGGTGATTTATCCCACGCTGGTGCGCATGGCGCAGGATTTTTCCATGCGCTACATGCTGGTGGACGGGCAGGGCAACTTCGGCTCGGTGGACGGAGATCCTCCCGCGGCCATGCGTTACACGGAAGCGCGGCTGCCGCGGATTTCCATGGAGCTGCTGCGCGACCTGGAAAAAGAAACCGTTGATTTCGTTCCCAACTTCGACCAGACGCTGCAAGAGCCGACAGTGCTGCCCGCGCGCGTGCCGAACCTGCTCATCAACGGCGCGAGCGGCATCGCCGTGGGCATGGCCACCAACATCCCACCACACAACATCAACGAAATTCTGGAAGCGACAATTTTGATGGTGGAAAAGCCCGACACCTCGCTGAAGGAAGTGATGAAGCTGGTTCCCGGGCCGGATTTTCCGACGGGCGGATTTATTTCCGGGCGCGAAGGCATCGCGCAGGCGTACAAAACCGGGCGCGGCAGCTTCATGATGCGCGCCAAAGCAGCCATCGAGGAAGCGGGCAAAGACCGCGAAAACATCGTGGTCACGGAAATTCCCTACCAGGTGAACAAGGCCAGGCTGATCGAGCGCATCGCGGAGCTGGTGCAGACGAAAAAGCTGGAAGGCATTGGCGACGTGCGCGATGAATCCGACCGCGACGGCATGCGCATCGTCATCGAAGTGAAGCGCGGCGAAGAATCCAAGCTCATCCTGAACAACCTCTTCAAGCATACGCAGATGCAGGAATCCTACGGGATGATCCTGCTGGCCATCGTGGGCGGGCAGCCGCGCGAGCTGGGCCTGCTCGATTTGCTGCGGCTCTTCGTCGAGCACCGCGTAGAAGTGGTGCGGCGGCGCTCGGCGTTCGAGCTGCGCAAAGCCCGCGAGCGCGAGCACATCCTGGTGGGCTATCAAATCGCGCTGGATCATCTGGACGCGGTGATCCGCATCATCCGCGGATCGACGAGCCGCGCCGAAGCCAAGGAAAACCTGCTCAAGTATTTCAGCGAGCAGGAAGTCTCCATCACGGAGAACGGGCGAACGAAGAAACTCGAGGGCGTCAAGCTGGACGGCC
>JAMCWK010000089.1 GCA_023481105.1 Acidobacteriota bacterium | reverse complement strand
AAATTGATGTAACACGGCACGCGCGCAGGCGCTTCGTCGAGACGGCGCAGCACGGCGGGCCACAGGTCGCGCGGCGGGCCCGCGTCCTTCACCGGCGGGAAAGTCGCGCGGAGCAGCGCGCGGATTTTTTCGTCGCTGTGAGCGTTCATGCTTGCACCCCTGCGCGCGTGAGCGACTGGCGCAGCTTGCGCACCGCGCGGAACACGCGCAATTTTACGGCGTCGGCGGAAATCCCCAGCGCGGCATTCGTTGCGATGCGCCGCGCCCAAGCGCCGAAGCTGTGCGCCGGATCGAAGCGCCCGTGGCTGCGGTAGATGCGCCAGAAAGTTTCCACGGTGATTTCTTCCGCGGCGGCGGGATCGCGCACGATGCGCAGGATCCAGCCGTACACCTCGCGCTGGAACTGGCGGAACAGCGCCTCGAACGCGTCGAGATTGCCGTGCACGAACTGCTCCAGCAGTTCCATGGCTTCTGTCTTTCTACTCTCTCTTACCATTTGAGGCCGGTGCGCGTTACATCAATTTCCACGAAATCTCAGGGCACATTTCGCTTCTGAAGAGGCACTGTTTTCGTGGCAGAAGCTGTCCGCGATGAGCGCCGACAAGGCCCCACGCAAATCACAGACACAAAAGCACTTAATTGAGCACACGCACGCCGAAAGAGGCTTGAGAAACGGCCTTAAATCGGCTAAAATATGGGGCTGTAGTTGGGCCTCGAGATCCTCCCGATTGGCACCACGATCGGGCAAGAGGCTGCGCAGAAGGAGTGCCGGGCTGAAGCCCGGCGCTACACAAAAAAGCTTCGGCCAGGTTCGCGATGGCGAGCCGGATCGGAGCAGAACCGCCCGCGCCAGAGCGGTTCGCAGCAGCCCGGCCCCGAACGAACGCAGCCTTCGCCGCTCCGGCACGTCGCCGGAGGGATGAAGCAAAAGGACCCTACGATCCCGATGCACCTCATCGGGACACAGGGTAAAACGAGTGCGCTTCAGAATTTACTCAGAATCGAAGAACGTGTTTGTGAAAAGCGTCGCGCCCGCGAACAGTTCGCGGGGTATCTCGACGTGTGCACGTGGACGGCAAAAGTAGGGGAGTTTCCTCGTCGCGATAGAGAACATCGGAACTCAGCATGACGACACTGCTGGGTACCGGACAGGCTGGAAAGCCTGTCCCACGAAGGTAAGAGAGGCGTGAAGCATGGGTGACAAAGAAGGAATCAAGCAGGGACACAAATACGACGCCACGTCCATCAAGGTGCTCGGCGGGCTGGAGGCCGTGCGCAAGCGGCCGGCGATGTACATCGGCTCGACGGGCGAGATGGGGCTGCACCACCTGGTGTGGGAAGTGGTGGACAACTCCGTGGACGAAGCGCTGGCGGGCTTCTGCGACGAGATTGAAGTCATCGTGCACGAGGACAACAGCGTCACGGTGACGGACAACGGCCGCGGCATCCCCGTGGACATGCACGCCACGGAGAAAAAGCCCGCGGCGGAAGTGGTGATGACCGTCCTGCACGCGGGCGGCAAGTTCGATAGCGAGTCCTACAAGGTTTCCGGTGGGCTGCACGGCGTGGGCGTCAGCGTGGTGAACGCGCTCTCGGACGAACTGGACCTGGAAATCTGCCGTGAAGGCGAGGTGTACGAGCAGTCCTACGAATGCGGCAAGCCTACGAGCAAGCTCAAGACCACCGGCAAGACGCGCCGCACGGGTACCAAAGTCACCTTCCATCCCGACCCCAAGATTTTCGACAAAGTGAACTACTCCTTCGACACGCTTTCCCAGCGCTTGCGAGAGCTGGCTTTCCTGAATAAGGGCCTGAAAATTATTCTCACCGACGAGCGCACGGACAAAACCGTGGAGTTCCGCTTCACCGGCGGCATTGCGGAATTCGTGAAGCACCTGACCAAAGGCAAAACGGCGCTGCACGATTCGCCCATCTACATCGAGGGCCGCAAAGACCCGGTGGAGATCGAAATCGCGCTGCAATACAACGACGGGTACACGGAAAATGTGTTCGCGTTCGCCAACACCATCAACACCGTGGACGGCGGAACGCACCTCTCCGGATTTCGCTCGGCGCTGACGCGCACGATCAACTACTACGCGTCGTCGTTTGGAATGCTGAAGGAGCAGAAGGAAGAGGTCTCCATCACCGGCGATGACGTGCGCGAAGGACTCGTCGCCGTGGTCAGCGTGAAGCTGCCGCAGCCGCAGTTTGAAGGGCAGACCAAAGGGAAACTGAACAGCGACATCAAGGGCCAGGTCGAATCCGTGGTGAACGATCAGCTTGGCACATACTTCGACAAGCACTCGACCGTGGCGCGTCGCATCATCGGCAAGTGCATTGACGCGGCACGCGCGCGCGAAGCGGCACGGAAAGCGCGCGAGCTCACGCGGCGCAAGAGCGCGCTTGATTCCAGCGGGCTGCCGGGAAAACTGGCGGACTGCCAGGAACGCGACCCGGCGCGCTGCGAACTGTTCATTGTCGAGGGCGAGTCCGCCGGCGGCTCGGCGAAGCAGGGCCGCGACCGCCGCTACCAGGCCATTCTTCCGCTCAAAGGAAAAATCCTGAACGTGGAAAAGGCGCGCTACGACAAGATGCTGGGGCATGAAGAAATACGCACCATGATTACCGCGCTGGGCACGGGCATCGGTAAGGAGGACTTCGACGCCTCCAAGGTCCGTTATCACAAAATTATTCTCATGACCGACGCGGACGTGGACGGCAGCCACATCCGCACGCTGCTGCTGACGTTCTTCTTCCGGCACATGCAGGAGCTGATCGCGCGCGGGCACATCTACATCG
>JAMCWK010000133.1 GCA_023481105.1 Acidobacteriota bacterium | reverse complement strand
TCGGCATCTAATTACTTGGTGAAGCCGTGTGCTGGCCGCGGCTCAGGCCGCGCGGCGACCTGCGGTTCTTTGCCGGGCACGGCGGGCGCCGAAGGCGGCACTGGACGGGTCTTTTCCGGCAGCGGCTTGCCTTCGATCAACAGCTTCAATTCGACGGCGTCGAGCACTTCGCGGTCGAGCAATGCCTGCGCAATGTTTTCCAGCGTGTCGCGGTTCGTTTCCAGCAGCGTGCGCGCATGCGTGTACGCCGCCGTGACGATCTTTTTCACTTCATGGTCAATGCGGATCGCTGTTTCCTCGGAGTAGTCGCGGTGTTGCGCGATCTCTCGTCCGAGGAATATCGCTTCCTCTTTCTTGCCGAAGGAGAGCGGCCCCATTTCGCTCATGCCCCAGTCGCACACCATCTGCCGCGCAATTTCCGTGGCGCGCTCGATGTCGTTCCCCGCACCGGTAGTTACCTTGCCCAGGAAAATCTCTTCCGCAGCACGCCCACCCATCAACACCCCAAGCTGGGCCTCGAGAAAATCTTTCGTGTAGGTGTGCTTGTCGTCAATGGGCAGTTGCATGGTCACGCCCAGCGCCATGCCGCGCGGGATAATCGTCACCTTGTGCAACGGGTCCGCGCCCGGCGTCATCGCCGCCACCAGCGCATGGCCGCCCTCGTGGTACGCCGTGTTGCGCTTTTCTTCTTCGGAGAGAATCATGGACTTCCGCTCGACGCCCATCAGGACTTTGTCCTTGGACATCTCGAAGTCAATCATCAACACCATCTTGCGGCTTTGTCGCGCCGCCCACAGCGCCGCTTCGTTCACCAGGTTGGCCAGGTCCGCGCCCGAGAAACCCGGTGTGCCGCGCGCCAGCACCGACAATTCCACGTCCTCTGAGATGGGTACCTTGCGTGTATGCACTCGCAAGATTTCTTCGCGGCCCTTCACGTCTGGCCGCGGCACCACCACGCGCCGGTCGAAACGTCCCGGACGCAGCAGCGCCGGGTCCAGCACGTCCGGCCGGTTCGTCGCCGCAATCAAGATCACGCCTTCGTTCGACTCGAAGCCGTCCATCTCCACCAGCAGCGCGTTGAGCGTCTGCTCGCGCTCGTCGTGCCCGCCGCCCAGGCCCGCACCGCGGTGCCGCCCCACGGCGTCAATTTCATCAATGAAGATGATGCACGGCGCATTCTTCTTGCCCTGCTCGAAGAGGTCGCGTACCCGGCTTGCGCCCACACCGACAAACATTTCCACGAAATCCGAGCCGGAAATCGAAAAGAACGGCACGTTCGCCGCGCCGGCAATCGCTCGCGCCAGCAGCGTCTTGCCCGTGCCCGGCGGTCCCACCAGCAGCACACCCTTGGGGATACGCCCGCCCAGCTTCTGGAATTTCTGTGGGTCTTTCAAGAAGTCGATAATTTCCTGTAGTTCTTCCTTGGCCTCGTCAATACCAGCGACGTCTTTGAACGTCGCCTTTTTCTGCTGCGCTGTCAGTAACCGCGCGCGCGATTTCCCGAAGCTCAGCGCTTTATTGCCGCCGGCCTGCATCTGCCGCATCATGAAGATCCAGAACCCGACCAGCAGGAAGAACGGAAGCGCGTTCAGCAGAAAAGTAAGCCAGTCGCTGCGCGATTCCGACTTCACATTGATGCGCACTCCCTTTTCGCGCAGCAGCTTGGTCAAATCCGGCACGGACTCTTTGGCCATCGTGAGGTGGAACTTCTTGTTGGGCTCCCGGTAATCGCCTTCGACATCTGCGCTGATGGGGGAGAGCGTCATGGTGACGCTGAGCATTCTCCCCTGTTCAACCTGCGTCATGAAATCCGAATAGCTCAGCTCTTCGGGACGCATGTTGGGCCCGCCGGTGGAGGCCATCTTCCACAGCACCACGGCCAGCAGCAGAATGAACATCCAGAACAGAATCGATCTTGCCGTTGAATTCACGTAGCTACCTCACCGATCTCTTTTTGCGGCGGCTCTTGCCGCTTTGCCCGCCGCTCTTTTTTCCACCGCTGCGCTGCGCTCCATCGAGCTCTCCCACATAAGGAAGGTTCCGGTACATTCCGCGGCGCTCCGGCAGCCCATACCCCACCAAGTAATTAGATGCCGATTGGAAGCAAAAGTAGTCCGGCTGAAAGTCCACTTTTCGTTCTTGCGGCTTGTCGATCAGCACCGCGGTGCGCAGCGACTTCGGTTTGCTGTCCAGCAGGCGCCTGGCCCAAAAGTCCAGGGTCACGCCGGAATGGAGCACCGCGTCCACCAGCAGCACCTCGCGGTCTCGCAGCACCGGCTCCGGGCTGAAAAAAATCTCTTTGCGTTCGTAGCCGCCCACGTTTACGTCGCGGATTTCCGCGCGCACAAAGTGGCACACCAGCGGGCATTTGATCTGCCGCACCAGGTCGGCGGCGAACACGAACGAGCTGTCCATGATCGCCACCAGGTCCACCGTGCGACCTGCATAGTCCCGGGAAATCGCGCGGCCCATCGCGCTCACGCGCGACGCCAGCCGAGCGGCCGAAAACACAACTTTTGGTGTGGACTTCACAGCGATTCCTCTTCGATGGCTACCGCGATCCGCGTCTTTCCTCCCGCGGCAAACTCCTTGGCCACCGGCAGTTTCCCCGACCAGGCAAGTCTTCCGCCGCTGGTCAAGACCGGCCAGGTTTTTCGTTCTCCCGCCGGAATCTTGTATTCCTGGAAAAGCCGCTTCAGCTTCCGCGTGCCTTGCCGCCCCACGGGACGATAACCGTCCCCGGGTCGCCAGTTTCGGAAAAGGAGCGGCGGGCGCAGCAAGTCCCGGTCGAGAGTCGCAGCTGAATTACTAGTGTCCCTCGCCCCGCTGGGCCAGTCAATCACTTTCAGGCACAGCCGTTTCCGAATTTCAGGAATGATCACGGTTGCTGAGCTTTCGCCGGATAGCTCCACACTATATTCATACGATGTCGCGGCACCGGTTGTTTCTTCCGTCTCCACCGTCGTGGCTTGCGGCGGCGTAAAGACCAGCCGATCGAACACGCGTTCCACTACGGCGCCTCCGGGCAATGGAACTGTTTGTCCGCTGTGCCCCTCGCGCGCCAGGCGCAGAACCTGTTCTACGTGCCGTGATGCCAGCTGGCCTCGCGGCCCGCGGTTTTCTGCCGCCAGCCTGCGGATGAGCCTTTTGCTCACCGCTTCCAGTGCTTGCGATTCGCCCGGTGTCTGCGCAAGCGCGCCTCGAATCGGGGGCGGTTGAATCAAATCCACAATGCGGATAGCGAGCCCCACGCCACTTTGCTTCACGCTGCTTTCGAAGCAGCTTTGCACCAGCGCCGTCCAGAAAGATTCCTCGTCCCGCACCAGGTGCGCCAGCTCGCTCAAGTGTTTCACCGCGCCCGGCTGCAGCTCGCGCTCGATCAGCGGCAGAACGGTGTGGCGTACGCGCGCCCGCAGCCGTGACACGTCGCGGTTCGAAGCATCCTCCCGCCAGTCCTGGCCCAGAGCGCGGAGTTCATCGCGCAGAGCTTCCCGCCTGATTTCCAGCAAAGGACGCATCACGTGGCCCACCACCGGGTAAATCCCCGCCAGCCCTGTAGGCCCTGTGCCCCGCGCGATTCGAGCAAGCACGGTCTCCGCCTGGTCGTCCGCCGTGTGACCCACGGCAATGCAATCTGCGCGCCCCGCCGTCACCAGCTCTTCAAAAAAAGCGTAGCGCAGCCGCCGGGCCGCGTCCTCCAGATTCCAGGCGTTCTCTCGCGCTCGCGCTGCAACATCCTCTCGCCCGGCTGCAAATTCCAACCCATGCCGCGCGGCCAGTTCTTTCACGAAAGCTTCGTCCGCGTCCGATTCCGCCCCGCGCAACTGGTGATTGAAATGTGCGACGAGAAGCGTGAGCCCCAGTTTTTCCCGCAGCTCCAACAGAATCAGCAGCAGGGCCACCGAATCCGCTCCGCCGGAAACAGCTACCCCGGCCCGGTGGCCGGCCCGCAGCATTCCGTGCCTCCGGATGGTGGCTTCCACTTGCGCAAGCAGTCCCGCATTCAATGTTGTTTACCTGACCTGCTCGATCTCGCTGACTCTATCGTAGCAGCCCGCGCTCCCCCGTCAAATCTTGCTCCCTAGAAAACAAAACGCCCGGCTGGCCGTTGGAGGCCGAGCCGGGCCAAATTCGTGCGTGGCGCTGCTTAGTGGTTGACCAGTTGTTCGGCCATCAAGCCGCGGCTGTGCGCGATACGCCGGTCCAGCGCCACTGCCGCGAAGTATGCGCAACTTTCGCGTTCCCGCTCCATGCGTTGTTCCAGCGCCGGCGCAATCCGACGAAACGTGGCCCGCGCCAGAGAAAGCAGCCCGAAATACGTGCGCACGGCGCCGATCTCCCGGCTGTCGTCGCCGGGTTCCGGACACATTCGCACCAGTTGCAGCAGCCGCTCGAAGTCCTGTCCGTGGACCTGGCGGTCCTGGATGCCGGTTACTTCGCGCGCTTGCTCGGAGAGATCCACGCGCTCATACGCCGCAATCAACGAGCGGCAGTACGACACAAAGAACTGTAGAAACCCGGCGATGGCAATCACGAATATCAGCGTTGCAATCATCGAATGCTTCCGTGCGTCGCGGCGATGTGGGCCGTCGCAATGCGCGCTTCCTCAGGAACTTTCGCAAACGTATAGGCCCAGGCTGCCGGCAGCCACAGGGCCAGCATTGGAGGAACGTAATTCCAAATCGCAAGATGCTCCTGAGAAAGATGGTAAAACGCGTAGTTGGCGGCAAACCCGCTAAAGTACACGCCCAGCGCCGATACGAGTTGAACCACTTGCGCGCGCGTCTCGCGCTGCTTCATCACCGCGCCCCATAACAGGTAGGTCAGCACCAAACCGACGAAATAAAGGTTTTGCTGCAATTCCACGACGAAGTTGGTCAGCAGCTTGGCACTGGAATTCATCACTACCTGGAAGGTAACCCAGCAAGTTAACGCCAAAAGAAGCAGCGCCCCCGCACGCACATAGCGGTTGATCCCCATTGCACGGAACACATGTGAGTACAGCTCCATGAGGGCGAAATAAAGGCAGATGGTGAGGAAGGCGTCCGAGTAGTAGTAAAAGTAAGTATAGGCGGGAGAAGGAAACCCGTACTCCCAGAAAATGACGAAGCGCCCAGCCGTAAGAAAGCTGGCAGCCAACATGTAAAAATTCAGGGTACTGTACTTCCAGAAGGTCCGGCCGCGGAGCGCACACACCACCACCGCAGCCTGCAAGAGGGCCGTCAGGAACCAAAGAACGTAATCAATCGGACCAAGCACTCTGAGTTTCTCCGAGCCCTGGTCCAGTATACCCTAATTCCGGGTTACAGACTCCAGGGTGCCGGTGGTACGGATCCACCACCATTGCTCATCGGCGGCGGTGGAGGTACCGGCCCTCCCCCGTTCGCCATCGGCGGGGGCGGTGGTACCGGCCCTCCCCCGTTCGCCATCGGCGGGGGCGGTGGTACCGGCCCTCCTCCGTTCGCCATCGGTGGGGGCGGTGGTACCGGCCCTCCTCCGTTCGCCATCACGACCGGCGCTCCATTCGCACTTGCTGTCGCCAGATTGCGAACCCCGATCGCGCTCACGAGCACAAGAAGAACTAACGCTATCACCACTGTCCAACGGTTCATATTCTTCCTCCGGCTGGTCGTAGACCAGCGCGAAGGAAGTATGGATGTGGCTCCGCCTGTCTCTAAGCGGCGCAGTACGGCGTGTGTCTAAAGAGTACACACCCGCCTCCCCAGCCTCAGGCCAGGGATCTTCTAGTACAACCGCACAGTACTGCTCCGCACTTTCCCCGGTCAACAGTACGACAGTACCAATTTTTTTCGCATCCATCTCACGCGGATTCCTTTCTTTTCGCTCTAATTCTCTCAATCCAGCGGCTTCGCTTTCCACTTCCCGCATGCTTGCTTGGCTTCGCCTTCTCTTGACACTTCCTTGGCTCCCTCCGTACCATGGATTGTAGCGACCTTGCCGGTGTAGCTCAGGGGTAGAGCGAGGGTCTCATAATCCCTAGGTCGTGGGTTCGAGTCCCACCGCCGGCACCAAAATTCCAAAAGATTGATCGCGGTTTTCTTCCATCCGCAAATGTCGTGAGTGTTGTGACGTTGCTAGTTGCGTGATCTCCAGGCCGCGCGGGAATGTATTCCGCAGACGACTCGCCGGACAGGGCCATATCTTTGAGCGGATCTCTTCCCCTCTCGCGCCGATACATCTCCCCATTCAAATCCTTCACGCGGCGCTTCTGCTCGTCAGGCGCGCAGCCGAAACTGCTTTCAATGGCCTTCGTCATGCGCGCTTGATTGCAAGTTTGATGCACTCTCAAAATGGCCGCCAGATTCCCGCAATCCAAAGGGCACTTGCTGCAACCAGCGCCGCCGGCGTGAATTTGTTTACTGTGATTACTTTGACCCTCCACATGGGCGTGGAACGACATTTCACACCAGCCGAAAGCAGCTTGGTTCAAGTGTCGAAGCTAAAGGAGTGTTCATTTGCACGGTTGCCGTTTTAAAGAACTAAACATGCTCAAAAAGGGCAGGGCTTTGCGCGGAACGTCCCGCCGTCTTTGGACGTCCGCGCAAAGCTATGCAAGCAGGAGGAGGGGCGAGATTGGTTGAGCTCAAAAGACGTCGAAGGAATACACGCGCCCCTGAGCATCAGCAAAGTACAGTCGATCCTGGGAACTGTTGAAGCCGGGTTCGCCAATGGTTACCCCAGGGTCCACGATGCGCACGGCGAGAACCGTACCGTGCGATGGATTGATTTTGTACAGCTTGCCGTCTGAGGCGCCAACGTAAATGGCTGCCAGTGTGGGCGAGCTAAACATCGGGCCGGAGAGCGTGATGCGACCGAAGCTTGGGTTTGTATAGCCAGATGCCGCGGCAAGGTTGCCGCTACAGTCCTCACCATAACTGAAGTGCGCTTTTCGAACCGTGCTCGAGCTGGCGGTAGTTGTCGTGAAAAAGATGTAGTCGTCGCGGACCGTGCCCGAATTGATTGGAATGGGAAAGCCCGTGCCGAAAGACGCGCCTGTGGCCAGAGTGCTGGAGCAAGAAAAAAGTTCATTGCGAACGGCAACCAGGTTACCGGAATCGGTGACCGTGTACACCACTTTGTTGTCGCCGTTTAATGTGGCGGAACCGCTGATGTCACCCAGGTTGAAGTTGGCCAAGACCGCACCGGTTAGGCCGTCAATCTTCCAAAGGCTGGGCTGTAAGTACCTGTTGGAAAGGCTGGTGACCCAGATCACGTTGTTGGAGTAATCGATTATCGGAGTGGAATTGACGGCGTCCATGTTGCCGGGGCGGAAGGCCCAAACAATGGCGCCCGTATTGGCATTCAGTGCGTACACTTTGTTGGCAGTCGCGGAGGTTTCGCGGGTGCCAACGAAGAGCAGATCGGTATTCGATGTGGAGGTGAAGGTGGAATTGGAATTCGCCCGAATTTGCACTGCAACGCCGGCAGCGATCAAACCCCCGACGCCCACCAGCGCGCCGGCGGAACCGATGGCAGGGGTGGCCCAAATCTGCTGTCCAGTGCCGCTGTCGAAGGCGTAAACGCGGCCGTCGCCAGAACCAACATAAGCAACATCGCACGGCTGGGCGCCTCTGGTGAACGCTTCGCAATCCGCCAGCGAAGTTTCGCTGCGTGAAATTACCGTGGGACGCGACTTAATGTTCCCGCCGGTGGCATCGACCAGAGCGACGGCGAGGACCTGATTCCTGTGAGAATCCGCTCGCGACGACTGGATTGAATTTGATTCTTGTGCATGTAGAAACTGCCCGCTGAAAGGCAGGCACAAGATGAGCAGTGCGGCCAGCAAGCTGTCTGCGATTCCCGGCCTGTGATTGCGCGGCGCGCCCGGCGCTGGTTCACTTTCAGCCGGGGGAATCGGGGTTTTGATCGCTTCACTCATTGCAACGTCCTCCTTCGTCCAAAAATCCGCGACTACAAGCTCTGTTTCTGTCTTGCCGATGCGACCTCTTGGGAACCCATCCACGATGCTTCTTCCCAATATTTTGTCGCAGCACCCGCAGGTCAAGCGGGCGCCAGCAACCAACCTATGGCTGGTCCGGGGCCTTCAGGGTGAACTGAGCGCCCTGCACGAATGTCCCATTGAGAAGCACGCGCACCGACCAGACACCCAGCAAGTTGTACTGGGTGATGTAAGTACCTGCGACGGGGAGCATTGTGACCACTGTGGGCACGCTCTGACTTGAGGTCAAAAACTCGGGAGCCACTGGCAGGGCGTCGGGATCTGCCAGCGCAGTGGTTCCTCCGGAAAGCACGCGGAACGGCGTGTCTTTCTTCATGTAGAGGCTGCCGTCGGGCAGGTAGAACTCCACCGTCTGCAATAGGTCACCGGAGACGCCGGGCCAGGTGACGAAGACGCAAAGATCGCGAAATGCGCCTACGGTGAAAGTCGAGTTCGAAGAGCGGCAGTCCGTGGTGACAACTTCACAGAAAAAAATTTCGCTTATGCCGGTCAGTGTGAACTGGGCGCTCTGCACAAACTGGCCATCGAGCAATACGCGCACGGTCCACGCGCCCAGCAAGTTGTATTGGGTGATGTTGGTGCCAGCGACAGGAAGCACAGTTACAACCGTGGGCACGCCGTTGCTCGAAGTCAGATACTGCACCGGCACGGACGCGGCGCCGGGTACCGCGAGCGCACTGGGCTCTTTGGGCCGGACGCGGAATGGCGTGGCGATCTTCGTGTACAGGCTGCCGTCGGGTTGGTAGAACTCGACTGTCTGCACCATGTCTCCTCTGACATTGGGCCACGTCACAAAAACGTAAAGGTCGGGCAGTGTGCTAGCTGTGAAAGTCGAGTTCGTGGTCCGGCAGGCGGGGTCAACCACATCGCAAAAGAAGATCTCGGTGACTGCGCGCAGCGGCTAACCGCCTGCGTTGCCTTTGTCATTCGTGCCGCCCGGACGACCCTGTGCGGGTGCTGCAAGCACAAGCAGCAGACAAACCGCTTGTGCGAGCACGAGCAAAATGCCTGCGGGGTTCTTCCGCACGCCCGGCGGGCGGGTCCGTATAGCTTGATACATCTGGTTCCTCCATTCGCACGCCCTTGTAAATCACCGGATGCGTGAGCCACCGGCGAGGCGAGCAGCGGGCGGAAGAACGGCAATTCATGCGCCAAAGCGTCATGCCGGAATATCAGCGCCGTGGATACGGCGGGTGGGCGCGTCTTGGACGTGAACTCGCTTTGAATCTGTAATTTACAGTTGCCCGAAATCACCCAATGCACATCGCATTGCAGCGCCCTTCGCTCGTGAAGGACCGCAAGTTAGTTGAGTGGCTTTACGTAATGAAGATGACTTGTCCAAAACGGAACGCCCAGGTACCAAATACCGCAGTTTTCGGCTTTCTGGTGATATTAAGTCTTCAGCAAGATTCTTGATGCCAGTGCTGGGGGCACGCTGAATTCTTGAGGCAGGTTGATGAAGACGGATACGACGGCAGAATCGAACTGAGACCCAGCGCAGCGCACGATTTCCTTGCGCGCCTGTTCAAAGCTTCGCGCTTTGCGGTACGGCCGATCAGAAATGATCGCATCCACGGTGTCGGCCACAGCGAAAACTCTCGCGCCGCGTGGAATTTCTTCGCCTTTCAGTCCAAGCGGATAACCGGAACCATCAAAACATTCGTGGTGAGCGTGCACGATCTCGGCGGCGGGACGAAGGAAAGGAATTTCGCGCAGCATTTCGTAGCCGATTTCAACGTGCGTTCTCATGATTCGATTTTCTTCCGGTGTGAGCGGGCCGGGCTTGAGCAGAATGGCATCCGGGATGCCAATCTTTCCGATGTCGTGGAGAAATGCGCCATAGATGATCGCTGTCAATTCTTGCCCGTGAATTCCGAGGGCCTGGGCGATTTTCCAGCTCAGAGTCGTCACACGCTGCACGTGTTCCAGGGTCTCGTGGTGACGATAGCGCAGCGCGGTTCCCAGCGCCGCCAACGAGGCATCGCACGTAGCTTGGATTTCGGCGAGGGCACTGCTGAGCTCACGTGTTCGCTCGTCAACTGTCTGCTGCAGGTGCCGTTGCTCGTGCTCCCGTTTGCGGCGCAACCGGCAAGCTTCAACAGACTTTCCCATGCTGGCGACCAGTTCGTCGATTTGAACGGGTTTTTGCAGATAGTCGCTGGCCCCAGCTTTCATCGCTTCCACGGCGATTCGGACTTTCTCGCCTCCGGTCATGAGTACAAGTGCCGTGTCGGGATATTGGCTCTTGATGTCCGCGGCGAGCGCCAATCCGTGTTCTCCAGGCATGTTGACGTCGCTAAGGGTAATGTCAAAATGCTCCGCGCGAAGCCGCCTGCGTGCCTCGGAAACGTTCGCTGCCGTCACACACAAGAATCCCTTGCTCTCAAGCTGCAAACTGAGCATTTCCCGCATGGGGGCTTCGTCATCCACAATCAGGACGCGCAGGGCCTGGGAACCCTCATGGGAATTGCTTGCTTTGGGACGTGGATCCAGTTGCGGCGAAAACATCAGAAGTCCTCCGCGGGGAACGGAGCAATTCCAATGCCATTTATTCGGATCTTGCTATCAGCTTCAGGCTTGAGTCTATTACTGTTACGAGGAGGAAGATAATTTTGCTGCGTTGGCTAATCAGAACTGTCCTATTTCTGAACACCATGCGCAAAAGAATTCGCCAGGGAAGGCAATCTCGATCCCCAATGGACGCTGTTGAGTCATGTACTCGATTCTCTCGATTGTCCCACCTTGCAAAATGAGTCGAATGCGGCGAATCCCGAGGTTTCTGACGGGGAGAATTGTTCCCGATTCGATCTGATCACGACGAAGTAACAAACGTGTCTTCAGCGGACTTTTTGCTCTGGTGCGGATTCCATTCCCGGATCCGGCTTTTCCTCCTGCTGTTGCAAAAAACGATAGAGTGTGGTGCGACCGATTCCGAGAATCTCCGTCGCTCGGATCTTGTTGCCCCCAACGCTCTCCAGCACCCGAAGGATATGGCGCCGATCAACTTCCTCCAACGGAAGCAACTCGTAGTCTTCAACGCTTGCAGCGTGGCGCCGCTGTTTGACGGCATCAGGAAGGTCCCTCACATCAATCGTCTCGCCCTCGCACATCATGCAGGCGTGGCTCAAGACGTTCTCGAGCTCGCGAACGTTTCCCGGCCAGCCGTAGGCGGCCAGCATGTTCTCTGCCCCCCGGCTGGGTCCGCGAATCGCCTTTCCGTATTCTTTTGAGAATTTTTCTATCAGATGCCGGATAAGCAAGGGCAAGTCTTCCTTGCGCTCCGCAAGACGGGGCAAGTGGACTTCCACCGCAGCAAGTCGATAGTACAAGTCTTCGCGAAACTGTTTCTCCGCCACCATTCTCTTCAAATCGCGGTTGGTGGCCGCGATAACGCGCACATTGACCTTGCGAGCAACCGGAGACCCGACACGCTGCACCTCCTGGTTCTGCAACACGCGCAGCAACTTCGCCTGGGTGGCCTGCGGCAGGTCGCCGATTTCATCCAGGAATACGGTGCCGTTGTTGGCGAACTCAAATACGCCAATGCGGTCCTGCGACGCGCCGGTGAACGCGCCCTTGACGTGGCCGAATAGTTCGCTCTCGAAAAGCGTCTCCACGATTGCCGAGCTATTGCAAACCACCATGGGACCTGCCGCGGCCGGGCTCAGCCGGTGCAGCGCCCGAGCGACAAGTTCTTTTCCGGTTCCGGTGGCGCCGGTCACCAAGACGTTGCGAAAGTGCGGCCCCACTCGGCGCACCCGGTCAAATACCTCCATCATGGCCGGACTCCATCCGACAATCCCTTCAAATTGCGAGGCGCGCGTCAATTCGTTTTCCAGTTGCAGATGCTGCTGGCGATTCCTGGAGTCTTCGACGAGCCGCTCGACTCGGGCACGCAGCGCTTCCACGGCCACAGGTTTCTCGAGGTAATCACACGCACCTTTTTGGATCGCTTCAACGGCGGATTCCGTCGAATAATGGCCAGTGATCAATACAACGCTGACATCCGGGTTGATTTCCAGTGCTCTTTCCAGAACTTCCATGCCGGACATTTGCGGCATTTTCAAATCAACGAGGACGATCTGTGCCCGATGCTGCTTAATCAGGCCGAGTCCGGCGCTGGGATCCGTCGCCGTAAAAATCTCCAGCCCATCCTGCTGCAATGCAATCTCAATGAATTGCAGGTTGGCCTGCTCGTCATCGATTGCAACCAGCACGATAGGGGGACGCGGGGCGAAAGTATTTGTCATGGCATTCGTCCTTGACCAGTACTTAGAGTATATGCAGAGTCAGTGATGAATTCTAGTGAACGTCTATTAAACGACACTACTGGAACGGCTTTGCGCTCTCGTTTCGAGCTCAAAGTTTCCGTTGCGTTTCCAGTGTGCATTCGCTCGTACGCGGCGGGAAGCATTTGCGCAAAGTGGTACGCTGAGGTGCTGCATCGTTTTGAATACAGTGCCGGCGCATGATTAGCCTTGTGCTTCTGCTTGCCTCGGAAAGAATTCGCGTGCTCCCAAGCCGCGTATTGGTGTCCCTTATGGTTCGTCGGCTGGTCGTTGAAGGACTTCGCGAATCTTGATTGTCAGTTCCTCTTGTGTGAAAGGCTTTTGGAGAAAAGCCGAACCCGGCTCAAGTACCCCGTGATGCACAATGGCATCGTCTGTATAGCCAGAAACGTACAGCGATTTTGTTTCCGGGCGCAGAATCTTCAATCGTTCTGCCACGGTACGCCCGCTCATGCCCGGCATTACCACGTCCGTAATAAGAAGGTGAATGGCTCCCTCGTGGCGTTCGGCGATCTCGATGGCGTCGAATGGGTCGTTGGATTCCAGGACGGTGTATCCATAAGCTTCCAGCATTTCGCGAGTCATTTCGCGGAGGGATGGCTCATCTTCCACCAGCAAGATGGTTTCGGTTCCTCGCAGGGTAGAGGCGGAAGCCGCTTCCGGCCGGGCATCCACAGCGGAATCCACGACCTGTGGCAGGTATATCTTGAACGTCGTCCCGTTGCCGGGTTCGCTGTAGACCCATATAAATCCGCCGCTCTGTTTGACGATCCCGTACACCGTGGCCAGACCCAGTCCGGTTCCCTTTCCTTGCTCTTTGGTTGTAAAGAATGGTTCGAAGATGTGCGCTTGTGTTTCTTTGTCCATCCCGATGCCTGTGTCGGTGACTTCCAGCTTCACGAATCGTCCGGCCTTGGACGGGGGATGTTGCCAAGCGTAGGATTCATCGAGAACCACGTTGCCGGTCTTGACGAAGAGTTTTCCTCCCTGGGGCATTGCATCACGGGCGTTCACGGCTAAGTTCATAATGACTTGCTCGATTTGACCTGCGTCAGCCATCACTTTTCCCAGCGCCGGCTCCAAAGAAGTGCGCATCTCCACGTCCTCGCCGATTAACCGGCGAAGCATTTTGTCGGCTTCTTCGACGATCGAGTTCAGGTTCAAGACCTGTGGCTGCAACACCTGCTGGCGGCTGAAGGCAAGCAGTTGCTTGGTTAGTGAGGTGGCACGCTTTCCCGCCTTGAGGATCTCTTGAACTCGACTGAATATGGCATCGTCCGGCTTGAGTTGTTCGGCCACAAGGTCGCCGTAGCCGAGGATGACGCCCAACAAATTATTGAAATCATGGGCCACGCCACCTGCCAGGCGCCCCACGGCTTCCATTTTTTGCGCTTGACGCAATTGCAGTTCCAGCGAGCGCCGCTCTGTAATGTCCTCGACAAATACTTCGAAGCGATCCACCGTTCCGTTCGGGTTGCGCAGCCCGCGCCCACGTAAGCTCACAACTATTTGGGTGCCGTCCTTGCGCTTCCACTTAACCACGCTCGCTTCCAGTTGCTGCGCACGCTCGAATCTTTCAACCAACTGTGTTCGTTCGTGGGGATCCTCATACACGTCCGTGGCCAGGTTCACAGCCAGCAGTTCACTCTGGGATTCGTAGCCGAGCATTTTCACCAGCGCCGAATTGACCATCTGAAACTTTCCGTCCAGCGTCGAAACGTAGATTCCGTATGTGGCGTTTTCCACCAGTTCGCGGAAGTGGGTTTCGCTGGCGCGCAGCGCATCCTCGGTGCGTTTGCGCTCGGTGACGTCTTCGACGAAATCTTCAAAGAACTCAGTTTCCCCGCGGGAATTCTGCAGCGCACGGCCCGTGAGCCGAACGAAAATGGATGTGCCATCTTTTCGTTTCCATTCGACGGCGGTGCTTTGGTGCATCTGATTTTCCAGGCAGAGACGCACCAATCGCCGGCGGTCTTCGGGGTCCCGATAGATGCCGGTCGTCAGATTGACGCCCAAGAGTTCCTCGGCGGAGTCATAGCCGAGCATGGCGACTAGCGCCGGATTCACATCCAGGAGCTTGCCGTCCTCCGTGGCGCGGAATATGCCCAGGGTTGCGTGCTCAAATAGTTCGCGAAAGCGCGCTTCGCTAACTTGCAGCGCTTTCTCAGCACGTTTGCGCTCGGAAACGTCCTGCTTGATGGCCACGAAATTGGCGACGGCCCCGGCTGTATCCAGAACCGGAGTGATGGTCATTTCCTCCTCGTACAGAGACCCATCCTTTCGCTGGTTGGTCAGTTCGCCGTGCCAGACGCGACCAGCGAGAATCGTCTTCCACATTTCTTCGTAGAAAGCTTCGGTTTGGAGGCCTGACTTCAAGATGCGCGGATTCTTTCCAAAAGCTTCTTCCACGGTGTAGCCCGTCAAGCGGGTAAACGCTGGATTGGCCCAAGTGATTTCACCCTGACGATCGGTCGTGATGATGGCATTGGCCGCAGATTCGAGTGCGGCGGACTGCAAGTAGATCTGGCTTTCGGCGCGCTTGCGCTCCGTGATGTCCATCATCACGCCGCGAAGCACGGTTGGCCGTCCTTCAGCATCCTTGATAATGCGAACGCGGTCATGGAGGAAGACCGGGCGGCCATCCCGATTGAGCATTCGATACTCAAGCTCGTGGTCCTTTTCCGAAGCCACCGCATTTGCGCACAATGCTGCAGCGAAGTCCCGATCCTCAGGAAGGATGTGATTAATCCAGAAATCCGGTTCCGTAAGCCATTGCTCGACAGGATACCCCAGGATCAACTCCGCGCGGCGGCTGACAAATGAGAACTGCAATGTACTTGCATCCGCTTCCCAGACGATGGCATCCAAATCGTCAACCAATGCCTGGTACTGTTTTTCGCTTTTGCGCCGTGCTTCTTCGGCGCGCTTGCGCTCGGTGATATCGCGAAAGATCCCCAGCAACAGCGGCCGGGACGATTCTGTTTCGATGAAACAGTTGGAAACTTCCAGCCAGAGTTTCCTCCCGTCCCACAACGTCATTTGTTTCTCAAGGTTCGTGGGCACTTCGCGGCTCGCGAAGCGCTCCAAGTGTTTCTGCAGGATGCGATCTTGATCCGCCGGCGCATACACAGCGGACATCGGGTAGCCCTCCACCTCCGCGCGAGGCTTGCCCACCATCCGGCAATAGGCCTCGTTCACCGCCACCACCGTCCCCTGGCTGTCCGTCAGACGCATTCCGTCTGTGGCGTGCTCCCATACCGGGCGGAAACGCCCCTCGCTTTCGCGTAAGGCTTCCTCGGTGCGCTTGCGCTCGGTGATGTCCTGCGCAGTCACGAGAACAGCGGGGCGGCCGGCGAATTCGAGGGCGTGTGAGTCAATTTCAACGTCAATGAGGCGTCCATCCTTGAGGAGGTGCCGCCAGCCTTCCGACTCCTGTAGATTCTCGCGCGCTTGGGCGACGTCGCGGAGCAACCGGGGTACGTCCTCGGCAGGGTGAATGTCGGTAATGCGCATGGCGAGAAATTCTTCGCGCGAATAACCGTAGTGGACGATGGCCGCATTGTTGACTTCGAGGAAGCGCAGTGATTCGCAGTCATAAACCCACATGGGGAGCGGATTGCTGGCAAACAAGACCCGAAAGCTCTTCTCGCTCTTTTTCTGCTCTTGGTCTGCCTGAGCCACTTTCATGGCCGAGCGGATGAAAGACACCAGGCTCGTTCGGGCTACTTTTGATTTGACCAGGTATTCCTGCGCACCGGCCCGCAGCACTTCGTGCGCCAGTTCCTCGTCGTCGTGCGACGTCAGCACGAGGATAGGTGCATCCTGGGCATGGATTCGGATGTTTCGCACCGTATCCACCCCGGAACTGTCGGGAAGCGAGAGATCCAACAGGATGGCATCGGGAAGGCCCGCGGACAGCCGCTCAATTGCCGCGCTCAGCGAATCGACCCACTGAGCTTCGAAACGTGAGCCATTCCTTTCTCCAAGCAACATGAGCAGGCTCCGGGCGTAACTTGGATTGTCCTCCACCAGCAGAACTCGAACCGTATTTGAAATTCGGTTGCTCATCGCATTCACTTCTCTCCGCCGGAGATTACTCCGACGGGCGACAGGATGCGCCGATACCCACAAGATGAGAATCGAGAGGATTTCCTATTTTCCAGCAGGAGCGTTCTCTAGGTATTTGTATGGACTCATCCTCCCCTGCAATTAGAAACATTCCAATCTTCGCTTTCCTTTCGGCGCACAGCTCAATTGCTAGCGTCGCGCCAATTGCCCACGGCCTGCGCCGCAACCAATTGGCGTTGTGGTGAGGTGTTGGGCAATTCAGCGGCCATCCGCAATCCGCTGAATCTAAAGAATATATTCCGGAGAAACGATGTAACCAAAGAGGAAATGCGCAAGATTACATCATGCGGAGCGTGTTTAGACTTATGTACTTGGAGGGATTCAGTGCCTCGCAGAGTACTGGTCACCAATATTGCACTCTTTGTACAATGCAATGGCACATGCGTTTTTGAAATTTGTGCGCCGCTTCTTGTACCGAAAGTCTACGCTTCGATGATGTGGTGGCGGATGGCGTAACGCACCAGTTCGCTGAAAGAAGCAAGATTCAATTTTCGCATAATGTTCGCGCGGTGCGTCTCCACCGTCTTCACGCTGATTTGAAGAGTATCGGCGACTTCTTTGTTGCTCTTGCCCTCGGCGAGAAGCTGGACAATTTCTGTCTCGCGCGCGGTCAAAATACTGCGCGCGGGTTTGCTTTTGCGGGCTGTTTCTCCCGGCTTCAAGTAACCTTGCAAGACCATCTGGGAAATCTTCGTCGTAAAAAACGGTTTGTGGTGGCTGAGGGCCTCGACCGCGCTGATGATTTCGCGGTCGGCATCGGACTTCAGGAGATAGCCGCGTGCGCCGATTTCCAGAACCTCCCGCGCAAGCTCTTCCGAATCGTGCATCGTGAGCATGAGGATTTCTGTCCGCGGCGATTCCTTGCGAATGTGGCGCGCGGCCTCCAGGCCATTCAGCAGCGGCATGCTCACGTCCAACAAGACCACGTCCGGCTTCAACTTCTTAGTCTGCTCGATGGCCTCACGGCCGTTGCAGGCTTCGGCGCAGACCTCCCAGCCTGGATGCGTTTCCAGCAGCGCGCGGATCCCGCGCCGCACCACGTCGTGATCATCGGCCAGCAGAATGCGAATTCGCATCACGCGCTTACTCCTCCAGAGGCAATATCACTTGCACCGTCGTACCGTGGCCGCTGGAGATGATCTCCAGTCGGCCTCCGAATTGCCGCAATCTTTCTCTCATGCCCAGAATGCCGACGCCGAGGCCCTCGGCGGATCCGTCCATACTGTCCAAGATATTTTGCGGCACGCCCTTTCCACGGTCCCGAATCTCGAGATGGACGTTGCGCTCCGTGCGCCGGAGTTGAATCTCGGCAGTCGCGCTTCCGGAGTGCCGCTGTACGTTGGCCAGGCTTTCCTGCACCACGCGAAACAACGCCGCCTCCACTTCGTCCGGGAGCCGCTTGAAATTCTCCGCCGTCTGCACCGTGGTCTGGATGCCGCTGCGCGCGCTGAACCCTTTGGCAAAAGCGCGAAGCGCAGCCGCCAGGCCGAGCTCCTCGAGCAGCGGCGGATGCAATAGATAAGTTAGTGTACGCACATCCTCGGCCGTCTGCTTGACATTTTCGCGTGCTTCGGCAAGCGCCTTTCCCGCGCCTTCGTCGAGTAATGCTGCGCATTCTCCCACCCGCGCCAGGTTCAAGCTGACGGCCGCGATGGTTTGGGCAAAACTATCGTGCAAATCTCGCGCCAGGCGCCGGCGCTCATCCTCCTGCAGCCGCAGTAGGCGATTGGAAAGCTGGCGGAGTCGCCATTCCACGTGCGTGCGCGCGTCATACAGCAGCGCGTTTTGCACTGCCACCGCGGCCTGCGCCGCCAGTGTCTCCGCCAGTTGGACGTGTTCTTCGGTAAAAAACTCCGGTTCCGCCTTGTCCACGGAATAAATCCCGATAACTTTTCCACCCGCGATGAGGGGAACGCCAATCCAACTTCGCACATGCTCCGCACCACGCAGGCGAACCCACTCGGGGAATTTTTCCGTGTCCGGAACCAGCCGGCTCTGTTGCCGGGTCAGGATGCTGTGGATCAGCGGGACGCTGCCGGGGTCGAATTCGATCTGGCGAGTGAGCTCGCGCTCCGCCCAGGTTTGGTATCCGCGAAGCGCGCGCACCGCCATTCGAGATTCGGCTTCGAGCAGCATGACGTTGGCGCTGTCGTAAGGCACCAGGCGTTGCAGGTAATCCAGCAGCGTATCCAACACGCTCTCCAGGTCCAGCGTCTGCGTCAAGGCCAGGTTGGCCGCGCTGATGATCTCCAGCCGGTTCGCATAGCCCTGCAGCGCCGCTTCCGCGCGTTTGCGTTCGTCTATGACGGCCGCTGATGCAACTAAAAACGCTACGTTTCCGCTGGCGTCGCGCAGTGGCTCAAGCGTTAGGTCGATCCAGATAAGCGTGCCTTCGGCAACTCGGATCTGAACGTCGTAGCGCACAGGCTCGCCTGCCGCCGCCCGCGCCACGGCGGCTCGATATTGTTGCTGAACAGTTTCCGAGTAAGCCAACCAATAAGTGTCGACGACGGGCTGCCCCAGCACATCTTCCGGCCGCAGGCCCGCAGCCTCCAACGCG
The DNA here is from genome assembly GCA_023481105.1 of Acidobacteriota bacterium. Lineage (GTDB taxonomy): Bacteria > Acidobacteriota > Terriglobia > Acidiferrales > UBA7541 > JACQDE01. The sequence continues at coordinate 34,690 of JAMCWK010000133.1, read as the reverse complement.
GGCCGGTTGACTTCGACAAGTACACCGTCCGGAGTCAGAAGTCCGACTAACAGGCTGGGCCCGAGACCATCAATCAAATCGCGCAGCCGCTGAGCACTTGCTCGAACAGCTTCCTCCGCCTGCTTGCGCTCGGTGACGTCCCGCGTGACGGCGAACATCTCCTGGCTCTGCACAAGGGGGAAGGAGTTCCACGAAAGCCAGCGATAGCTGCCGTCTTTGCAGCGGTAACGGTTTTCGAATGTGCGCACCGATTGGCCACCGAGCAGTTGTGCGCCAGCGGCGCGCGTGGCTTCCAAATCGTCGGGATGCACGAAGTCCAGCCAGGGTTTTGCCGTGAGTTCTTCGGCCGTCCAGCCGAGCGTCGCGCTCCACGCTGGATTGACCTGCTTGAGCCGGCCATCAAATCCCGCCACGCACATCATGTCCAAAGAAAGATTGAAAAGACGGCTGCGCTCTTCCTCGGCTCGTTTGCGCTCGGTGACGTCACTAAAGAGACCCAGCAACAGAAGCTTTCCCGAATGGTGGAACGGAACAAACTGCGCTGACAGCCAGAGCTCCTTTCCGAATGCAGTGACCACGCGAGTCTCCAAGCGCTGTTCCGTCTGCGTGCGGAGCGCTGTCTCCGCAGTCGCCCGCAAGCCGAATTTCTTCCACCAGTCCAGTTCAAAAAAATTCAGGCTCTTCATGACCTCGATGCTTCCACCGACAATACCGGCCATCGCTTGGTTAAGGGTGAGACATTGCCCGGCAGGTGTCAGGGTCAGGAATCCAACGGGGGACGACTCGAAGATCGTTTGTATGAACGCCAGCGCGTCTGTCACTTCTTGCCGCGTCCGCTCGCGCTCAATGGCAATGCAAATCAGATGTGTCGCGCGTTCGATGAGCTTCAAATCCGAAGGCTGTGGGCTTCGCGGGGTGTCGTAGTACATGGCAAACGTGCCGAGGACTTGTCCGGCAGCAGCCAGAATCGGAGTGCTCCAGCAGGCGCGCAAGCTATGCAGCAAAGCCACTGCGCGATAATCTGCCCACAGCGGGTCGGTGGCAATGTCTGTCACGATGACCTGCTGCTTCCGGTACGCCGCGGTGCCGCAGGATCCCACATTGGGTCCGATCGGCAGGCCGTCAATAGCACGGACATAGGCTTCGGGCAGGCTGGGGGCGGCTCCGTGCCGTATATGAATGCCGTCTTCATCGAGCAGCAAAATGGAACAGCGCATCCCGCTGGTCTGTGCCTCAATGCTGCGAGCCACCAAGTCCAGGATTTCGGGGAGCGGCGCGTTGCTGGCCGTTAATTCCAGGATTCGTCTTTCAGCCGCCGCCAGCGTTTCCGCCTGTTTGCGCTCGGTGATGTCATTGGCCGTGCCAAGACCGGTCAGCACTCCTTGATACTCAATTTGTCTCACCGTGTAGTCCACCCACCGTTCTTCTCCGCCTTTGATGAGGATTTTGACTTCAAAACGAGGGGGGACTTTTTCGCCGCGACTCCGGGCCAGCGCACGCTGTTGCATCACGGCTCGAAAATCCGGGTGAACCAGTTGCCAAAATTCCATCCCGAGAAGCTCTTCAGTGGTGTAACCAGTGATGACTTCGGCGCCTGGATTGACATAGATGAATCGATCGTCCTGGAAGATGAAAATCCCAGCGGTAGTACACTCCGCCAAGGAGCGAAACTTCGCTTCGCTCTCGCGCAGAGCCTCGTTGGCCTGGAGCAGCTCGGCGGTGCGCTCGACCACACGCTCCTCCAGCTCGTCGTGGGCACGCTGTAAAGCAAGTTCGGCGGCGCGGCGCGCGGCGAAATCGCGGCGGCTGAGGACGGCAGCGAAGGCGACGAGAAGAATACCTAAAGCGCTGCCGCTCAGGATCACTACAATGGCGAGCTGCGTGCGGGCCTGCACAATGGCATTCCGCTCCATGAGGAGACGATTTTCCTCGCTCCGCATTTCGGCAAAGACGTTTCGCGTCTGTTCGGCAAGTTGCGCGCCGCGCTCAGTCAGCTCAACCTGCCGGGGACTGGCCTTGCCCAGTTGAGTAGGCAGCGCCAAAGATTCGGTCAGAAGAGCGAGGCGCTCGCGGAGGAGCGGCTCAAGCTTGTCAAGACGCTGCTGCTGGGAAGTGTTGTCGGCGGTGAGCTCCCGGAGCTCGCGCAAGGCCGGAGTGATGCCTTGCACATGGTCTTCGCAATTCTTCCGGAACGAGGGATCACCAGTAATGACATAGCCGCGGCGGGAGCTTTCCGCGCGGGCGAGCTGCAGCGCAAGGGAATCAATCTGGCGTAGAACCACACCGGCGTGCCGTCGCCATTCGGCGGCTTCAAGGAGGCTGGATAGACTAAGGTAGGAGGCGATGCCCACGCCGACGAGCGTCAGAATAGCGACGCCAAAACCAACGCCGATCTTGGTTTCAAGTTTCAAAGCAGCCGTCCGGGCGGACTCCGTCTTCGCCTTGGTTGGTGAGCTGGGAAGACGTTTTACGGATGTGCCGCCTTTGCTTCTTGCGCCGGGGGCGACGATTTCACGGTGCGACGCATCGTGGCACTTCGCACTGCATGGAATTCTCTCTCTAGCCGCCCATCATAATCAATGAAAAGTTAATATTCCGCTATTGTCATGTGGCGCGGAGGGCCGTCTTAGTCCTGATGATCGTTCATTTGTAAAATATGTCGGCTTTTCGTATTGGCATGTCGAGGTGCTGGATTGCTTTGCGTTGACAATCCATTGCGATTTGCTGCCCTTCGTCTTCGGCTGCAGGATGGGCACAAAATAAGAGCTAACACGTCGGCCTTCGACAACCTCGTTGGTGATCCCCTCATCTCCTAATCGGAAATGCCGCTGCGGCTCCTCAAACGGCGAGTTCCTCGAGCGGAAACACGTCGATTCCGGCCATGACTGAGAGCGCATTGCGCCGCATGTTGTACAGCCGAATGGGCGCCGGAATCCTTGCGCGGCGCACGGCCATGTCCAACGGCGCAAGGCAGGATAAGTGGAAATACGACACTCCGGTGGCAATCAGGGAATTCGTACCGTGATTTGCAGGTATGCCCACTGCTGCGTTTCCGGGCCGCGCGTGCGTCGCGCGTATGCGCCAGGCACGAAAAACGAATAGCCGCCGAGCAGATTGAATCGCTTGTGGAGCGGCAGGCGCGCGGTGAAGTCCACTTCCTGGCCGACATCGCGGCCCGAAGCACCAGTGGGATCCGAGCCAAGCACGCGCCCGGTCGCGCCTTTCCACGGCCCACGCTTTTCAGCAAGCAAGAAACGGTGGTAATCCATTTCCAGCGTGAGTTTCGGATGAGGCGTCGCCACCGCCGTGCCACGAAAGTCGTGCACGTTGCGCAGGCCTATCAAATCCATATAGCCATAGTAGATGTGGTTCGTTGGGAAGAGATTATTGAATTCGCGTGACGCGCCGTCCGCCGGGTTGTTATCGCCTGTCGCGAAGTTGTACTCGAATTGCAGTCGCGGTTTGAGCTTGCTGGCCCAAGCGTAGCCCGCGGAGAGAATCAACATCGCCGCGCGATGCGTATCGGGACCGCGCTCACCAAATTGCCAGGCGTTCTCGATGGAATAGCGCCATCCCTGTTTTGGCTGGAATACGCGCCGCAGGCCGAGCGTGAAAATGCGCGTCGTTTGCAGCGGATTCGTGACGATTTCTCCGCGCGTGCGCAGGCCGTCGCGCAAAAAGAGTCCGTAGAACTCCGTCCGGCTTGGCGAGTTTGGTCGCGCGTGCGAAAAATAGCCGCCACTCAAATCTTGCCCGGCCGCGCGGGCCGGCGCGCCGTTGCGCCGCACATCCACCATGCGCCCCCAGAAGAAATCGTTCGACCACGCACCGTGCTTCTGCCGAAGGCGCGCGGCGTCAAAAGAGCGGCCCACCGTGTCCCAGCCGAACGCGCCGACCAGCCGCTCTTCTCCATAGATGAGTTCCTGTCGCCCGCCGCGGAGTTCCCAGTGTTCGCTGCCGCCGATTTTCCAGTCGAAATACGCCTGGTGCAGGTTGGTGTCCCAGTCGTGGATGATCTTATCGCCTCGTGTGCGGAAGGCCTCAGATTCCTGTGCCTGTACGAAAAAACTGAACACGCGGTGCGGGCGCGCGGTGAGATTTAGCCGGATGCGCAGTCCGCTGAATCCGTCGAAGTCGTCCGCAGGCTTCAAATCGAAGTTGTCGCGCAGCTCCGGCCGCCAGCGTAATTCGATTCCGGCTTCAATGGGCTTGGGTTTTGCGGGCTCTTGCACCGAGGAAGACTTTGCCGGAGGGCCTTGAGCCTGCGCGCTCGCCGGACACAGAGCCATGGCCGCAGCCATCAGCGTCGCGCGGTAATGATTTCGCCGAATCATGGTCAGCCGCCTCACGATGTGTGCCCGAGCAGGGCCCATCAGGACTTCGGATGCAGGACCGCGTCTTCGATCTTCTCCATCAGGGCGTGCAGACGCTGATGCGTTCCCTCGCCCATCTTTTCTGCTTCGGATTTCTCGAACTCAGCGGCCAGTTGTTTTTGCTCGGCGTCGCTGAGCATGCGCTCCGCCATCATGAAGAGAATGTTGTTCTCCTTGAAAATATGCTCGCGCAAAAGTTGGGCATATTGTTCAGCCGCACCAGCCCAGCGGCGACCGGCTTCCGCATCGCCGCTGGTGAATGGAGCGACAGCATTGGTCATGGTGCCAATCAGCGCGCGCCCCTCGTCGTGTTCGCCAAGCATGACTCCTATCGGCCCGCCCTGACGCGGCATGCCCTTCCGTTCCAGCAGCGGAAAAAGCAGGTCTTCTTCCTTCCCGTGGTGGCAGCGGTCGGCGAACAGCTTGGAAAATTCGAGCAGGCCGGAAAGGATTTCTGGTGCGACTTTCTGCCCGGCCAGCAACTGCCGGGATACCTCTGTTGTTACTTCCAACATGCGCAGGATGGCTTCGTGCTCCTGGCGAAGAATTGTGGTGGCTTCGTTCATGGTGAGCTTTCCTCCAGATGAAATCGTAATTGTTAACGTTCACCTACTGGTGATGCTGCAGACTATCCGTCAGCCAAGGGTCGCCGAGCGGCACGGGCGCGGCGCGGCGCAGCGCGCGAAAGACGACCAAACCGCAAAGGCCGACAGCGCCGAGCATCAGGCCAAATTCCCACGCGCCAAAGAAGGGCTTCGTTCCCATCAAGGGCGGAGAAATCATCAGATACAAATCGAGCCAGCGGCCCAGCAGCACCAGCACGGCCACTTTGACGAGCAAGCCGGGCGTGCGCTTGGTGACGCGCGGGAGCAACGCGAGGAACGGCAGCGCCCAATTCATCATGAAGTTCAGCAGGAAGAGCGGGCCCCAGTTGCCGTGCATGCGCGCGACGTAGTAGCGCGCCTCTTCCGGGATATCCGTGTACCAGATGAGCATGTATTGGGAGAACCAGATGTAGGCCCAGAAGGTGCTGAAGGCAAACAGCAGTTTTCCCACGTCGTGCAGGTGACTTTCACTGAGCACGCCCTCGAGCGGCCCGAGTTTTTTCAGCGCGACGGCAAAGATGATGATGGCGGCCACGCCTGAAGCGAACAGTCCGGCGAAATGATAGATGCCGAAAATCGTGCTGTACCACTCCGGCTCGAGCGACATGATCCAGTCGTAACTGGCCAGCCAAAAAGTGAGGCCGAAAACAGCAAGGAAAATCGCAGCGAGACGCTCGTTGCGCCGTGTGTGCACGGGATTGCGGTCCTGGTCCTGCCGGTAAGAATTGCGTACGAAGGCCGCGGCCATGCTGAGCCAGAGCAGCAGATAAATCATCGCGCGCACGACAAAAAACGGCCGCGTGAGCCAGAAATGCTTGAACCATGCGGCTTCAACGGGGGCGTGCACCGCGGAAGTCCAAGAATAAATAGATGGATGGAAAATGAAGACAGCCAGCAGGCCGATAGCTCCGACGGGAATCAGCGTGGACATTGCCTCCGGCACGCGTCGGAGGGCAATGCCCCAAGTGGCACCGGTCACGTAATGAAAAGCGATGAACACCACGCCGCCCAAGCCGAGGCACAGCACGAAATAACTGACCAGTAGCAAGCTGGGCCAGATGCGCTCGGGCGCGAGGAGGAGTCCCGCGACAAAGACCACCGCACCCAGTGCGACGAGCACTTGCAAGAGGCGCGACAAATCCGCCGGCAGTTTGAATTCGGTTTGCCCGTTGCTCATTGCTTCACTCCAGCTTGCGCCGACGCAGTAGTTGCTTGCGGCGCGGCAGGCGGCGTACCAGCTTGTTTGGCGGCTTCCGCGGCCTGCTTTTGCAGCGAGCGCACATAGAGGACTACTTTCCATCGGTCTTCGCGGGAAACCTGCGCGGCGTAGGAGGCCATGTTTTTCTGCCCGTAAGAGACAATGTGGAACATCTGGCCGTCTTTCATCCCGACTGCGTGAGGCGCAATGAGCGAGAGCGGCGCAGGAAAGCCGCGCTGGGTCACTGTACCGTCACCCAGGCCGAGTGGGCCATGGCAGGTTTGGCAGAAATTGACATACACAAACATGCCACGGTCCAGCGCACGGCCGTCGTCGTACGAAAACGGGTTCTTCAATTCCTCGCCGGCGCGCAGCGAATCTTCCGGCGTGGCTTGATAATGCAGCGGCAGATTGCCGCGCGGAATGGTGCCGGGCACGGGCGGCTGAAGGGTCATGCCGCCTGCAAGATGCGGATTGGGCGAAAAGGCGTTGTAGCGAGGCGAGTGCGCCATTTCCGGAATAAATTCGTAATTCGTCGTGGCGGGATCCCGTCGACTGGCGAGCACCAAGCCAACCGATGCGAGGAGCACGAAAAGCAAGAGAACGTTGACGAGTGTCCGGTTCATCTCGCGGTTTCCTCCTCGAGGCGCTCCTCGATTTGCGCGACGTGGAAGGATTCCAACAGCCGCTTCACCCGCGGAATATCGAAGGCCGCGTCGGACTGCTCGAGCACAAGGACAAAGCGATGGTCGGAAACATCGTGGCGCACGATGTTCGCTTTCTTGCCGGGAAACAACCCGCAGACATAGAGGAACGCGATCACCGTGCTGACACCGGCGAACAGCACCATCACCTCGAAGGTGACGGGCACAAACGCGGGCAACGAGTTGAACGGCTTGCCGCCGACGTTGATGGGCCAATCGGTGGCGGTGGTCCAGTATTCGAACCACACTTTGAACGCCGCGCCGGAAAGTCCCAGCGCAAAACACACGCGCGGCAGGTGCGACGACGCAAGTCCCATGGCGTGATCCAGGCCGTGCACGGCGTAGGGCGCGTACACGTCTACAATTTTGTAACCGCTTTCGCGCGCGGCCTGCGTTGCTCCCAGGATGTCGTGTTCGTTGTCGAAAACACCGAGCAGTAGGCGGCGGCTCACGGGCGCACCTCCCCGGTAGCGCGGCGCAAAGCGCCTGCACCAACAAGCTCCGGCTTGCCCTCGCCAGAGGGCTCGTTCGCTGCCGCATGGTGAAGCCCGCGCGGTTGCCCATGGCTCAGGATGCCTTTCACTTCGGAGATGGCAATGACGGGCACGAAACGGCAGAACAGCAGAAAGCAGGTGAAGAAAAATCCGAAGGTGCCGGCAAAGGTGGCGATTTCAATGATCGTCGGCGCGTAGCCCGTCCAATTGGCCGGAAGGTAATCGCGATGCAGTGAGCTGACGATGATGACGAAGCGCTCAAACCACATGCCCACGTTCACCAGCAGCGAAATAATGAAAACTGCCACCACGCTGGTGCGTACGCGGCGCGACCAGTACAACTGCGGGATCAGCACGTTGCATGCGACCATAATCCAGTAGCCCCAGCCCATCGGCCCCAGCGCGCGATTCCAGAACGCGAACTGCTCGTAAGGATTGCCGGAATAAAAGGCGGTGAAGAATTCGGTGATGTACGCCAGTGCCACGATGCCGCTGGTGCCCAGCACAATTTTGCACATGGCGTCGAGGTGTCGCGGCGTGATGTAGTCCTGGAGGTTCATCGTTTTGCGCGCGACGATCATCAGCGTGAGCACCATGGACATGCCGGAAAAAATCGCGCCGGCCACGAAGTAGGGCGGAAAGATCGTGGTGTGCCAGCCGGGAATGACGGCGGTGGCGAAGTCCCAGCTCACGATGGTGTGCACGGAAACCACGAGCGGCGTGGCTAGCCCGGCAAGCAGCAGGTACACCGTTTCGTAGCGCTGCCAAGTGCGGTAGGAGCTGTCCCAGCCAAAACAGAGAATCGCCGCGAGCTTGCGGCGCCAAACGGAACGTGTGTGATCGCGGACGGTGGCGAGGTCGGGCATCAGGCCGAGGTACCAGAAGACCACGGAAATCGTGAAGTAGGTGCTGATGGCGAAAAAGTCCCACACCAGCGGCGAGCGGAAATTGATCCACAGCGGCCCGCGGAAATTGGGATAGGGGAACATCCACATCGCCAGCCACGGACGGCCCATATGAATCAGCGGAAAAATTCCGGCGCACATGACCGCGAAGATGGTCATTGCTTCGGCCGAGCGGTTCACTGAAGTGCGCCAGCGTTGGCGGAACAGAAAAAGAATGGCGGAAATCAGTGTGCCGGCGTGGCCGATTCCGATCCAGAAAACAAAGTTGGTGATATCGAAAGCCCATCCGACGGTGGTGTTGAGCCCCCAGGTGCCGATGCCCGTCTTGAGCTGGTATCCAATTGCCGCGAAGCCGATGATCATTACCGCGACGGAAACGAGGAAGGCGATCCACCACGCAGCGCTGGGGTGGCGCTCCATGTTCGCGCAGATTTCGTCGGTGACCTGCGCGGGCGATTTGTCCCCGGCAATCCAGGGCTGGTGCAAGACCGGATGAGCCTCAGCCATTGTGCTTTTCCCCTTCGGATTCCGCCCGGTTGCGGACGATTTTCAGATAGCCCACGGAAGGCTGGAAATTGAATTCGCCGAGAACCGCGTAGTTGCGCCCGCTCTTCAGCAATTGTGATACGCGGCTCTTAGGGTCGTTGCGGTCGCCGAAGACGATGGCCTGCGCAGGGCAGGTCTGTTGACACGCAGTCTGAATGGCGCCGTCAGCGACTTTTTCTCCGCGCTGCTTGGCTTCGATCTTCGCCGCCTGAATGCGCTGCACGCAGAAGGTGCACTTCTCCATCACGCCGCGGGTTCGCACGGCGACGTCAGGATTCAGCGCCATGTTCTGTAGTGTGTCGTCGTGAAGGTAGTCGAACCAGTTGAAGCGCCGCGTTTTGTAAGGGCAGTTGTTGGCGCAGTAGCGCGTGCCGACGCAGCGGTTGTAAATCTGCTGGTTCAGTCCTTCCTCGCTGTGAACGGTGGCGAGGACCGGGCAAACCGTCTCGCACGGCGCGTGGCCGCACTGCTGGCACATGAATGGTTGATGCGCGACGTCGATGGCATCGTCCTCACCGGAGTAGTAGCGGTCAATGCGCATCCAGTGCATGGAGCGGTGGCGCAGCATTTCATCGCGGCCCACAACCGGCACATTGTTTTCCGCCTGGCACGCGACGACGCAGGCGGAGCATCCGGTGCAGGCATTCATGTCCACCACCATCGCCCAGTGATGGCCGGTGGAGGGATGGTCGGCGGGCCACATTTCGTGCGCGGCGTTCGATTGCCCTTCGTGACCTCCGGCTTCGCCATGCAGAAGCACAGGAAGCGTAGTTTCCTGAACGATCGGGCGCCGGTTCACGCCGGGCAGTTCGAGATTCTTCGGCACGGCGATGGTGTTTTGGCTCTGCGTGCAGGCCAGCGGGCGCCGGCCGCCGGTGTGTGTAACGCGAATGTCCGCGCGCGAGTAGTGCAGCGCGCCGTCACGCAGTTCAACGAACGGCGCGGCATTCTTCCCGACCCTGCCGTCATCACCCGTGGTGAGCTTGGCCAGAAACCAGCTCGGGCCAATGTGCTTGAAGCGTTCGGAGAGCTTGCTGCCGTAGCCCAGCGCAACGGCGACGACCGAGTCGTGCTGGCCGGGCTGGACATAGACAGGAAGCTCGATGGAATTCCCCGAACCGGCCGCTGAGGCGAGCTCGAGGCGGACGACATCGCCTTCGATCACGCTTAAGCGCTTCGCGGCAGCGGGAGAAAGGCATGCGTAGTTGTCCCAGGTAACTTTGGTAACCGGATCGGGAAGCTCTTGCAGCCACGGGTTGTAGGCGTGACGCCCATCAAGCAGGCCAACTTTTGGATACAACACAAGAGAAAACGCGGACGGCTTCGTGCCGGCCAGCGGCTGCACGGCGGCCATTTGGAATGACTGCACGCGCGACTTTTCCGCTTCCACCACGGCGAAACCGTCGTGCACGGAGCGATCCCAAAAAGCCTGGAAAGATTTCTCCGATTTCTGCTGCGGGAAAACGTCTTTCTGCCAGCGCTCGCGCAGCAAATCGTAAGCGGATTTCGGCGCGCCCATCCACGCAGCGAGCGTTTCCATCAGCGGGCGCACATTGCCCAGCGGGCGAATCGCGGGCTGCGCGAGGCTCACCACGCCCACGACAGCTTCTGCGTCGTCCCACGATTCCAGCCGATGCGGCGCAGCGCAAACATAACCCGCAAGCGCAGAGGTTTCGTCGGGGCGTTCAGTGAAACTGGCCACCAATGGAACTCTCTTAAGCGCGGCAGCGAATTCTTCGCCGGCGGGAAGGTCGAAAACTGGATTCACGCCAGAAGTGAACAACGCCGCAACTTTGCCCGCGCGCAGCTCTTCAACAAGCGCGGCCAGTTCGCGATCGCTGCCCTGTCGCTGAAAAGACGGCTTCTCGATATCCAGCGTCGCGCCGTAGTTGCCCAGCAGATGATTGATGAAATTGCAGAGCACCTGCACGGCGACTTCTTGCTCGCCGCAAACTACGAGACTCTTGCCGCGGGCTGCCCACAAGCGCGCGGCTAGATCGTCGAGTTCTTTTTCCGGCATCGGCGAGGCGGTGAGCCCATTCCAATTCAGTTTTGTCCCGGCTTTGGCGGCGAGCCGCTGCGCAAGCTGTGTCATCACAAGGCCGATTTCATTTGGGGCGATGCGGATGCGCCGGTCCGCTTTGCTGCCGGTGATGCTCATGCGCGATTCGAACTGCGCGTGATAGCTCATGCGCGGTGGCTGCGCATCCGGATTGCGGCCTGCGCGGTATGCAGCGGTGAATTCTACCGGCGAAATCCACGTGCCAAGAAAATCGGCATCAAAGCTGACGATGACTTCAGCGCGTTCGAAGCGGTAATGCGGCAACAAGCGCGAACCATGGGTGCCTTCGTGCGCGTCGAGGATGGCGGAACTCGAAAGCGGGTCATACACGACGTGACGCGCGACAGGGAAAGTCTTCAGAAAAGCGCGGACCTGCGCGCGAGTGGTCGGGCTCACGATGCTGCCGGTCAGGAAGCGGACGGCGCCCTTGTTTGCGCGGATCGCCAGCAATTGCGCGGTGATTGCGCGGTCGAGTTCGTCCCATGTGGTTGGCTTGCCTTGCGCCTGCGGTTGGAGGTAACGCGAAGAATCGTAGAGGCCGAGCAGCGAAGCCTGACCCACGGCGCAGAGTCCGCCGCGAGTGACGGGATGCTCTGGATTGCCTTCCAGTTTGATGGGGCGGCTATCGCGATTCTTGACCAGCATGCCGCACGCGGCACTACACCCGTCGCAGGTGGATGCGTAGAAATACGCCTTGCCGGGAATGATTTCCTCCGGCTGAACGAGGAACGGTATGGCCTTTTCCACCGGCGCGCGACTGCATCCCGCAAGCGTGGCCGCAGCCACAGCAAATCCTGCCGACTTTAGAAAATTTCGACGGCCGAAGCCGTTGGTAGGAACGACGACGGGCTCGGAGAACTCGTCTCGCGCGGCCTCGAGAAAATTCTCCTGCGCGTCGCGCTCTTCCGGGCATTTCCAGTACGGCTTGGGGTTGCTCTCCGACATAAAATTCCCTGTGACTCAGTAGTGGCACGCCGAGCAATCAACGGGCGCTTTTACGGCTTTGCCCGCGATGCCGGTGCGGTTTGCATCGCGGTGGCAGTTCACACACCAACCCATGCTCAAGTCGCCGGCCTGCTTAACACGCTCCATGTTTTCCACTGCTCCGTGGCACGTTTGGCAATCCACGCCAGCGGTCACGTGCGGGCGGTGGTCGAAATAAACAAAATCCGGCAGGGAGTGCACCTTGGTCCACTGAATGGGTTGCGGCTGGTGCGTGGGATCCGGCTGCAATTTGTTGTTCAGCGCCAAAGCATCGTAGAGCTTCTTTATTTCCGGCGAAACGATGGGCTGCGGCGGGCGCTTCTCTTTCTCAGCTTGCGCATCTTCCGCGCGGATCACGCCAATCGGCGCGGTGACCACGCGATGGCAGTTCATGCATACGCTGGCGGCGGGAATGCCCGCATGGCGGCTGCTCTGCGCTCCGGAGTGACAGTAGAGGCACGCAATCTGCATCTCCCCGGCGTGCAAGCGATGCGAGAAGTTGATCGGCTGCGGTGGCTCATAGCCCTGCTGGTTGCCGGGGAGATGAATGCTCCCGAGCGGGCCGGCCAGCAGCGCAACGGTGAAGACCAGGGCCACCATTAGAATGACTGTGAAAATACGAGTCCCCACTCCAAAACTCCTTGCCTAACAGGGAATCTCCGCATTCTTGCGGGCATAAAACCACCAATTCAGGATCAGACAGCTCAAGTAATAGGCAGCGAATCCATACAACGCGTATTCGGGAGTCTTCGCCTCAATTTGCGATCCAAAGACTTTCGGGATGATGAATGCCCCGTACGCGGCGAGCGCGGACGACCATCCAAGCACCGGTCCCGCCTGCGCGCGATCGAAGATGATGGGAATCATGCGAAACGTCGAGCCATTGCCGATCCCCGCCGTAAGGAATAGGACCAGAAACAGAATCAGGAACGGCATGAAATGCGTTTCGGGTGCCGGCGACGAAGAAGCCAGCTTGACGTAGTGCGCCACGCCCAGCGCAGCCAGGATCATCACCGCAGTGGACCATTGCGTGACCCGCGCGCCGCTCAACTTGTCCGAAAGCCATCCGCCCACCGGGCGTATTACCGAGCCCACCAGCGGCCCCAGCCATGCGTACGTGAACGGGTTCGGCGCGTTGGGATTCGCGCTGCCGTCCGGAAGTGTTCCGAAAACAACTCGAATCAGCAGCGGCAAGGCCATCGAGTAGCCGATGAATGAACCAAAAGTCATCACGTAGAGCCAGGTCATGATCCAGCAGTGCCTGGACTTGAAAATAGCGAATTGCTTGTTCAGGTTCTTGGCTACTTCGCCGGGGATGAGCTTCATCAACAGTAGCGTAGCGATAATGGTGACCGGCAGTGCCAGCCACATGCTCCACTTCTGCACCAGCAGCAGCCAGAGTCCGATGGCCGCTCCCGCGAAGCCCAGCAGATGAAGTCCGACAATTTTCACGATGGCCATCGGCAGCGCACCGACTAGCTGCAAGGGGAGATTATTCATGCCCACCCAGGCCGCAATCGCCAGCACGAACAGAACCGGGGCCCACGCCAGGCCGCAGTTCTGAATCCACACGAGCGTGCCGGCAGTTTTGCCTCCGATGGCAACGGGCAGAGGAAATCCCTCGCCGCCCATCGCGCCAAAAAGAGCAAAAGTCATCACCCACGGCAAGAAAATTTGCATCAAGCTGACGCCGAGATTGCCCACACCAGCGTTGATGCCCAGCGCAGTACCCTGCATGCGCTTGGGAAAGAAAGGACTGATGTTGGACATCGACGAAGCAAAATTCCCGCCGCCGAATCCCGAAAGCGCCGCGAGGAGAACGAACGCCTCAAAGGATGTGTTTTTGTCTTGTAGAGCGATCCCCGCGCCAATGGCCGGAATGAGCAGGAACGCGGTGCTCAAGGCCACCACGTTGCGGCCCCCGGCAATTGCGATCAGAAAAGAATTGGGAATGCGCAGGGTGGCTCCCGTAAGCCCGGCGATGGCGGTCAAGGTGAACAGTTGCTGCTGGCTGAACGGGAAGCCCAAGTTTTTCATCTGCACCGTGATGATGGACCAGTAGGACCATACGGCGAATGCGCAGAGCAGGCAGGGGACGGAGATGACCAGGTTGCGAATGGCAATCCTTTTGCCCGTGCCTTCCCAGAAGGCTTGATCCTCGGGCTCCCAGCGAGTGATTGGACCATGTGCCATTTCGTTCGCTCCGTTGCGCTCCCAGGATCAGTCTTTGTGTTCCGATTCCATCTGTCGCATGAGTTGCGGTACTTTTTCGCGCATCATCTTTTGAATCACCAGGTGCATCCACACCAGGCAAATGATGGAAATGGCGGCAAGGAACATCCAAGAGGTGGTCCAGACACCCGTGCGTTCCAGTAAATAGCCGAATAGGATGGGGCAAACGAAACCGCCCAACCCGCCAATGACCCCCACAATTCCGCCCACGACGCCCACCGATTGCGGAAAATAATCAGGAATATGGCGATAGACAGCGGCTTTGCCGATGCCCATCATGATGCCCACGACAAATACCAGCGAAGTGAAGATCCACACGTTGGCCTGAAAATAAATCACCGACACGCCGCTGGCGAGGAGTTGCTTCTTGAGGACTTTTTCGCCCGGATTTACGACGGGTTTTTGCCAGTACGCGCGCCGTGGAAGGATCATCATGCCGCCGTTGGAATCCGCATTGGACCAGGTCGGAGGCGTCTCCTTCAGCGAATACCTTTTCTCCCCGACGACGATCTCCGAATCGGAAACTGTGGTGACCGTGCCGGGCAGAGTGGCCATCACGCCCTTGCCGGGCAGCGTGACTTCCATCCGCGGCACGATGAGCAGCGTGCAACACACTGCGCAGGTACCCAGCACCCAGTACATTACCCGCCGCGCGCCGTAATGATCGGACATCCAGCCGCCCAACGCGCGGATCACGCCCGAGGGCAAGCTAAACGTCGCAGCCAACAGCCCGGCCATGGTCACCGGCATGAAATAGACATTGACGTAGTACGGAATCAGCCACTGAGAGAGCGCCACAAATGCGCCGAACACCAAGAAATAGTACAGGCCGAAACGCCACACACGCACGTTGTTAAGCGGAGCGAGGCGTTCGCGCATGGTTTTGACGCTGCCGTTCTCCACCTTGCGGGGATAGGTGAACATAAAGAAAACGATGGCCATGACCACGAGCGCCAGGGCGTAGAGTTTTGGCAGCGTGCGCCAAGCTTCCAAGTTCGCGCCATGGTTGGTCAGCCGCTGCAGCACGAATGGGGCGCCCATGCTGGTCAAAGCGGCGCCGGCATTGCCCGCGCCAAAAATGCCCAGCGCCGTGCCCTGGCGTTCCTTGCGGAACCAGACCGAGGTGTAGGCGATGCCCACCGCAAACGAAGCGCCTGCAAGTCCAAATCCCAGACTACCCCACAAGAATTCCTGATAGCTGTTGGCCTGGCTCATGAAGTACATGGGAATGGCGGAAATCAGCATAAGCAGGCCGTAGACCGGGCGGCCGCCGTACTTGTCGGTCAGGATGCCTACGGGGAGGCGGGCGAGAGAGCCTGACAGTACGGGAATGCCGATGAGCCAGCCGATTTGCGATTCCGTCCACTTGTACGCGCCTTGTTCGATGAGATAGGTGATGAGGACGCCGTTCATCATCCAGCACGCGAAACACACGGTGAACGCCAGTGTGTTCATGGTCAGGACGCTGATTGCCTTGTTCTGATCCGACATCTAGTCCTATGCCTCCAAACTAAGAGATTCCTTGACCGGAACCCGACGGCCGGTACCACCGCACCACCTGTGGCTTGCGCCACAAATACGGATTGGGAACGACGAGCACATGCACCAGACGCGTGAACGGCGCAAGACCGATCATCACGTAGGCCGAAGTGATGTGCAGCTTGACGGCGAACGGCAAGCCGGCCACGTAGCTCACGTCCGGCGAAAATTTCACCAGCGACCACAGGTAGGGCGACAGCGCCGAGGCAAACCACGACGAGCCCCACGGATGAAAGACAGCCACGTACACGCCGCTGGCCACTTGAATCAGCAGCAGCGCGAAAACATGCCAATCGAGGAGGCTGGTGACTTCGCGGATTTTGCTCATGGTCACGCGGCGAATGATGCAGCCGGTGAGTCCAATCAGCGTCAGCAGCCCGAAGATCAGCGCGGCGATCTCCAGGATGTACAGGCGCAGCGGGCGGCTGTTCCACAGCAGGACGGAACGTGGCACAAGGAACGCGATCACGTGCCCGGCGAGCACGGTGATGATGCCGTAGTGAAAGGGCACCAGTCCCCAGAAGTGCTGCTGGTTTTCGAGGAACTGCGAAGAGAGGCTCGAGTAGGTGTACTGCGCTTTGCGGTAGCGCATGATGGTGCCCACAAAGAAAATGAACATCACCATGTAGGGCAGCACCACGAAGAGAAATTGGTCGAGACCCGAAACGGCAGTGTTCATCGCAGTTCACTCCCTTGCAGCACACGCAGCGCGGGCGCGCCAGCAGCGGCATCCAACAGCGCGTCGCCATGCTGGCCGCGCAACATGCTGGCGAGCGCGTCCAGCACATCTTTGAACGGGTTCCCTTCCTTGTTGTCGTCGAAGCCTGCGCGCATTTTTTCGAGCGCCGGAAAAACACAGGCAACGGCAAACTCTTCCGCTTCGCCCGCAGGCATGCGGCCGAGCACGGCGAGCACGTGCGTAATGTGGTCGGGCAGCTCTCCGGATTCGGCAATGCCGAGGCGGCGGAGCTGCTGGCGCATCTTCACCAGAAATGTGCCGCGGTCGTAGTTCTCGCCGAAAAGGTGCCAGCCGGCTTCGAGCGAGCGGCTGGGATTCATGTCAAACGTCTGAATGAACCGTTCTTGCAGCTCTTCCGTGGAGAGTCCTCGAATTTGCTCCGCAAAATGTTCCAGCGATGCAGCGCCCTGCGCATCGACGGAGGCGAGCACCTCGACGGCGCGCGTGACGCAATGCTGGTAGTCGGCGCTCGGATAAACGAGCAAGGCGGCAAGGGAGTCGTAAGTGTGGGAGGTCTCCATCACATGCCCCGATGCGGACCAGTGAGGAAGCCGAAGCCGACGCCTTGCTTGTGTTCGAGAGGATCCTCGAACATCTGTATGGCTTCCTCCCGGTGCGCGGGTGGGATAACGAAGCGATCGTCGAAGGAGCACAGCGAGGTAAGTTGATAGATGCCGTCGGCTTCTTCAGGCGTACAGTCCGCTTCGGTGAGCATTCGCTGGGCCAGGGGCATGTCCACATCGCCGACCGTCATCGCGCGGCGGTACCAACGCACCGCCTTCTGCTTCTTCAGCGCGTAGCGGACGTGCGCTTCATGCCCGGCTCCAAACAGGTTGGCGAGGAATTTCATCGGCACACGCGCGGCCTCGATGTCGTGGAACAAATCCTCCGAATCGTGCGTTACGGCATTGCCTTCCCGGTGCGCCATCACCGGCGACATCGGGGGCACATAAAACAGCATGGGCAGCGTGCGGAACTCGATGTGCGGCGGTAGCGCCACTTTCCAAACTTTGACGTATTTGTATACCGGTGAATTTTGCGCGGACTCGATGGTGGAGTCGGGCACGCCGTTCGCGCGGGCCGCGGCGATCACCGCCGGGTCGTGGGGATCGAGAATCAGCGAGCGCTGGCCTTCGACGAGTTGGTCATTGGGCAGCTTGGCGACTTCCTCGAGGCGGGAAGCGTCGTAGAGCAGCACGCCGAGGTAGCGGATGCGTCCTACGCAGGAGTGGAAGCAAGCCGGCGCCTGGCCGGTCTCCACGCGCGGAAAGCACAGGATGCACTTCTCCGATTTGCCCGTGGACCAGTTGAAAAAAACTTTCTTGTAAGGGCACGCGGCGATGCAAGAACGCCAGCCGCGGCAGCGCTTCTGGTCGAGGAGCACGATGCCGTCTTCTCCGCGCTTGTAGAGCGCGCCAGAAGGACACGCGGCGACACAGCCCGGATTCAGGCAATGATTGCAGATGCGCGGAAAATAGAAAAACACCAGGCGTTCGACAGCGAAGAGTTGCTCGCGCTGTTCGGGCGTGAGGCTCGCGAGGTTGGGATCGTTCGCGGCATAAATGGGTGAGCCACCGAGGTCATCGTCCCAGTTGGGGCCGGATTCGATGTTGATGAGTTCGCCGGTGACCATGGACACCGGCCGCGCGGTGGGCTGATCGGCTCCCTCCGGCGCGTTGAACAGGTGCTGATAATCGTAGGTCCACGGCTCGTAGTAATCGTCCATCGTGGGCATGTGCGGATTGTGGAAGATATTGAAGATCACCTTCCGCTTGCCCGTGGACTTCAGACTCAGGTCGCCGTTGTTGACCTCCCAGCCGCCCGCATAGCGTTCCTGGTCTTCCCAACGCGTGGGATAGCCGGTGCCGGGCTTGGTCTCGACGTTGTTCCACCACATGTACTCGGTGCCGCGGCGATCGGTCCAAATGTTCTTGCAGGCGATCGAACAGGTGTGGCACCCGATGCACTTATCAAGGTGGAAGACCATTGCGATTTGTGAGCGGACATCCATGGTCAGGCTCCTTTGATCACCACTTCAATTCGGGCAGCTTGCGCACGAGCACGTGCGTGTCGCGGTTGCAGCCAATTGGACCCCAATAATTGAAGTGGTAGGTAAACTGGCCGTAGCCTCCCACCATCAAGTTGGGCTTTAGGCGAACGCGCGTGAGGCTGTTGTGCCCGCCGGCGCGGCGATGCCCGCGCAGCGGCGACGTCGGCACAGAGTACGTGCGTTCCGGCGAGTGATACTGCACGCAGATGCCGCGTGGGATGCGCGCGCTGACGGCGGCACGCGTGCACACCACGCCGTTGTCGTTGTGCACTTCCACCCAATCGTTGTCCACAATGCCGATGTCCGCAGCGTCCTTTTCGTTCATCCACAGCGGCTCGACGCCGCGGGAAAGCGTGGTCATGCGCTGGTTGTCGCCGTAGGTGGAGTGGATGTGCCACTTGCCGTGCGGTGTGAGGTAATTCAGCATTTTCGTAGGCCCGACCTCCTTGCTGAATCGAAGATCGGAATACTGCGTGGGCAGCGGCTTGGGCTTGTAGGTGGGCAGGTGCTCGCCGAACTGGATGTAGCCGGGATGGTCAAGATAAAAATGCTGGCGACCTGTGAGCGTGCGCCAGGGCACCAGCGCTTCCACGTTGTAGGTAAACGGTGCATAGGCGCGGCCGTTTTCAATTAGGCCGGACCACATCGGGCTGTTCACAAAGCGCCGCGGCTGCGATTGCAGGTCCTGATAACTGGTGCGGACTCCGCGGCTCTTTTCTGCAAGTTGCACCAGTGGCAGACCGACTTTCTCCTCCATGTTCTTGTAGGAGCGATAGGCCAGCTCGCCGTTGGTGACCGTGGCGAAGTGCAGCACGGCGTTGCAGACGTGGTCATCTTCCGCGAGTGACGGAAACGTCTTGCCCTGCCAGCGGACGGTGGGCATGTCGCGCAGGGCTTCGTCGTAGAAGTCCTCGATGGCGTAGGACGTGCCGTGCGCGGCGAGGCCGTTTTTCTTTACCAGTTCGCCCAGGGAGATAAACTGGTTGTAGAGATTCTTGTAATCGCGCGCCACCACGCGGAACCCGGGCATGGTTTTTCCGGGGATGGCTTCGATTTCGCCCTTTATCCAATCCTTCATGGCCGGCTGCGCGATTTCCGCGGGAGAATCGTGCGCCAGCGGCGAAGCGACGATGTCCCACACGGGCTCCGGAAAATGTTTCTGTGCTAGCTCGGAGAATTTCTTGGCGATGGCCTTGAAGATCTGCCAGTCGCTCTTGGACTCCCAGCACGGCGGCACTGCCTCAGAAAGCGGATGGATGAAGCTGTGCATGTCCGTGGAGTTGAGGTCGGACTTCTCGTACCACGTGGCCGCGGGGAGCACGATGTCGGAATAAAGTGCGGAGGTGTCCATGCGGAAGTTGAGGTCCACCACCAGGTCCATTTTTCCTTGTGGGGCGTGCTCGTGCCAGGTGACCTCTTTCACCGAATCCTGGGCGAGGTCTTCGGCAATCGTATTGGTGTGCGTGCCGAGGTAGTGCTTCAAGAAATACTCATGGCCCTTGGCGCTGGCCATCAATGCATTGCCGCGCCAGATGAACCAGACGCGCGGCCAGTTTTCCGCGGCGTCGGGATCCTCAACGGAGAATTTAAGCTGGCGTGATTTCAGCTGGCTGACGACACCCGAGACGATGCTAGCTTCGTCCTTCGCGCCCGCCGCGGTTGCTTCTTTCACGATGTCCAACGGATTTTTGTTGAATTGAGGATAGAACGGGAGCCAACCGTTGCGCACCGCGCGGACCTGCACGTCCATGGTGTGGCCGGTAGCGATGGAGCCGGCGGGCTGATCGGGCGGCACGGTGTGGTAATCGGTGAATTCCTTTTCGTAGCGCCACTGGTCGGTGTTGACATAGTGCCAGCTCGGCGCATTTTGCAGGCGCACGGCCGGCACCCAATCGCGCCCAAAAGCGATAGCCGACCACGATTCCATCGGCGCGAGTTTTTCCTGCCCGACGTAGTGCGCCAAGCCGCCGCCGTTCACGCCGACGCAGCCGCAGAACATCAGCGCGTGAATCCCCGCACGGTACATCAAGTTGGCGTGATACCAGTGATTCACGCCGGCGCCGATGATGATGGTGCACTTGCCCTTGGTGAGCTCGGCGGTGGTAGCCCATTCGCGCGCGAAGCGAATCACCAGCTCGCGGTCCATGCCGGTGTATTTCTCCGACCACGCCGGCGTGTAGGGCCGGCTCTCGTCGTTGTAGTCCTTCGGATAATCTCCTTCGAGGCCGCGCCCGACGCCGTACTGCGCCATCAGTAGGTCGTAGATGGTGGTGACGGTGACGCTCTTGCCGTCCTTCGTTTTGATTTTCTTGACCGGCACGCCGCGGCGCATCGGTCGGCCTTCGGCGAAGTCGTCGAGTTCGACCTGCACCACGCCGTCGCTCTTGGCAAGAAAAGTCAGCGTGGGATCAATCTCCGAGCCGTCCACGCCGTCTTTTAGCAGCAGGTTCCACTTCCCTTTCTCTTTACCCCAGCGGAAGCCGCTCGAACCCATCGGCATTTTCGGCTTGCCGGAAGCGGCGTCCCACATCAGGAATTTCCAGTCACCATTCTCGACTCCCGCATAACCCTCAAGGCGGTTGGCGCGGAGAAGCTGGCCCGGACGAAATGCGCTGTCCTTCGCATCCAGTTCGACGAGATACGGCGCGTCGGTGTATTTCTTCGTGTAGTCGATGAAGTACGGCGTCTGCTTCTCGTGATGCGCTTCGTTAAGCAGCACGTGATTCACGGCCATCCACCACGCGCCATCCTGCCCGGCATTGATGGCTACCCATTCATCGGCGTACTTGGCCACCTGGCTGAAGTCCGGCGAGAAGACCCAGAACTTTGAGCCGTTGTGGCGCGCTTCCGCCGCGAAGTGGCAGTCTGGCGTGCGTGTCATGTTCAGGTTTGCGCCCATGGAAACGATGAGCTTGGCGTTGTACCAGTCGGCCGATTCGTGCACGTCGGTCTGTTCGCCCCACACTTCCGGCGAGGCGCTGGGCAGGTCGCAATACCAGTCGTAGAAGGACAGCGAAATGCCGCCCATCAATTGCAGCATGCGCGCGCCGGCGGCGTAGCTGATCATGGACATCGCCGGAATCGGCGAGAAGCCGGCGATGCGGTCCGGGCCATGCGTCTTGATGGTGTGGAGATTCGCCGCGGCGATGAGCTCCAGCATGGTGTCCCAGTCGGCGCGGCGGAACCCGCCCTTGCCGCGGGCGCGCTGCCAGCGCGTGCGCGCTTCGGGATTTTCCACCAGCGATTTCCACGCATCTACCGGGTCAGCGTGTTCGAGACGTGCTTTCTTCCACAAATCGAGCAGCGCCCCGCGGACGTAGGGATACTTCACACGCAGCGGGCTATAGAGGTACCAGGAAAAGGAAATGCCGCGCTGGCACCCGCGCGGCTCGTAGGGCGGCAGGTCGGCGGAAAGCGCGGGATAATCCAGCCCCTGCATCTCCCAGGTGACGATGCCGTCCTTCACGTGAATCTGCCAGGTACAGCCTCCCGTGCAGTTCACGCCATGCGTGCTTCGCACCACTTTGTCGTATTGCCAGCGGTTGCGGTAAAACTCTTCCCAGCTCCGCAGGTTCGGATCGTTTTCGTCCTTAATCCAATCCAGTGCGCTTTTCCGCTTCATCCCTCACCTCTCTGCAATTCCCCGCGCACAAGAGCCCGGCGAACGCTCCGGAAACGCCCGCGCCACACGGTGCCAAATGTAACCAGTCCGGCGACGACGCCGCCGAGCCCGAGGAGAAAGAAATTCAGCAGCGGCACGGCATCGGCTTCGCCGCTGCGCGCTGCTGCATCCTCCACCACCGCCAGCAGCGCGAATGCTTCGTCGGGCTGAATCGGGTGCTGCTTGAATAGAGCGCCCATCGTGGGGGTCGGCGGTGCGGAGAGCCACGAGCCCAGTGCCTTGCGCCCGCCGAGCCGCTCGTACACCCGTGTCAGGTCATACTGTGGCGCCGGGGCCAGGCGTCCGCCTCCAAAACCGCCGAGCGTGCCAACGGTGTGACATGAAATGCACGCCGCTCCACCTTTGGCCAGCGACTTCTCGCCGGTGAAGAGCGCGCGGCCCAACACCAAATCGGCGGCGGTGTACGGACGATCACTCAACCCTCCCCCTCCCCAGATTCTTCCGGCCTTGGATTCGGCTTCGATGAAATCAAGAATCTCGTTCAAGCGGACATCCGTGAGACTCTGCGGCGGCGGCATCACCACGCCATTGGCCGATTGCAGCAGCTTTAGCGCGTAGGGATCGCCGCGGTCAATCATCGCGCGGGGGTTGGGCACGAACTGCTTGAGCCATGCGCGGTCTCGCCGCGTGTGCACATTCTTCAGGTCCGGACCGGCAAGGCGGCCGGCGCCAATGGTGTGGCAGCTCGAGCAGTTCTGCTTGAAGTAGGTGGCGGCGTCCTGCGCCTGTGCCGGAGCGGCAAGCGCCAGCAGAAGCACGAACGCGGCGCAGGTCAAGTGAAACCGCACGGCCGCGGAACGCAGACGGGCGGTCCGATGCTTTCGAGCGCAATGCGTGGGGAGTTTCATAACAGTGTCTTCCTCTTGCGAGCTTTGTGCTTGGGTTTCGCTCGGGGTGCCGCTGCCGCGCGGGCCAATTCGCCTTCTGGCAGTACGCGCTGCCTCTTTTTCGCTTCTTTCACGAGCATGTTTAGCGAAGTCTCGTCGAGCATTCGGCAAAGTTCGGCGCGAAGGGGAACCCACTGCGCGTGCAGCAGGCAGGGCTCCGCTTCGGAGCACGCGGTCAAACCCAGGATGCATCGCTCCTCTTGCGCTTCGCCTTCCACCGCGCGCACCAGCGAAGCAAGCGAAATGGAATCTGCGGGCCGTCCGAGTTCCACGCCACCACCCGGCCCATGGAACGCGCGCACCAATCCGGCGCGGATCAGCATACGCATGATCTTGGCCAGATAGGCCGCGGGAAGTCCGGTGCCCGCTGCGATTTCGCGCGTGGGGGAATGCTTGCCTGTGGGCTGCAAGGCGAGGTGGATCGCCGCTCTGATTGCCAGCTCCGTTGCGTGACTCGCGATGAGATGCATCTATCCTTTCAAATCAGAGAATAAGACCTTTTATTCTTATATTCAGACGTTGTCAAGCCTTTTTTTGGCCTTCCCAAATGTGGAAAATTGCGCGCCCTACATTGCAAAATCGTCGCCAGTGGAGATCCCTGTCAGCGCCTCCATGCACACAACGGTCCGCACCGGCATTAAAGCCGGTTGACCTGCTTAAGTTTTTGTACCAGTTGCGATGAGAGAGTCTATATCACAGCCAGAACCTGTGAAGTTGGGTTTGACTGCCTCAGCCTCGGCCAGGCTCTCATGGCTGCTCATCGCTGTGCATAGTTTTAGGTCGAGCTTCCCCCGCCCTCCGCATCATTCGCCCGCCCAAGCGCACGTCACCTTGTCATCCATCCATTCCACGCGGAGGACCGCTTTTTTCGGACCGCTCTTGCAGAAATTCATCACGTCGGAGATCAAAAAATCTTCCACGATTTTCTCGAAGCCGCGAATTCCTTCTGCTCGCCCGGCGCCCAGCGCGGCAATTCTTTCTCTGGCCGTGTCGCTCACTTCCAGCCGCGTGTGGTGCCGTTCGGCAATCTCCAAGGTCACCGAAGCAATCCTCCGGTCCAGCAGGATTCGAAAGTCGCTCTCCTCCAGCGCGCGGAAGAAAATCACGCGATCAATCCTCGCCAGAAATTCCGGCCGGAAGTGCGATAGCAATTTGGCCGCCGTGGCTTTCGAAGCATCCAGCCGCTGCTGCTCGTCGCCCGCGTGAAATCCAATGCGCGACTTGTCGCCGGGCGCAACAATCAAGTTGCATGTCATCACGAAAAGATATCGCCGGAAGTCGGCCCGGCGGCCCCGCGAATCCATCGCCTCGCCCTTGTCGAAAATCTGCAAAAAGTAATCTTGAATTTCCGGATGCGCCTTTTCCATCTCGTCCAGCAGGATCAATCCCTGCGGATGGCTCTCTGCGTAGCGGAACAACGCGCCGGGTTGCTCGTGGCCCAGGAAGCCCGGCGGCGCGCCAATCAGCCGGCCGAGTTCGTGCCGCTCTTTGAATTCGCTCATGTTGAAGCGCCCCAGCGCGTCGGCACTCGCTCCGAACAGCGTCCGTGCCAGACACTCTGCCGCAAAAGTTTTCCCCACTCCAGTCGGGCCGGTGAAGAGGAAGATGCCCAGCGGTCGCGCCGCGTCGTCTTTTCGCGCGCTACTCGCCAGCGTTTCGACGATGGCCTTTCCGGCCTCGGCTTGCCCGACAATCTGCTCGTCCCATTCCCGCTGCACCGCGCTCACATCGAGCACTTTCGCGGCGCTCGCGGATATTCCGTAGTGTTCCTCGAGCACATTTTCAATGTGCGCTTGCCGGATGCGCGGCGCTTCCTTCGTGGGCACAGCCGCATGCAAGCTGATGGAAGACACTTTCACAAACGCCGCGGTGTTTTCGAGCAGGTCAATGGCCTTATCGGGCAGGGCGCGCCCGCGGATGAGCTGCGACGAAAGTGTGACCGCCGCCTGCAAAGCATCTTCCTCGAACGCCACGCCTTGAATTTCCTCGATGCGCCGCGCCCACTTGCGGCAAATCTCCAGCGCCTCCGCCGGAGTGGGCTCGGGCACGCGAAGCACCTGAAACCGCCGCATGAATGCCGCATCGCTTTTCACGTAGCGCTCAAATTCCTCCGTGGTCGTCGCGCCGATGCAACGGAAATCATCGCGCGCCAGCGCCGGCTTCAAAATGTTTGCAAGGTCCAGAGCCCCTCCTCCGCCCGTCCCTGCACTCAGCATCAGGTGGATTTCGTCGAAGAACAGCACCAGGTTCGGGTCGGACGTGGCTTCGCGCAGGATGCCCTGGATGCGCTCCTCCATGTCGCCGCGGTGCTTGGCCCCGGCCACCAGGTCCGCCACATTGAGTTGCACGATGCGCAGTTCGCGCAGGAATTGCGGCGCGTTTTCGGCCACGATGCGCTGCGCCAGGCCTTCCACAATGGCGGTCTTGCCCACTCCGGCTTCTCCGATGACGATTACATTTCTCTTCGTGGTGCGTTGCAGGAATCGCGCCAGGTTTTTGACTTCTTTGTTGCGGCCGACCACCGGAGCAAGCCGCGCGTCGCGCGCCAGCGCCGTCAAATCTCTGCCGAACAGGTCGATGCCCGGCGTGGCGCGTTGCATCGCCGGACGCGGCGCTACGGGTCGCACCTTGTCCGTCTCTGGAGCAACTTGGCTGGCTTTTTCCGAACTCTTCGGCTCCTTGAACGGAGCAATTCCCTCCTCCCCGACCTCGTAGATATCCACGGGTATTTCCAGCCCCTTCAAGTAGTACTTGCCGTGTGCTCGCCACGCGATCGGTTTCAGGCCCGCAATCGGGCGGGCCTCAAGTTGCGCGGCGACCACGTCGTGGACGTGCCGGTCGGTCAGAATCTGGTCGCCGGCGGCCAGCGTCAGGATGCGCGAAGTCGTGTCGATAGTAATTCCAAAGATGGGGTCGGAGAGGTTGCTCCCGGGCACGACCCGCGACAGTATTTCCCCGCCGTGAATTCCGAATCGAACCTTGATGCCGTGCTGCGACAAGTGCGTGTGGCTTCGCAGCTGTGCTTGCATCCGCAGCGCAAACTGCACCGCGTCCGTTTCCGAGCGGAACGCCAGCAGAAAGCCGTCGCCCATGGACTTGATTTCCTTGGCCTCGGGAATCTTGGCCAGCTCCTCGCGAAATAAAGTGTCATGGGTGCGAAACAGTTTGGCGCTTTCCAGGTCTCCGATGTGGCTTTTCAGTAGCGTGGAGCTTTCGATGTCGCTCATCACGATGGTGATTCGCGCCAGCTCGAACTGATCCACAAAACGCGTGATGCGCGTCTCCCAAGTCAGCGCCGGCTTGGTTTGTTCCCGCCGCGGCACCACGCCCGCCAGATCCGGCGACGGGAAAAGCAGCAGCGCGCGCAGCAGGTGCAGCATCGTGAACGCGCGCGTTTTCTCTTCCATGGCATAGCCCACGGCCAGATCAAACAACGCGCGCGCGGTCGTCGAACGGTGCAGCGTGCGCATGACTTCCGGCCCCGCCGCGGCCTGCCGCGTCTTTTGCAGCGAACGCCGCAATCGAGTGATTTCGTCCTGCGGGATGCCGATAATTTCCCGCCCTTCGGTGGCCAGCAGGGACAATTCCCGGATTTGTTCGGTGGAAAGCCCTACTCGTTCGGCGGCCTGGTGATAAGCATCGTCCAGGATTTGCAGCACGGCGGAAAAGAAATGGATGGGTTCAATCTGCGAACTGCCCGCCAGGCACGCTTCGGCGTTGGCCAGGGCCCATGTCACCAGGATGGATGGATGTGTTTCCTGTCGCCGCAATGGTTTGCCCGATTCCCGTCGTCTCACTCTACGCGCGCAATCCGAATGATCACCGTTCGATTTCGCGCCCGGTTCGCCGGAGAATCATTCGCGTAGGGTGCACTCGCCTCGCCGCCTCCGCGCACCAGCAGTTGACTTGCCGTCAGCCTCGTCGTCTTTCGCAGGTGTTCGGCAACGGCCACAGCGCGCGCCATTCCCAGGGCCGAGTTGTCGCGGTATCTGCTGCCGGCCGGCATGGGGCTGTCGTCGGTGCAGCCGGTAATTTCCACGGAGACCTTTCCGCTCTTCGCTTCCAGCTTGCGTCCAAATTCCGTTAGCAGGTTGCCAGAGAAAGAAGCGAAAGCTGTTCCCCTCGAAAATAAGCCTGCCTCAAAAGTCGCCACCAGCGCGTTTCGCTCCTCGCGCAAAGAAATGCCGGCAATGTGGAATTGCTCCTGTTGCAACGGAACGCCGGCTTGCTTGCTCGCCACACCCGTCGGCCCTTTCTCCCTCATCTCCGTCACCATGCTGCGAACGGCGTCCAGTTCTCGCGATACTTTCCACGTTAGCCCGGCAGCGGCCAGCAAAATCGCCAGAGCGATGACCACGAAAAAAATCCGCCAGGCTCGCAGCGGACGGTTTTGCAGCGCCGCAATGCGCGCGAGCCCGGCTTGGAATGCGCCATTGTCCGGCGCGAGTTGCGCGGCCTGCGTCCACAGCGCTTCGGCCTCCAGCAGCCGCCCTTGCTGTGCTCGGATCCGCGCCAGCAAGTCCAGCAGCATGGGCGCCTGGTCTCCTTCCTGCGCCATGCTGCCCAGAACATTTTCCGCTTCCGCGTAATGACCGCCGCGTGCCAGGTTCACAGCCTGCGCAAAGCGTGCTTCGAGCAGCAACGCGTGCAACGCTGCGCCCGCATCGCCGCTCGAAGCCCTCGCTGGAGATTCATTCATCATGCTTCTGCTCGCGCTACATCACGGTAGAGCCAAACCCCTTCCGCATCTCCTGCTGCTGATTTGCCGGCAACAGGCTGATGAGCTGTTGCACCGCGGCCTTCAGCGCCGGCACGTCGTTGCTGTTAATTGCGCGCTGCCCTTGCGAAAACAGTTGTTCGGCCTGTGAAGTATCGCGCATCGTGCTCTTGCGCTGTTCCAGCCATTGCAGCAGGCCCACCCAGAAGCCCGGTTGCTCGCGCAACACGCGGATGCGCAGCCCGCCCAACTCCGCCACCTTGCGCCGCAGTAGATCCGTGTCGCGCGCATCGATGGCCCGCCGCGTTTCTGTTTCCAACGCCGCGGCATTCTGCTTGTCGCCGCTGTTTCCATATTGCCGGATGATGTCCATGGTGCTCTTGAGTTCTTCTTCCGCCTCCACCACCAGCGCCGGCCACACCAGTGCGTCTTCCGCGTCGTCCACCGCCTATTGCAAATCGAGCAGGCGCTTCGCGCATTTGTCCGCGGCGTCGCGGTCCTGCTGCGCCGCGGCCAACGACCCATCCAAATCGTGCTCCATGCGTTCCTGATTGATCCGGTTGAGGGCCTGCTGTGCTTTCTGGTCGCCGGTCTGTTGCGCTTTCTTGCGCACCTCTTCCAGCCGCTTTTTTTCCTGCTCGACGTCCTTGCGAAGCTGCCCCGGCTCCGCGCCTTTCCGCTCCAGCTTCAACACCGTTTCGTATTCTTCATCCAAAATGGGGATGTACGCTTTCGTGCGCACCAGGCGCGATTGATCAATCTCAATCGTCACCTCGATGTCGCTGCCTGCAGGCACGTCCCGTTTGATGTTCGTGGCAGGAATTTCCAGCACTCC
Source organism: Acidobacteriota bacterium (assembly GCA_023481105.1). Taxonomy (GTDB): domain Bacteria; phylum Acidobacteriota; class Terriglobia; order Acidiferrales; family UBA7541; genus JACQDE01. Next base: position 6,138 of record JAMCWK010000133.1, on the reverse strand, counting down.
GATCAACTGGTTGCGGTCCGCGCGGTTCACGTTTTCGCCCTCGACCACGGGGATCTTGATGAGCGCTTCCGTCTACCCGCGCCTCACGTCTACCGCGGTGCGCAACACCTCGCGCCTGCGCGAAGGCAGCGGCACTCCCTTCTCGCAAAATTTCAGCATTTCGCCGGTGGCCAGCGCCACGCCCACGGAGTGAATCATCGGCGGATCGGTGATGGCCATTCCCACTGTGTAGTTCAACCGGTCCGGCACTGTCTCGCAGCGCGTGCCCTGCGCGTCGCACACTTCAATCAGGAATGTATTCGCCCTTCCCTTTTCTGCCCACAAGTTGGTGATGAAGGTTCCATTCGGCGCCAGCCCGATTTTTCCGCTGCGCCACGCCGGCCGTGCTTCCAGCACCGCATCATTGCCCACGGAGATATCCATCGCCGCACTCGATGGCGTCCTCCACCCTTCGCCACGGCTTTCCGTTGCACTCTTCGTCGCCGCCGGCGCGGCAACTTCCGCCGGTTTCTTCTCCTCGACTTTTGCCGGCTCCTGCTTCAGCTTCAGTTCATCCAGCGTCAGCTGCCGCCCGCACTGCTTGCAGGTGACCTGCACCCCCGAGCTATCCATCTCCCCGCCCTTGCCCAGCCGGATCTGCACTTCAAATCGGTCCGACCCGCAGTACGGACACCCCTTGTCAGCGAGCGAACCGCCTTTCTGTGAATCAGCCATTGCTTTTTCTCGCCTCCTACATCGTCAGCCCACGTCTCCACAGTTGCAGCAGATACTCGTACTCCACGCGCAAATCCGGCCACAGATTGAACGCTTCTTCCATCAAGTCCGCGGCGTCGTTCAGTTTTCCGGTTTGCCGCGCCTTTTGCACCGCGCGTCCCGCCATCTTTCGCGCCTTGTTTTCATTCGGTGGCGTGTGCGTGCCCAGCGCGCTCTTGGAAAAATCCGATGTCGCGATAGTTTTGGGTTGCGCCGCCGCGCTGGCCGCCACAGGCTTCCACTTGTTCAGTTCTTCCAGCAATTCTTTGGCGGAGGGATACCGCTCTTCCGCTTTCAGCGCCAGCGTGCGCATCAGGATTTGGTCCAGCAGCGCATCCACGCGGATATTCAATCGGCTCGCGGGAATAATCGGCCGTTCAAAACATTTCGGATCGAACACGTCCAACTCGCCCGCCTCGGCCAGCGGCAGCCGGTCCGTCAGCAGCAAGTACAGCGTGCACCCCACCGCCCACACATCTCCCGCGCAGGAGTCGCTCTGCGGATTCAGCATCGCCTCCGGAGCCTTGAAGCAGCGCGTGCCGCGCGCGCTGGCCATCAGCGTCAACGGGTTCACCCGTTTCGCTAAACCGAAGTCGCTCACGCGCGCGCGCAGCCCGTCCGCATCGTAGCCGACCAGAATATTTTGCGGTTTGATGTCGCGATGCACCACCGGCGGTTTTTCTCCGTGCGCCACGGACAGCCCGCGGCACACTTGCCGCGTAATTTCCACCGCGGTTTCAATGGGCACCAGTTGCGCGCCGTGCGATCTCCAGAACTGTTCCAGGCTCCCGCCGGCGATGTACTCCGTCGTGAAAAACCCGCACATGCCGCGGGAAGTTTCCGTGGTGTTCGCGTCGAACACGCGAATGATGTTGGGGTGCCCGATGCGCGAGAGCAGAATTGCCTCGCCCAGCATCTCTTCGATCTCCGTGATGGTCATCCCCACCATCTTGAAGACCTTCATCGCCTGCCGGCCCAGAAAGCGATGCCGCACGCGGTACACTTCGGCAAACGCACCTTCGCCAATCATGCGTTCCACTTCGTACGTGCCCCGGATCACTTGACCGTCGTGCAGTAGACTCATGGGGATTCGGGCCAGGCTCTTCCGTCGGCGGAGGTTACTCCCGCAACCTCAGAAGGGTCAAAACGTTGTTGGCTTCAGTTCGCCCCGCCAGCGCTCCCCGGCAAGAGCAGTCTTTCTCTGTGATAGTGACATCTTTGTCACTAATTATGTTTCGCAAAGGCGCTCTCGTTCGGAAGGATGGGTGACACTCCATGGGCGAGTGTCACCGCGCAAATTCGGGCGGCGCCGCCGTCCCACATCTATTTTTTCTTGACAAAAAATTCTCTATATGATAATGTAATGCTGCAAAGTGATACTATAAGCTATAACATGAGCAGTCCCTCGAGACGGCGATTGATCCCCCTCTGGCAACCCTTTCCGTTTCAGCCGGTTGCCCGTTGGAGAGTTTATAAATGTTTTGCTAAGTCTTTTCCCTGTAATTACTTGGACATCATGGACATAAAACCCCCTGCCGCCCGAATTCCTGCTAGCCCGCAACCGCCAACCCGCCTGCTCTTTCTCATTCCTCCCTTCCTAGCTTCCTCCCTTCCTCTTCCTAAGTCCTGCAAAGTCAACACTTACGCCATGTTTCGCTCCCAAGTCCTTTGGAGTCAACACATACGCATTTCAGGTAGGGGGGAGGGGGTATGCTCTTCCGTCGGACCCTTCGACTCTTGGACCCTTCGACTCTTCGGCCCTTCACCTCTTCAACTTTCACTCGCTCTTGACACCATTCTAGGCCCGGCCCATCCTGTGCCCCGCCGCCCCGTATGAATACTTCCGCGCGCACTCTCGTCCTCGTCAATCCCGCTTCCGGAGGTGGTGCCGCTCTCCGCGTGCAGCCGGTCATTGAGCGCTATCTTCGCTCACAAAATTTCCACGCTGATTTTTGCTCCACCGCTTCTGCGGAACACATGCATCAGCTCGCCGCCGGCGCCGCCGCGCAGGGCTACTCTTGCGTCGCGGCTCTCGGCGGCGACGGCGCGTTTCATTTCATTTTGACGGGAGCCTTCGGCACCGGCGCAGCCATCGCGTGCATCCCTGCCGGCAGCGGCAACGATATCGCCATGGGCCTCGGCATTCCTCTCGATCCGATTGCGGCCGCGCATCTTCTCGTACACGGCACGCCGCGCGCAGTGGATGTTCTTCGCGTGAGCTTCTCAGGGAATCGCACGCAGATTTTCATGGGCGCCGGCGGCATGGGACTCGATGCCGAAGCGAATCAACTCGCCACCGGCCGCTTTCGCCGCGTGCCTGGGCTGCTGAAATACGTCACCGCCGCGCTCGCCGCCATGACCACTTCGCAACCTCTCCGCGTCACTGCGCAGATAGACGACATTTCCTGGCAAGGCTCTTTGCTTTTGGCTGCGGTGGCCAACTGTCCGACTTACGGCGCAGGCTTCCGCATCGCTCCTGCCGCGCGCATGGACGATGGATGGATGGATTTGACCTTCGTGGAAGACTTGCCCTGGAATCGCATTTTTGAAGCCTTACTCGTGCTTCTCCGCGCCGGCGATCTGCGCTGGCCGCAGATTCACCGCTTTCGCGCCCGCCGCGTGCGGCTTTCCGCCGGCCGCCGCTCGCCTTTCCATGGCGACGGCGAAATTCTCGGCGATGCCCCCCTGGAGATCGAAGTGCTCCCCGCCGCGGTGCGCGTAATTGCCCCGCCATGATTTCAGTTGTAGGGGCGCTGCTTGCCGCGCCCCCTGGCGCCTTTAGGCATCATGAAATTGACGCGATGAAACAAGTTGGAAATTCACGAAATGTATTGCATGGCAGGAACTTCAAAAACGGAGAGGTAGCTCTATTCTTTCCTCTTGTCCACTTTCAAATTCACCACAATCGCTTTCCGGCTGTCGAAGCTCGAGATCGTTCGCTTGTTGGACGTCATCCCGTCCTTTTCCGCATGAATCTCGTAGTCCACGTTCGGGTCCAGCCCGCTGAAGCGGTATTCGCCCTTTTCTTCCGCGATGTACGTTTTCACCGTCTGCGTCTTGGTGTTCTTCAGGTACACGACGCCGCCGGGCAGCTCGTTTTCGTCTTTGTCCACCACCGTGCCGTGCACCGTGCGCAGTTGCGCTTCGCGCTTCTTGTCTTGCGCGCAGAGTGCCGCGGGCCACAGCAGCGCTGCCAGCACGGCCAGCAAAATCGTCATGCGCAGTCTCACGGCTTCCTCCCTTCCTTCACGGGCACCATCCGGAACACCAGGCTCTCGTACGTGCTCGACTTTCCGTCCACTTTCTGCACTTGCTCCTCGAAGCCCTTGGCGCTGGCGCGGACTTCGTATTCAACTCCCTGCGGCACGCGCACGCCGAACTCGCCCCGCCGGTCGCTCATCGCTTCCCACCGCGCCTTTCGTTCGCCGACCCGGTTCACTCGCAGCCTCACGCCGGCCAGCGAAAACCCGCGCTCATCAAACACCGTTCCGGTGATGACCACCTCGGGCGGGCGCTTTGGCTTTTCCTGCTGCGCATTCGCAGCGCTCGCTCCAGCCCATCCGGCCAGACCCGCCAGCAGCAGCGTGAGTGCCATCCGTCTCATGCCGGCCTCATTCCTGTCCCGCACAGGTAGGATGAGAAATGCCCTGCAAGGGATGCTGTGTCTTTTCCCGCTGTGCTGGAGTGCTCACTATTCCTCCGCACCCTCCGCCTGCTCCTCTTCTTCCTCTTCCTCTTCTTCTTCCTCGTCGAGACTTTCCTCGGACTCTTCCTCTTCTTCCTCGGCATCCGCCTCGTCGGAAATCACGTTCAGATGGACAGGGTTCACCTGCACCACTTCCAGCTCCACTTCACACTCTGGACAGTTCAGGATCTCGCCTTCTTCCACTTCGTCTTCGTCCACATCCAGCACCGCTGCGCACTCAGGACACTTCAGCACACGGCACCTCCTCCCCGGTTCGGTAGTTTCAAGCAGGCAGGCGTATTATATAACGCCGGTGTCAAGATTTTCTTCCCGCGGGAGTCGGAGCATGGGTGGCAAGCGCGAATTCCCGGATCACCCAGTCGTCGGCGTGGGGGGCGTAGTCATCGTGGACGGCCGCGCGCTGTTGATTCGCCGCGGCACGGAGCCTCTCAAGGGCCAGTGGTCCATTCCCGGCGGCACGCTGGAGCTCGGCGAGACCCTCCTCGACGCTGTTCGCCGCGAATTGCGCGAAGAGACTTCTCTCGAAGTGCGCGTCCTCGACTTGATTGAAATCTTCGAGCGCATTTCCCCCGGCCCCGAAACAAATTTCGACGCCCCGCAGGCTGCGCCCGCGCGCCCCCAATATCATTTTGTGATTGCCGATTACCTCTGTGAAGCTGTCTCCGGCTCGCCGCGCGCCGGCAGCGACGTCACCGATGTCGCCCTTGTCCGTGAAGATGAGCTCGCTGCCTACAACCTTACGCCCACCGCCACGCGCGTCATTTGCAAAGCCTTTGCCATAGCTCGCGCCCGCGAGAAATCCGTGCCGCTCCCGCAGCGCGCAACGTAGATGCAACCGCACGCTTCAATTCGAATGGCTTTCGGCCGTGACTTTCCCCGTGTCCCCCGCTGGTGGCTGTTCGGCCTATCCGGCTTTTTCTTCCGGCAATCGCCCGAAGCGCCGCGGCCGCGTGTGGTATTCGCGGATGGCTGCTTCCAGATCCGCCGCGCCGAACTCCGGCCACATTTTTTTGCTGAAAATCATCTCCGCGTACGCGCATTCCCACAGCAGAAAATCGCTCAGCCGCTGCTCGCCGCCGGTGCGGATCAGCAGGTCCACGTCCGGAAAATTTTCGCCCGCATGGCTCACCCGCGCCAGCATTTCTCCAAAGGCCTCTTGGGAAATTTCCAGCGTGGTGTAGAAGCGCGTGGCCGTGCGCAGAATTTCTTCCCGCGCTGAATAGTCCAGCGCAATGCGCAGTTGCAGGCCGCGGCCCTCGGCAGTGGCTTCTTCCACGGAGGCAATCACGGCGCGCAAAATCGCCGGCAGGCGGTCGCGCCGCCCGATGACGCGCAATCGTGTGCCGCGCGCCACCCAGTGTGAGGCCTGGTCGAGCATGAACTGCCGCACCAGTGCGAAGAGCGCGTCCACTTCGCCCGGCGGACGTTCCCAGTTGTCGGAGGAAAACGCGAACAGCGTCAGATGACCGACACCGAGGTCGGCGGCGGCGTCCACCACGCGGCGGATGGCTTCTGCGCCGGCCTGGTGCCCGGCGCGGCGGGGGCGCCCGCGCTGAATGGCCCAGCGGCCGTTGCCGTCGGGGATGATGGCCACGTGCAGGGGGCCGGGAGGGCTGGAGCGCAACGACATGGAGGAAGGATACGCAAAGGCGGCGGCAATGTCAAGTACTTTGTATTAT
>JAMCWK010000107.1 GCA_023481105.1 Acidobacteriota bacterium | reverse complement strand
TAAGGAGGAAACGATGAAGAGCAGAATCGTGTCCGTGCTGGTAGCGTTTGTGCTGGTGGCGTGCGCTGCTTGGACCTCAGCCGCGCAGCAAACCAGCACTACGACGCAGAGTACCACGACCACGCCAGCCGCAACGCAGACTACGCCGCCGGCGAAGAATCCCAATGCCACACCGGTCATCAATAAGCGGCAGCAGAATCAGAAAGAGCGCATCCAGCAGGGCGTCAAGAGCGGGGAGCTGACCAAGCACGAAGCGAAGAAGCTCCGCAAGGAAGAGAAAGAAATCCGCGAGGAAAAGCGAGAGGCCAAGGCAGACGGCACGGTCACCAAGGAAGAGCGCAAGGAAATCCGCAAAGACGAGCGCAAGGCCAGCCGCGACATCGCCAAACAAAAGCACGACGCGCAGAAGCGACCCAAGGCCAGAAAAAAGCCGTAAACGGACTCGATTCGAGAGGCGGGTGAAACGCGGGACACCGCGCTTCACCCGTTCTTTTTCACCTCTCTTTACGTTTGGGTCCGAATTGGGCTGGCGGTGCGAATTCCATTTCCCGGAAAAAACCTTCCACGGAGAAGAAATTAATTTCACATGCGGGCGGCGTACCGCGGGGCAGAGTGCTGCTCCAGATTCACACCTGCACCTGCGGCAAGCCCCAAAGTCTTCATCCATGAGGAGTTAGACCCTTCCGCAACCATTAGACAGCCATGCGTGTCGCTGCAATGCGGTGCGGGAATGGAAACCCGCGTGCACTTTCTGCTGGCGTGGATAGTCTAGTAAGTTGATAGACTTACTTCGGTGCGACGTTGAAGATCTCCAAAAAAGGACTTTACGCGCTGCAGGCCCTGATGAGCCTGGCGCGCCACTATCCAGAAGGCGCGCTGAAAATCCGCGAAATCGCCGCCGAGGAAGAAGTGCCGGAAAAATTTCTGGAACTCATTTTGCACGAGCTGAAAGTCGCGCGCTTCGTGGACAGCGAGCGCGGCGTTCACGGCGGCTATCGCCTGAAGCGCGCCCCGCGCCGCATTTTTTTGGGCGAAGTCATCCGCACCATGGACGGCCCGCTGGCGCCCTTCGGGGATGCGCAGATGCTGCGCCGGCTCGTCGCGCACGACAAGCGGCACTCTTCGCTTTTCCGCGTGTTTCTTGACGTGCGCAATTCCGCTGCCCGCATCCTGGACCACACGTCGCTCGCCGACGTTTGCACGCGGAGACATTGAGTGCGACTGAAACTGTTTACGGAGCGCCGCGCTGCAAAGAAAATGACGATGAGAACCGCACCCACTCAAAACAGCAGCCCTCGTACCGCGTGCCCAGCCTTCGCTTTGCTTCTTTTGGCCGTGATGATGGCCGGCTGTTCCGCGAAGCCCTCTACCTCTTTGCCATCTCCCGCTTCCGGTGGCAAGGCGGTGATTCGCGTCGGCCACTTTCCCAATATCACGCACTCGCAGGCGTTAATCGGCAAGTCCAACGGCTGGTTCGAAAGGGCCATGGCGCCCAGCGCGCGCGTGGACTGGAAAATGTTCAACGCCGGCCCCTCGGCCATCGAAGCGATTTTTGCCGGAGAAATTGACATCACCTACATCGGGCCGAACCCGGCGATCTCCGGCTACGTGCGCTCGCGCGGCGAGGCGCTGCGCATCGTCGCCGGCGCCACCAGTGGCGGCGCGGCACTGGTGGTGCGCGCCGACACAGGGATCACCAAGCCGGAAGATTTTCACGGCAGGAAAGTGGCCTCGCCGCAGCTCGGTAACACGCAGGACGTTGCTCTGCGCGCGTGGCTGCAATCGAAAGGCCTGAGGCTGCGCGAAAAGGGCGGCGACGTGCAAGTCATCCCCATCGCCAACCCCGACCAGATGACGCTTTTCCTGCGCAAGCAAATTGACGCTGCGTGGGCGCCCGAGCCCTGGGCCTCGCGCCTGATCCGCGAGGCCGGAGGAAAATTACTTTTCGACGAGCGCGATTTGTGGGCCAACGGCGAATTCGTCACTGCGCACGTCATTGTCAGCACCAAATTCCTCCGCGAACACCGCGACCTGGTGAAGAAGTGGCTGCGCGCGCACGTCGAGCTCACCGAGTGGATCAACAAAAATCTGGCGCAAGCCAAGCAAATCCTGAATGCCCAGCTCAAGAAGGACACCGGCAAGGCCCTTCCGCAGCAAGTGCTCGACGATTCTTTTTCCCGGCTCAAAGTGACCAACGACCCAGTGAAGGTGTCGCTTTTTACATCCGCGAAGTGGGCCTTCGATTCCGGCCTGCTCGGGCGCGAGCGGCCCGATCTCTCCGGCATCTACGATTTGTCCGTATTGAACGAAGTGCTCAAAGAAAAGGGAGCCAAACCCATTCCATGAGTGAACCGAACGACATTTCCCGGATGACCTCCGCCGCCTTCGAGCTGCCGCAGTTTGCAGAATTGCGGCAGCCGAAGCTGCGTGTCTCCGGCGTGTCTCGAAAATTTGCCACGCCCAACGGCACCAGCGTCATCGCGCTTGAGCACATCAGCCTCGAAGTGCGTCCCGGAGAATTCCTGTGCATTGTCGGGCCGTCCGGCTGCGGAAAATCCACGCTGCTGAGTCTGATGGCCGGGCTGGATACGCCCACATCCGGCGAAATTTTTCTCGACGGGCAGCGCGTGGACGGCCCGGGCACCGGCCTCAGCGTGATTTTTCAGGAGCTGGGCCTTTTTCCGTGGCTCACCGTGCTGCAAAACGTCGAGTTCGGCCTGAAGATGAAGGGCATGGAGCGCGCCGAGCGCCGCAAGCGCGCCATGGAATTTTTGCGGCTGGTGCACCTCTCGTCATTCGAGTCGAGCTACATCCATCAGCTTTCCGGCGGCATGAAGCAGCGCGTGGCGCTGGCGCGTTCGCTGGCCACGCAGCCCGACGTGCTGTTCATGGACGAGCCGTTCGCCGCGCTCGACGCACAGACGCGCGACCTCATGCACGAAGAGCTGGAGCGCGTGTGGAAGGAAACCGGGCAGACCATCGTCTTCGTCACCCACAACGTGCGCGAAGCGGTACGCCTGGGTGACCGCGTCATGCTGCTCACGTTTCGTCCCGGCCGCGTGAAGACCGTCTTTCCGGTCATCCTTGAGCGCCCGCGGCATCTCGAAGACGCCGACCTCGCGCACACCGCGCGCGAGGTTCTCGCGCAATTGAAGGAAGAGATTAATAAAGCCGTCGAGGAGGAGTACAGTCATGCGGCGAAGGATTGAGAAGCTAATCTTTTTTTTCTGCCTGCTGGCCGTGTGGCAGGTGATTTACAAGATGAAAATCTGGTCGCCGTTCCTTTTTCCGTCGCCCTTCGAGGTTTTCGACGCGCTGCGCCTCGGCTTTGGCGACCGCACCTTCCTGATCGGCGTGGGCATCAGCATGCGCCGCATCGCCATCGGCTACGGCATTTCGATCGTGTTGGGGCTGGCGCTCGGCCTGCTCATCGCCATGAACGATTTTCTGGAAAACACCATCGGCAGTTTGGTGCTCAGCCTGCAAAGCCTGCCGAGCATCTGCTGGCTGCCCTTGGCGCTGCTGTGGTTTGGCTTGAGCGAGGCCGCGATTCTTTTCGTGGTGGTCATGGGTTCGCTGCTGGCGGTGACCATTAACACGGAATCCGGCGTGCGCAACGTCCCGAAAATTTACATGCTCGCTGGGCGCAACCTGGGCGCCAACGGCGCGCGCCTGTTTCTCCACGTGTTGCTGCCCGCCAGCCTGCCGTATTTGATTTCTGGATTGAAGCAGGGCTGGGCCTTTGCATGGCGCTCGCTGATTGCCGGAGAAATGATCTACGGCAGCCTCGGCCTCGGCTTCCTGCTGATGATGGGCCGCGACCTGAACGACATGTCCCAGGTGCTTGCCGTCATGGGCCTGATTATGTTTTTGGGCTACGTGGTGGACCGCGTCTTCTTCGTCAACGTCGAGCGCCACATCCGCTCCCGCTGGGGCTTCGCGCCAACTTCTTAAGGGCAAATGTAGCGGCGGCCTTCAGGCCGGCATCGTGCCTTTCCTACGCCCACCGCCGGAAGAATAGCGCCTGCCGATGGATAGGCTCGGTCTTGGCGACCAGCGCATTCATCTGTCCTTCGTTGAGTGGCGTAAAGCTCCGCGCGAGCTTCACGTTTTCCTCCACCTGCTCCGGCGAATCGCAACCCACAATCACCGTGCTCACCGGCAGCGAGAGCACGTAGTAAAGCGCGTCCTTCATTACAATCGTTCCCGGCGTGGTGCCTCCGCCGAACGACGGCGCACTGCCCGGAGGCGGCGGCGTCCACGTGGAGAGGATGCGTCCGCGCGCGGGAATCTTCATGCCGATGATGCCCATCTGTTTTTCGACCGCCAGCGGCAGCAATTTTTCGATGAAGCTCAGGTGATGCTTGTCCGCGGCGTTCAGCGCCATCAGGATGGTGTCGAACGGAAACCGCTTGATGCCCTCGATGAGCACGTCGGGATCGGCGTGCCCGGTGATGCCGAGAAAACGCACCATTTTTTGTTCGCGCGCCTGCTGCATGGCTTCGATGGCGCCGTCCTTGCCGAAAATCTGGTCGAGCTGCTCCATGCGCGAAATGTTGTGGAGCTGCCAGAGGTCGAGGTGGTCGGTGTTGAGCAGCCGCAGCGATTCTTCCAGCAGCTTCAGCGAGCCGTCGCGCGTGCGGTTGTTGGTTTTCGAGGCGAGAAAAGTTTCCTTGCGCCGCCGCTTCATCACCTGACCGATGTAGCGCTGGCTCCAGCGCTCCGTGCCACCGTACATCGCCGCCGTGTCAATGTAATTGATGCCCAGGTCCAGCGCGCGCTCCACGATGGACACGGCCATCGCTTCGTTGTTGGGTTGCTCGACGGCGGCCTGCCCGCCGAGGCTGAAAATGCCCACGCGGTAGCCTGTCTTGCCCAGGTTGCGCGTGGGCATTGCCGCCGGCGTCACCGGATTTTCCGGCAACGGTGGAAAGGCGTGCGCTGCGGGCGCCAGCGCGCCGCGCGCGAGAAAGCCGGCCGTGGCCGCGCCACCCAGTTTCAGGAAGTCACGACGGTCAACAGGTAGTCTGTTTTCGGGTTTGTTGTCACTCATGGCAGGCTCCTGCGCAGAATCGTATTCCCCTTGCAGCTCCGATGCAACAGCAGTTGGGTTCTTCAGTTACTCCTTGTACAGCTCGCCGCCAATCACGCGGCCCCAGTTGATTTGTCCGATTTCATTTCCTCCTTTCAGGAAATGAGCGCTTACTGTTTTGTTGCGCGGTCAATGAAATCGGAAACGTGTTTGTGCAGGCTCACGCGGTCGGAGTCCTGCAAGTACATCATGTGTCCCGCGTCGTAGTAATTCAGCTTGATGTTTTTCTGCAAGTCCGCGGGCAAGCCGAGGTGCGTGAACGTGAATTCCGTCGCAAAAAACGGCGTGGCCATGTCGTAGTAGCCATTCTCCACCTGCACCAACAGCCGCGGATTGGTAATCATCGCCTGCACCAGATCGTTTTGCGTATTCGGTGCGCCGGGGAATCCGCCGCCACCTCCGCTGGGCCCTCCGCCTCCGCGCCGCCAGTTCCACTGGCCACCAGAGCCGGCGGAGTTCTTATAGACCTTGTCCTTGCCGAATTTCAGTTCTTCGTGATTGTAGTAATTGATCAGCGCGGTGAATGCCCCGCCCACCGCCGGGCCTTCCGGGTCGCCCTGAGCGGTTTCCGACAGCAGGTTGCGCGTGTAGCCGGTAAAGCGCGCGTCAATGCGCCCGCTGGTCAATCCGCGGCTGCGCATCAGTTCCACGTTGAATTGCCCGAGCGTCACGCGCAGGTTGGCCCTCAGCAGGTAGTCTTCGCTCAAGCCGGTGAAGTAGGAAAGTTTTTTCGCGACCGCAGCTTTTTCCGCATCAGAGAGTTTCGCGCCTTTCATGAGCGCCGCCGCGTATTCGCCCGCCGCGTACTGCCGCGCTTCTTCGACGAACGCAGGCATGTTTGCCGGACGGTTCTTCAACGCTTTGTGGTACCACGCCACTGCCGCGTAGCTGGGCAGGTAGAAAATGAACGGCCGGTCGTCGCCCGCGCCGAACGTGAGCGTAGCCAGGTCCAGCACCGAAGAAATCAGGCAGATGCCGTTCAGGTGCATCGAGTAGCGCCCCTGCAGGAAATTCCCTAGCGCGGCCGAGCGGAACGTGCCGTAGCTTTCGCCAATCAAAAACTTCGGCGAATTCCATCGCCCGTTGCGGCTGATGTAGGTGTTGATGAACTGCCCGAAGGCCGCCACGTCCTCGTCAATGCCCCAGAAGTCGCGCTCCTGCCCTTTGCCCACCGCGTGGCTGTAGCCCGCACCCATCATGTCAATGAACACCAGGTCCGTCTTGTCCAGCAGGCTCTCGTTGTTGTCCACCAGCTTGTACGGCGCCGGCGGCGTGAATTCGCCGTTCACCGTCACTGGCCGCCGCGGTCCGAACGCGCCCAGGTGCAGCCACAGCGACGCCGAGCCCGGCCCGCCGTTGTACACGAACGACACCGGCCGCGTGCTCAAGTCTTTTACGTCGCTGCGCGTGTAGCTCACTGAGTAGAGCATTCCTGTCGGCTCGCCTTTGTCATTCTTCAGCAGAGTCGTGCCCGCGCTGGCCTTGTAAGGAATCACCTGCCCGCCGATGCGAATCGTGTGCTCCGTCACCGACCATTCTTCTTTCGTCGCCGCCGCTTCCGCCGCCGCTGCGACGCGCTCGCTCATCGCTTGCGGCCGGCCTTCTGGCGGCCGCTGCTGTTCCGGCGCTTGCGCCGCCACGCCCGTCACCTGCACAAACAGCACCAGCAAAATCACCACACCCAGAAACTTTTTCATCTTTGCGCTCCCCATGTAGATGTGAACCGCGTGCGCCCAATCGGCACGCGGATTCTATGCAACTCGCGGCTGACAAGTCAAAGAATGAAGTGAGGAAACGCAAGCGCGCCGCGAAAATCCGGCTGCCTTCGCTGCCCGTATTTCCCACAAGCCGGAATTGACGAACGGATGAGGTTGGGAGTATTTTCTCTTCGTTCCCAGCACTCATAAACAGGAAACGCTTCGGGCCTTTTCCAACAAGTTTGCAGTTCTGTTCTAAAGGAGACCTTCATCATGCTGGGAGCCGCCGCATTTCTGTACGGGTTGGTCGCGTACGTGATTTTCTTCGGCACGTTTCTCTACGCCATCGGATTTGTGGGCAACATCTTTGTCCCCAAATCCATCGATTCCGGGTCGGGGAATTTTTCTCTGCAGGCGCTGCTCATTGACGCGCTTCTTCTGGGGCTGTTTGCCATTCAGCACAGCGGCATGGCGCGCCAGGGATTCAAGAAAGTGTGGACGCGCATTGTTCCCGCGCCCATCGAGCGCAGCACCTACGTCATTTTTGCCAGCGGCTGTCTGCTGTTGCTCTACTGGCAGTGGCGCCCGATGACGGACGTCATCTGGAACGTGCAAAACTCCATCGGCAGCGCGGTGTTGATGGGCCTGTTCGGACTGGGATGGCTGATCGTTCTAATCAGCACCTTCCTGGTCAGCCACGCCGACCTGTTCGGCTTGCGCCAAGTCGGCCTCTTCGCGAAAGGCAAGGAGTACACGCCCGTAGAATTCAAATCTACCGCGTTTTACCAGCACGTCCGCCATCCGCTTTATTTGGGCTTCCTCATGGCCTTTTGGGCGACGCCGAGCATGACCGCGGGGCACTTGCTCTTCGCCGTCGCCACCACCGGTTACATCCTTATCGCCATCCAACTCGAAGAGCGCGACCTCGTGAAGTTTTTCGGCGACCAATACAAGTCGTACCGCGAACGCACTTCGATGCTGCTGCCCTTCATCAAAAAGCCGAAGACACCTTAGGGAGTTTTTTGGCTCGAGACTTTCACTTCCACCGTCGCGGTTTTCGTGTTGCCCTTGCCGTCTTCGATGGTCAGCGTGTACTTCGTATCCTTCGTCGGCGCGACGTCCACGCACCGGGCGAGCGACGGCCACACGCCGCCCTCCGCCCGCGGCTCGATGCGCACCGCTTTCGCATTCGACACGCCGTAGCACACCTGCGCTCGTTCGCCGCGCCGGACGATTCCCGGGCTGGCGTAAAACTGCAAAATCTCGAAGCGGTCGCCGCCGAGCATCTCCACCGTGCGCCGGTCGTCCTCGCGCTTTTTCTCCGCCGCGCGCTCGCGGATTTGCCGGTCGGCGTCCCACCGCGAATAGAAGATCCACGCAATCGCCAGCAGCACCGCCACGTGGATAAACCACGTGTAACGCAGGATTCTGCGGAATTTCCCCTCCGGTCTTGGCTTGGATTCTTCAAACATGGAGTGTGCCGGACCGATGCGACATGCCGCCTCAAGAAGAAGTGGTCAAGCTCGTCATCCTGAGTCCCGATTCCTCGGGACGAAGGATCTCTCCTAATCCCTAACCCCTCACCCCATTTTATTGCCGCACTCCGGGCAAAACTTCGTCCCGCCCTCCACCTTCGTGCCGCATTTCGAGCACTGGTTCTTGGGCCGCAGCGGCTTGCCGCATTCCGGACAGAACTTCGCGCCCTGCGTCAGCGCGCCGCATTCCGGACAGCGCGCCGCGGCCTCGCCTTTCAGGTCGAGGTCCGCGGTCATGTCCTGCGCGGCAACTTTCTGTTTGAGTTGCTCCACCGTGGCCTGCACCTGCGCCGACGCCAGCTCCGTCTGAATATCCGGCGCGCACTCGTAGCACAGCGCGCGCTTCTGGTTCCAGCAGACGTTGCCGCAGACCCACTTCGAGCACCGCGGACACTGCCGGAAATGCGGCTTGGCTTCCGCAACCGCCTCGCGAAACGCCTTGTCGTGCCCGGGGCCTTGCACCGCGCGCTGGATTTCGTACGCGCTCGACCCTGCCTGCCCGAGTATCCCGCCGAAAATCCCGCCCGCCGCGCGCAACGCGCTCGCTGCAAACCCCGTCACCGACGCCTTGAACTCCGTCTTGAACCCGTTCCCGCACCGGTCGCAGAAAAACTCGAATTGATACCCCTTGTCCGTCGAATGATCCGTGTGATTCCGTGTGAATTGTATGAGTGCCATCATCGTTCTCCCAATCTTCCGGGACTCATGTAGCGGCGGGCTTTAGCCCGGCAGATTCTGCTTGAAGGCAAGCGCTACAAAAGGCAAATTCTGCCCGCCTGAAGGCGGGCGCTACAAAAGCTGCTCCCCCGCGGGTGAATTGTAGCGCACCTTTGGGGCGGGGAAGGCGTGGCGCTTGCAATCCCAAGTTCGGACACCCCCCCCCTTCAATCGAATCCGCAATCCTATGAAACAAAAGGAGTTGTCGGTTTGATTCGTTTTGAATCAAACGTGGAAGTGCTGTAGTTTCATGGGTTTGCGGATTTGATTCAATTCTCAACATGCGGGATGGAAGTCGGCGCACACTGGCGCCGAGGGGCTCCGTCTTTGCACCTTCAGCTTCACTTATAGCCAATCGTATAAGCATAACTTCATATAGTAACTTAACGAAATTGACTTGTCAAGAGTAAACTTCAGCTTAGCGGAGAGCGAAGGAGAGGGGAGGGAACTGCCCTAAACCTATTGCCTTCATTCTTTTGCTTTGGGATCGCCGCGCCCGCGCATTCTATCGCAAGTCGATCGACGGACGTACGATCAATCGTTGGCCAGAGAACAGGACACATGGTTCTAGCTCTGTTTAAGTCCCGAGTGTGCCTCTCAGGAAAACAATGCAGTTGCGATGGTGCGCGCGAAACGCGCGGAACTGAGCAGTTAAGGTATGAAAATCTTCTTTGGGGGCGGAGCGAAGATTCTTGTTTGCGCCGGCTTTTTGGGATACGGCCTCCCTCGATGTGAGAACTTCATTCGAATCTGCGAAAGCGTATTCTCTTTCGTCGGTATTGACTCAAGAGGCATTTTCTTGTCATCGGCCTTGGCCATGTACTCTAGTTGTTCTTTGCTGAGAACAAGTCTCCCAGAATCTTTTCCGTCATGATCAACAATATTTACCGAAAGCTCTTCAATTCCAGCCAGCAATGGAAATATATTTCGAACAAAGCCGAAAACAACTTTTGGAAGCTCAACTTCGAAAACCGTCAGTTCCACGTCATATGCGGACGCACCGGACGGTCCTCCAACGTAGAATGACTCGGTCTGTGGTATGTCGAAATTCCGAATGATTTTGGCTCGAACGCTGAGAGCGGACACGTTCTGATTTATGTCCACGATTTCCAGCTGATAGTAGCTCTGCGCCGTGATGAATATTGCGTCGTTGCGCTCCTGCACGGACATCAGCGGTGGTCGTGGCATAGGCGCAGCAGAAAATAATTGACTACGATGTCGCATCACGAAAAGAAAGTACGCTGCCTCAAGGGCCGAAATGGTCAGGTTCAGAGTTTCTAGCTTTGCTTCACAATCCTCAAAAGTAAGTGTGGAGCGCCATGTCTCCTTTCCCTTCTCGTTCTTGTCCCACATCTCGACAGTACCGCAGCCAATGAAACGGAAAAACGAGTGAGCAATAGAATTCCTAAAATGCCGATCGTAGCCTCTAATCAAGCCAGCAACCGGGCCTGAACTCAATGAAACGGGAGAGTCCAATTTCCCCACTTTTGTCTTGGCGGACTGTTCCAGATACCAATTTGCTGGCCTACCTGCATGCATTCCACCAAACAGAGCGTCCTTCGCAAATGCGTAAATGGAAGCTATGTGGCGATACAAGTTCTCGAAATCATGAAGGTATTGCGTGAAAATGGCGGTGAACCGGATCTCGGGTTCCTCCTCCTTTTCCTTCTCTTGCACGTCTTTGCTTCTAAAATAAGCGGCCTTCTGGGGCCCATAGTAGGACCCAATGGTTAGGGAAATAAGCTCGGCCAGTTTTCCAAAGTAAGAAGCTGGCACACGCTCAAGTAGTTCGAGCGCAGTCACCACCTGTCGCTGCCATAATTTCAGGCTTTCTTTAGCCCAAGCTCCAGCCGTTCTGTGACCAAGCTGTTCGAGAAGGTACGAGTCTGGCAAATTGGGCAGCAGAGAGCCAAAAAGCTCGTAGGCCATGAATTGTGGCATTGAGGACTCAAATTGAGGGCCGGGCTTGGCGAAGAATGGAGGCTTAAACGGCTTGGGGAGTTCTTCAGGCAACAATCACCTTTGCTAATAATAGCACACCTAAGCCGCGGCTGGCCGAGACCAACTCTCGGCCCTTGTCACCCTGTTCGACCAACATTGCCGAGTCATCCTTCCTTTCACCCAAAAGCTCCTTTGAAGCAGCCCAATTCTGCGCGCCCTTCACAGCAGGGGTGGGAGACGAAAAGAATGAAAGGGGAAGGGTACGCGGCCCTCCTGGCTTCTCCGGCAACCTACTTGCACAGTTCGTCAGGGCACGCCTTCAGGCGTGCCGTTTCAGCGCCTCGACCAATAGCGGCTTCAGCCGCTGAGGGATGCCCCTCAGGGGTTAAAACCCCTTTTCCCGACGAACTTATTCGGCATGGCTGAAGCCATGCCCTGACGACGTCGCCGATCGCTATCACTTCGGCTCGGCTATTTCCGGCTTCGGATACGCCTTCTCCAGCGCTTTCTGGTACTCCCCAAACAGTGCTTGGATTCGCGAAAACTCTTTTTTCACCGCGTCGCGCAATTCGGCATGCGTGGCGAAATCGTACAGGATCGCGGCCATGGTCTGCGCGTCAATGAGGAAACCCTGATGCCCGACCTCGATCAGCGCGTCGGCTTCCATGCCGTATGTGTGGTTGGAAAAATTCGACGACTTCGCGGCCACGCCAACGCCGGGAATTTGCGACGACACGCTGCCGGTTTCCTCGAAGCCTTTGGGCTTGGCGTGCTCGGGCACCACGCCGGTCGCGCCGAATATCTTCATGTACGCAAAGGAAAGCTCCTCGAGCGAAGCCAGCGAAATGCCGTCGCGGTCGCGCCCGTAGTGATCAATTTTTACTTTTGTTCCCGTCGCCAGCGCCGCCGCGCGCGCCGCGTCGTTCACCCACGCGGTGACTTGCGCGAGATAAACCGCGTCGGGATAGCGAATGTAAAAATCGGCGACGGTTTTGTCCGGCACGACGTTCGGCGCCGCGCCGCCTTCGGTAATCACGCCTTGTATGCGCGTCTCGGGACGCATGTTGCTGCGCACGGCGTCAATGTTGTTGAAGAACTTGATCACCGCGGTCAGCGCGTTGCGCCCGTTCCACGCGGTCATCTGATGCGCGGGCGCGCCGTAGAAAGTGTATTTAATGCCGTCAATGTTCAGGCAGCACGTGCCGAAGCCCGCGGCGGAGCGCGACGTATTCATCGTCGCGTGGCTGCGCACGATGACGTCCGCGCCCTTGAACACGCCCGCGTCCATCATCACGGTCTTCGATTCCGGCGGCATCATCTCTTCCGCCGGGCAGCCGTACACGGTGACCGTGCCGGGCGTATTTGTGCGCGTCAGAAATTCGGCGATGGCGATCGCCGCCGCCAAACCAACGGGGCCTTGTCCGCTGTGCTGGTCACCGTGGAACGCGCCTTTCGTGCCGCGCAGCGCGTCGTACTCCACGATGACGCCGAGGTTCGGCCCGGGCGTTCCTTTTTTGTATTTCGCGACGAACGCCGTTTTCAATTCGCCTACGCCGATGCTCACGTCAAAATCGTGCGCCTTCAAGTACGCGGTCAGTTTTTCGACGGCCTGCTTTTCTTCGAAGCCGATTTCCGGATGCCGCGTAATCCAGTCGCTCATGGCCATCAACTCGGTGTCCATGAGCTGCTTGACGCGCGCGACCACTTCATCGCGCTGCTTGTTCGGCGCGGTCAGTTTGGCGACCATGGGCTGCACGCCGAGCGTTTGCGCCAGCTCGTTAATTTGCTTCACTACGTCGCGCGCGGCTTCGCGCTCCGTCGGCGTCTCCTGCGCCGCGCACACGGTCGCCATCAGCAGCACCACCATCCCGCTCAAAATGATTTTGCGCATGGGCTCTCCTCAAAAAATGCAGACGTATTCCAGCGGGGCATATTTTGCGCGAACGAGAACGAAATGCAAAGTGGAATGAAATACATGGCGCGCCCGGGGAGACTCGAACTCCCGACCCTCTGCTTAGAAGGCAGACGCTCTATCCAAGCTGAGCTACGGGCGCACCGGCTATACACGTCCGCTGAGCTGCCCTTCGGGAAATCGCCTCAGGGCAAGCGGGCGCATCCTGCTTGCATTTTAGCACCGGAGACGTGCCGCGGGGATGCCTGCGCTCATTTCACAAACATGGATACACTGGGCGGCCCCGGCCCATCCCAAAAGAAGGGACGAAACCGGGGCACCCGGCGCTACCTCACTCCAGCCACCAGCGAAGCAAAGGCACCAGCCCGAAGATCAGCCAGAACACCTGCATCGCCAGCAGCAACCAGAAGAGCCACCCCCTGCACATTACTTTTTCTCCTGGCGCGGCTGCGCCTCAGCAGCGGACGACGTGATCCATTTCATGGCGGCAGCGGCCAGGCCGTCCATCGCGCCGTGACCGTCGCCGCCGGTGACGAGCACTTCGGGCACGAAGCGCACGTTTTTTTCCGCCAGCGCGCTGACGACGTTGACCAGCGCGGTCGGCGTCTGTCCCAGCGCCGCGACTTGCGCCTCGTAGCCCTTCGCACGCGCAAGGCCGACGGCTTCGACCTCCGCGCCCTTGGCCGCGCCGGTCTTGCGGATGTATTCCGCTTCACCGGTGGCTTCGGCCATGCGCGCGTCGGCGTTGTTGGTTTTGATGGACACGCCCACCTTGGAGCGCGCCAGGTCGGCCTGCATATCGGCCGTGCCCTTGGCGTTTTCCATGGCGATGCGTTCATCCTGCGCGGAGCGCTGCTTCTTGAACGTTTCGATCTCCTGGTTGGCGATCTCGCGTTCGGTGAGCACCTTCACGAGCTCCGCCGGCAGGATGACGTCCTGGATGTACACGCCGCGCGTTTCCACCTGGTACTGTTCGATCTGCGCGCGGATGTGCAGGAAGGCTTCCTCCTGCACCTGCTGGCGCGTCTCGATGAAGCGGATGGCGCGCATGGACTGCAATTTGTCGCGGAAGTGATTGCCGACCGCCGCCTGCAACACTTCGTTGACCAGGTTTTGCATCGTGCCGACCATGGAAATCACTCGCGGGGCTTTCGTGTCCGGCACGTGGATTTGCACCTGCAAATCAATCTTGAAGACGAACCCTTCGTTCGACTTCGCCACGATTTGCTGGAGCTGCGCGTCGAGGTTGTGCGCTTCGCTGACGGCTTCGGCCCAGTTCAGAGTGAGAATCGCCGTGGGCACGATTTCCGCCTGATAGCAGCGCGGGTTGAGCGGATATTTTCCGGTGCGCAGCGGTTCCTGCCAGATGCCGCGATGGCCCGGGCGCACCAGCGAGCCGAATTTGAATTCGGCGCCGCTGGTGTCCTGCGTCACCAGTCCGACATAGGCTTTGATCACCGCCACTTGGCCCTGCTGCACGACGAGCATCGGCACCATCTCCACGCTCACCAGGAACGGATTGAGCGCGTAGGCGCCGTAGAGCAGCGGGTCGTGCTGCAAGCCGATGTGCCCGCCGTTTTCCAGGAATGCCTGGAAGTCCTGATAGTTGTTGTGCAGCTTGTTCTTGCTGCCGAGCAGCGTCTCGATAATTTCGGCGTCGTTCTCGCCGGATTTTTCGAGTTGCGCCACGTCGGCATAGCCGCCGAGGCGGCTGGCGATGTCGCCGGAAGGAAGCGGATCGCCTTCGAACGTGGTCACGATGCCGACCATGTCCACCATGCCGTCCTTGCCGCGCGGCTGCGGCTCGATGCGCACCAGTTCAAGCTGCTGCGGATGCAAGCCCAGCGCGGCGGGCAAGAGCTTCATGTTGCGACCGGTCCCGCCATGCGGGACGCGCAGGTCCGACGACACCGGCAGGCCGTACACTTCGTTCTTCGTCACGACGAGGAAGCCCACTGGATGAATCGGTACCAGCGTGCCCGGCGGCAGCACGGGACGCTGCACGCCCTTCTGTCCGCTGCCCGCGACGAACGCGCGCAGGTTGGAGAAGTTGGCGAACTCTTTCTTGAAGACGGCGGACTTGGCTCCAATCGGCAGCGGCGCGCCCACTTGCGCGATGACCACGCCGATTTCGCCCGCGGGAACTTGCACCCACGGATATTTATCCACCGTGAAAAGCGGCCAGAGTTTCCAGCGCAAATCC